>CAXBDS010000055.1:0-26765 GCA_963974355.1 uncultured Opitutaceae bacterium
CACCAACGCGCTCAAGCCGATCTCCGCGGAAAGGCACGGGATCACGCCGAAACCGGATCCGAGACAAATCGACGCGATCAACGCGGAGCAAAGTTTCCGCTTTAAAGACATGCCCTATTTTCAAGCGCTGCCCTTGGGCGTCAAGGGTCAGCGGCGCCCGCCACGCAACAACCAGCGGTCCCACTAGACCAACGAAGTTACTCCAAGCCGCGACTGGTCATTGAGCCATTTGTTGCTTTGATGCGGCCTGCGCATGATCGAAGTCGAAAACCTCACCCGCATTTTCCGAACCTATAAAAAACGACCGGGTTTCTGGGGCGGTGTTCGCGGCTTGGTCAAACGCGACTTCGAGGAACTGGCCGCCGCCAAGGACATTTCATTTTCGATCAAAGAAGGCGAATTTGTCGGCTTCCTCGGACCCAACGGTGCCGGCAAGACCACCACCCTGAAAATGTTGTCAGGGCTCATCTACCCGACCAGCGGCCAAGCTCGCGTCGCCGGCTTCGATCCCACGAAACGAGAAAATGCCTATCGCCGCATTTTCGCCCTCGTGCTCGGTCAAAAGAACCAGCTCTGGTGGGATCTGCCCGCGATCGAATCATTCCTGGTGCTCCGCCATATTTACGGCATCCCCGCCGAGGACTACAAAGCCACCTTGGACGAACTGGTCAGCCTGCTCGACGTCAGCGCCAAGCTCAACGTCATGGTCCGCGAGCTCTCCTTGGGCGAGCGCATGAAAATGGAGTTGATCGCAGCCCTTCTGCATCGGCCGCGCGTCCTGTTTCTCGACGAACCCACGATCGGACTGGACGTGATTTCCCAGAAGTCGGTACGCAATTTCCTGCGCGAATACAACCGCCGTCACCGGGTGACCATTCTGCTCACGAGCCACTACATGGCTGATATTCAGGCCTTGTGTGAACGCGTCGTCGTCATTCATCGCGGCACCAAGATCTACGATGGCAACCTTGACCGGCTCAATGGCGCGTCCGGCAGTCGCCAAAAAATCATTACATTTTTGCCCGAGCTCGGCGCCGGGGCTTTCCCCGAGACGTGGCGGTCGACCTTCGGCACCACGACCCGCGACGAGGAGGGCAAGTTTCACCTCCGCGTCCCGGCTGATCGGGTCGTCGCCCTTTCGCAGGAAATCCTGCAGGCCGGTCCCGTCGCCGATATCACCATCGAGGACGTGCCCTTGGAGGAAATCATCTCCGATCTGTTTGCGGCGAACTAAAGGCAGGCGGCATCTGCCACGCGGGGATCAAAACCCTGCCCAGTTCCCGGGTCGTCGAGATCGCCTTGGTTGCCGCCGCCGCGAGCGCCTCGGCTTCGATCACCGATGAAACGGAGAGCCGCGACAGATCGTCCGGCGCCGCCACCTGTTCCAATCGCCGGCCATCGTAAAACGCCGGTTCGCCCGCCCGGCGTTGTTTTTCAACCCAAAGGCGAAAATTCGTTTCCGCCAACCCGGTGTGCAGCCAACGCTGCGCCGCCCGCAACTCGCCCCGCCGGAGCTTTCGCATGATCGAGCAATAATCGATCAAAGCGCCTTCGGCCAAATTGCGGACCTCCTCGTCATCCATTGCCGGCACGGGCACCTCGGCCACCACTCGGGCGAGGAAACGAGACCACCCCTCCGCGCCGATAAGCACCTGGTGTCCCGTCGCCAAAACAACGGCGAGATCGCCGAGCTGACGCCGAATCTTTGGCGACCGCCGATGCAGGCCCCAGGCCATCGCCAAGCGCGCCAGACGAAAACGCCGATAAGGCACGATCACGAGGTCCAATTCTCCGTGGCGGAGAATCGCACTGATCTTTTGCGCACCGCCAAAGGCCGGGCGCACGGTCCAAGCCACGACGACATCGGTCCCGAAAATCTGCTCCATCCAAGCCCGATCGACAAAGGATTCGGGACGGCGGGCCACGATCTGCAGGTCGATATCAGAATCCGCATCGGCCGGGAAAGCCGACACTCCCCTCGCCCGCGAACCAAACAGCGTCACCACCACCACCCCCGGCCTCGCCCGAAGGCCGTCGATCAATTTCGCAAGGACCGCCGACGGGGTCACCATCGCCGCAAGGAGATCAAAATTTCCGTTCCGTCCATGCCCGGCCCCGCGTGGATTTCCCCGCGATGCAGGCGAATGATCTCCTTCGCCATGAACACCGTTAGACGGCCTTGGTTGGGCACGCGCTCATCGACGTTGGCCGACAGAATACCTTCCAGCTCGAGCCCCTTGCCCCGCACCGAAACCAGCGCGGTTTTTTCCCCGGCCTCTCCGGTCGATCGCAGTTGCAACGCCAACGGTTCGGTGAGCCCAGCCGGACGATTCTCCGATACCGTCTGCACGATCGAAATCAGGGCCAACTCGATCAATTGCACCACAACATCAAGGTTCACGGGATCAGGCGGCACATCGACCCGCAGCCCGCCAGCCTGCCCCACTTTTTTGAGCAGCTCGCAAAGATCGACCTGCGCCGCTTCGGCCTCCGTCAACGTCGATAAATGAACCAGATGGGAGTTCACCTGCGCCAAATGAGAAATGTCTCCCGCCGCACTTTGCAGCAAAGCGGCCGGTGGCACGTCACCATGGCCCATCGCGTGCTGCAGGCTGTTGAGCGACACCATCGCGTTGCCAATCTCGTGGTTCAACGTCAGCGCCAGATCGCGCAACATCGCGAGGCGCTCGTCGCGCTCCGACAGCGAGCGATCATCGATCTCGGCACTCGCCTCCTCCCAAAAGGCCCACACGCCCCCCGTCTCTTCGACAATTCCCGCGCTCGCCCGAAACGGTTGCACGGCGGTCGGTTTTAGGCGCCGCGTGTCACGGCCCCGCCTCACTTCACCGATGAGCGCTCGCACCGCCAGCGGCACGCTGCGCGAGGGTTGCTCGTCCCGATCCAGCACCACCGTGTCCGGCAGATACCGTTCCCCCAGACGGGTGCGATCGTATATCGAGCCCAATCGACCCAATTGGGTCGCCTGTCCCAAAAACTGCCGTAGTAACCGAGCGATGGATACAGCGCGAGCCTTGTCCGCCTCGTCATAGGGTTGCCCGTCGTCACGCACCCCGTAGGCGATCATGCCCACCAAGTGTCCATTTTCGTGCATCGGCACCAGCAGACGCGCGCCCCACATGCCCAGGCGATTCCGCACCGCCATCTCGGCCAACGGATCCGCCGGCCCCGGCCAATCCACCCCGTCCAGCACCAGCGGGTGCAAACTCAGATAGGTCACCAGCGGGTCGTCCGCCGGACAGAACGAAGCCCCCCGGTCAGCCCGGAAGCCCTTTTCCTCCCGCAGGAAATACACGGTATGGGACGCCCGAAACAAGTAACGCGAAGCCCGACGAAATTCCGCCAAGAGTCGTTCCGTGGAGCCTAGATTCTCGACCGCGCCTTCGATAAAATCCCATAGCTCCGGTGCCTCCGAGACGGCCGGAGGTCGAAACGGCGGGCGAGACGTGTCGGTGCGACGGGATTTCTCCACCAAGAGGTCCAGCGCGGCATTACGCTCGGCGATCTCCTCCAACAAAGGCAGGAACTCCTTCAGGCGGGTGCGACTCGAAACGTAGTCCAAGGTGCGGCGCGCCTTCCCGGACATGCGAATCTGTTCAAATCCCGTGGTATGGGGTTCGCCCACGGCGATCAGCGGGAATTTGTCCAAACCCGGCGGAAGTTTATCAATCGCAAGCGCGTCCAATACCACGACCAAAGGCATGCCCACCGGAAGCCTTCCGGGCGTGGTTGCATCCTGCAGACGAAGGATGAGACGGTCCTTTTCGACCTGCGTTGACCAAACGTCGAACAGATCCCGGTCAGTGGTGGCTAGGAGGAAGGAAGCGGGCACGGAAGGTTGACGCGAAACGTGGCACCTCGTCCAGGTTCAGCGGGATCGAGCGAAATCGTAGAATTCAAACTGGAAAGGATTTCGCTACAAACCGTAAGGCCAAGTCCAAATCCAGTGGATTTCGTTGATTGGAAGGGTTCGAATAAATGCGCCCGACGAGCCTCCGGAATCCCGGGGCCATTATCACTCACCACGAGTTGCAATGTATTGTCGCTATGGCGCTCGGTTTCGATCTTCAGCCAACGCCTCCCTTCTTGTTCATCTTGGGCCTGAACGCCATTGAAGCATAAATTCAACACCACTTGTTTTAGGGCGCCCGCATCGCCGATGACGTGACTCGGCGCGGCGTTAAGAGCGGTCACAATATCCACCCCTCGCTGTTCGGCCCGGGCATGCACCAGTTCAAGCGCACTATCCACGACCGCATGAAGATCGACCGGATGGCGTTGATAGTTTCGCGGCGCGGCAAGGTCCAACAGTTGTTCGGTCAGGCGGTCGATCCGATCGACTTCGTCGCCGATCAGACTCGAAAACCGCCGCCGGAATTCAGGATCATCGTAATGATTGGGCAGGAGCTGGGTAAAGGCCTTGATCGAAACCAGCGGGTTCCGGATTTCATGCGCCACCCCGGCGCCAATGAGACCGACCGTGGCCAATTGCTCGGCCCGTTGAGCCTTGGCCAACAAATGGGTGCGAGAGAGTGCACTCTCAAAAATCGACGCGAGTTCCTGTAATTGGACAATCTCTGGAAAAGTAAACGGCCGCCGCGAGGGCCGTGTCCCGACCCCGACCACGAGCGACAATGTCGGCCCCCGGAGAAAGACGAGAGCGCCGAGACCGTGTTCCCTAATAAATTCCCCCAAACACTTCCGTTGAGGCGTTTCGCGCTCGCGTTGCAACCGTTCCGGGGTGGCCCAACCCAAGTCTATAATCGCGAGCATCACCGCTCCATCTCCATCAATGGCAATGTCGCTACCTTCTATATGCCCCTCGTCGCCTGCCAGTAGAATTGAATTTTCCGCCTGCCCCCATCCATTGATTACCTGTCGAAAGCTGCGACTTAGCTCGTCCGTCCGCATCTCGGTTTTGGCCGCAGCGAAAGCGGCAGATCGAGCATGCGCCGCCTTCGGATATCGCAGAAACCACGAATCAAGTTTAGAATTAATCAACCCCGCTACCCCGAGCGTCAGCCCGACAGTCGAAACAAAGGCGAGGGCCATAGGAAAATAATAGGAAGAACCTGACCAAAAAACGAACGCACATAGGGTCACCGCTAAAACGAGAAAAAGCCGCTGTAGTGCGATAAGCAAAATGTGGCGGGCGTCGAATATGCGATGCGTCGTAATCGCCAAGCTGGTAAAGGCATAAAATGCCAAAACTACGGTTACTTGGAAATTCAAAGGAACTCGGACAATAGTCCGTATGCCCATCAAAAGACTGACACAAAGACAGGCTGCACAACCTCCCAGCATCCATACCTGCAACTCCAATTTAGCCAATCCGTGGAGAGACTTGAGACGCGAATAAGTCCTCTGAAACAGGACAATGCAGGAGCCAAAGAATAGAGCAATATAGACGTAATAGCCGGTGCCGTAGATAGGATTTCTCGCGGTCGAATAAGACGGAATGAACCATTCAGAAAACGACAAAACAATCATCGAAAGAGCCAATCCCAACCATCCGATTCCATGGCGGACCATGACAACGATCCCGTCGGTGGCAGGGGTGGCGATGGATTCCTTGACCAACCAAAGTGAAAATAAAATCAACGCCCCGACCGCCGTTGTTATTCTCAGCCAAAAAAGTCCTTCATCAGCGGCAAAAAGGAAATGCAAAGAAGTCAGCCATGCCGCCACGTTCAACGAGCAAAATGCGACGAACTGATTAGTTCGCCGCCGAGGATTTGCCCACACAATTGCCCCGGCGAGAGCAAGAACGGCCAGACCGGCAACCAATGCGCCACTGATTGTCATCTTGTCAGCACGATTGCGGCGTTTTCCCCTCCTCGACCATGGGAGTTTATCAACACGCTAGAGTGAGGCAGATAACGAACTGTCGAGGATAGATTCAGCCGACAATTAGGATCAGGCGTTCGCCAATTGACGGTTGGTAATACGATTCCGTCTCTCAATCCTAACGAAGCTGCGGCCAGCTGGATAGCGGCGGCGCCACCTAATGCATTGCCGATGGCTCCTTTAATTGAATAGGCGGCTAAACGATCAACTTCCGTTCCGAATACCTTGTTTATAATTCGTGCCTCTGCCGCGTCTACTAATCTGTGCCCCGGCCCGGAAGCGCTCAACACCTCAATTTCGCTTCGCTGCAAACCGGCCTCCAATATCGCCACACGAATCGCATCAAAAAGTCCGCCACACAATTCGCCTGGCGCGTCATTCTGGAATGAGTGCCCCCCCACCCATGCATAGGCTTCCCGACTGCTTTCTTCGGGTTCCAACACAAACATCGCCGCTCCTTCGCTAATGGTTCCGGTCGTCCGCCAAAGATCGAAAGGGCGACAATGTTGCTCAGCATTATCTACGGTTGGAGGAGTAAGTTCAATCGCTCGAAATTCGACCAGCGGGTGAAGATGCAGGGGCGCCTCGGATCCACCTGCAATAGCGATATCTGCCTGCCCCGAGGAAATCATTCGAGCGGCATTTCCGATCGCGTCTATCCCGGAGCAACACGAACTCTGTATCACCTGCATACAGCCGGTTATTCCTAATGTTTCGCTAATAGCCGTCGCGACATGTGTAACGTTTGCCGTAGTTACCACTCGCGGGAAAACGCCTCTAAGTCCTTTTTTTGCCACGGAACGAATCGCATGGGAAATACTTCCAAAATCCATAACGGAAGTTCCAACCACGATGGCAGAAGCCATTCGTTTTAGTTCAGCGGGCGAAATTCCGCTATCCTTTATAGCGAGAGCCGCTGCTGCCGCTCCGAAAAGGGAATGCCGCGCCAAATGACGAGGATAAGTCGCCGCAATCTCCTCTGAAATGGCAATTAACTCAGCATCGTCAACTTGTCCCGCAATAAATGGCCCCCACTCCTCTCCCAATTTCGTAAAAGGTCGAACGTGACTCACCGGCTCCTGAATCCCGCGCCAAAAAGCGTCGCGGCCAATTCCGGCCGGAGTCACCGGGCCGATGCCTGTGATTTTGACGCGGCGGCGTCTCATTTAGCCGGAAACGTCAATCGAATCGTCGTGCCTTCGCCCACCCTCGATTCCAAAGCCAGCGAACCGCCATGCGCTCCGAGGATATGCCGACAGATGCTCAGGCCCAAGCCCGTCCCATGTGATTTGGTCGTGAAGCCCCCCTTGAGCGCGCTCTTCGCCGTCTCGGCGCTCATGCCCGAACCATCGTCGACCAGCACGAGCTCCACCCGCTCGGCCGAACTGGTGACCGTGACCACCAGATTTTTGGCCCCGGCCTCCAGGGCATTGCGGAACACATTCTGAATCACCCGGGCCAACTCAAAGCGCACCCCGCGCACGATAACCTTTCGTTCTCCAGCCAACCGGATGGCGGCGTTGCTGAAGAAAATCACGTCCCGCACCTCTTCGATCAACGCGACGATCTCGATATCAACAAAAGATTCGGTCTTCTGGGTAGCTTGGCGCCAATTCTCGGCAAGGTGATGGCAATACTCGGCCGCCCGCTCGACCACGCTGGCAAATCCCTGCAGGCGCTCCGCCCGCTTCGGATCAACCTGCGCGAGCCGCTTCGCCTCGTCGCCCATCAACCCGGCGTAGCCGATCATCACGGTTAACGGATTGGCCAAATCGTGCACCAATTCGACGGCGGCATTCGCCTGCCACACCTTCGGCTCCGAGGCTTCGACTTCCCGCCGCAGCGCAATATTCATCTCCTGCACCTGGCGCACGCTCTCCGCCTCGCGCCGGCGCAGCGCCGTGCCCTCGGCCTGCGTTCGCACTGCCTCCAGCAACTCCACGATGTCCGGCGGTTTGCGCAGGTATTGGTTGGCGCCGCCGACCATCGCCTGCTGCGCCGTATGCAAGGTGCCGTAACCCGTGAGCATGATGACCGCGACTTCACGGTCGATTTCACGGATCTTGCGCAAGGCCGTCACCCCGTCCATCTCGGGCATGCGGATGTCCAGGACGATCACCGCATAACGCTGCTTCTCGATCTTGGCCAGCGCCTCCAGCGCCCGCTCCGCCTTATCCACGGCAAACGCCGTGCCCAAAGTAAACGCGATGGACTCGCGCGGGCCGTATTCGTCGTCCACCACGAGCACCTTCGCGCGCTCCGAGGCCATCGAATCCGGTTTTGTAGAAACGGTCGAGGCAGGCTGACCGACGGTCGGTTTATCCAAACGGGAATCCATGGAATCGGTTGTGTTTGCGAGGCTCACTACCCAGTGTCAAGAAACCCAACCGGCAACCATTTGCACCAGTGCGTCTTGGCCAACCTTTACATGGATTTTACGATTTCACTTTCCGTCGGCATTTTATTCGGAGCAGGCGGTGCCTTCCTTTATTTTCGGGGCCAACTCGGTGTTTTGGCCGAACGCATCCATCAACGCGACCAAGACGCCACGCGCCTGCGTAACGAGCTCGACTCCGTCTCCGCGCAACTCGCGACCACCCAGCGGGCCCATCTCGCCGCCGAACAAAACCTCGCCGCCCACCGGGCCGACGCCGACGCCCGTCTGGACGCCGCCCGCGAGCGCGCCGCCGAACAAGAGAAACGCACGGCCCAATACCTCGCCGACATCGAAAAAGTGAAGGCCTCGCTCCAATCCGAGTTTCAAGCCGCCGCCGCAAAACTGCTCGACGAGAAGTCGGCCAAATTCACCGACCTCAACAAAAATCAGGTCGAGGCCATCCTCCATCCGCTGCGTCAGCAGCTCACGGATTTCCGGCAACGTGTCGACACCGTCTATAAAACCGAGAGCGACGATCGCACCGCGCTGAAGGCCCAGATCGAACAGCTGCGGCAGCTCAACACGCGCATCACCGACGAGGCCCACAACCTCACCCGCGCGCTCAAGGGCCAATCGCAGGCCCGCGGCGCCTGGGGCGAACTCGTCTTGGATCGACTGCTCCAAAGCTCCGGCCTGCGCAACGGCGAGGACTACATCACCCAATCGTCGATGAGCAACGAGGAAGGCCGTCGCCTCCGTCCCGATGTGATCCTCCGCCTGCCCGACGATCGCCATCTCGTGATCGACTCGAAGGTCTCATTGGTCGCCTACGAGCAGGCCGTAAATGCTGCCGAAGACGCCGCCCGCGACACCGCCCGTCGCGCGCACGCCACCGCCGTGCGCCGTCACGTCGACGAACTATCCGGCAAGCGTTACGAAGACACCGGCACTCTCGTCACCCCAGATTACGTGCTGATGTTTGTCCCCATCGAGCCGGCGTTTTCGCTCGCACTCGAAATCGACTCGGGGCTCTACGAATGGGCCTTCGACCGCCGCGTCATTCTGGTCACCGCGCCCACCTTGCTCGCCACGCTCAAGACCGTCGCCTCGCTCTGGAAACAGGATCGACAGACAAAGAACGCGCTCGAAATCGCAAAACGAGGCGGCCTGCTGCATGACAAATTCGTCGGCCTCTTCAACGATCTCGAAGCCATCGGCCGCCATCTCGACAAAGCGCGCGGCAGCTACGATGACGTGCTCGGAAAATTGAAGACCGGCCGAGGCAACCTGCTCGGCCAGGTGGACGAACTGCGCGAACTCGGCGCCAAGGCCGCCAAGACCTTGCCCGCCCCTGAAAATGCCCTCGACACCTCCGATGACTGACCACCGCTCGCCGAGATTTGAAGAGGCACCGGAATCCGAAAGTTGGCGTAAACTCCTGCGTCATGCCATCGACGAGATGCCATGGCGCGTCGTGGGCGCACTCGCGTTCGTCGGCTTCTTTTTCGTCTACGGCGCGATCAACAGCGCCATCAAAATGATGGGCCGCGATCTCGCGTCGGTGGACTTTCCGGCCGGACCGCTCGGCGGCGCGATCGCGGCGTTGGGTCTTGTCATTTGGATTGCCCGGGAAAAGCACCGGCGGCGAAACCTCCGCCGATGAGTCCGCTGCGCGCCACCGTCTCCGCCCTGACGATTTATCCGATCAAAGGTTGCCGCGGCATCAGCGTCGATGCCTTCGAACTCGACGCACTGGGTCCCGTCGACGACCGCCGCTACATGATCGTTGACCCCACCGGGCGCTTCATGTCGCAACGTTCCCACCCCGTGATGGCGCAAATCGTTCCGGAGGTCAGCGCCACGCACGTCACGCTAAACGGCTTCGGTAAACCCGCCGTCAGCTTTCTCAGAACCGGCCCCCACCGCCCCTCCCGAACCGTTAGCATCTGGAAAAGCTACGACCTGATCGCCGACGATGCGGGCGACGAAAGCGCCGCGTGGTTGAGCGATGTGCTGCAATCCCCTTGCCGCTTGGTGCACACCGGCGCGGCGTTCGACCGACGTTGCTCGCATGAGAATGACCCCGTCGGATTTGCCGACGGCTATCCGATGCTAATCACGAGCGAAGCGTCCTTGGCCGATCTCAACGCCCGCCTCGTTGCGCGCGGCGAGGTGAGCCTGCCCATGGATCGCTTCCGTCCCAATATCGTGGTGCGCGACTGCGAGGCCTTCGCCGAGGATACTTGGCCCCGCTTCCGAATCGGTGGCGTGCGCATGCGCGGCGCCGGTCCGTGTGCGCGCTGCATCGTCACCACGACGAATCAGCAAACCAGTGAGCGCGGCGTCGAGCCGTTGCGCACCCTCGCGTCCTATCGACGCGACCCCACCGAGGGAAAGGCGGTGAATTTCGGCCAAAACCTGATTGCCGAAGAAGAGGGCACCGTGCGAGTCGGCGACCGACTCGTCCTGATCGGGGAGTGAACGTATCGCCACGCCAGGAGCCCCAATGCTCGTGCCGTGGGGCCCCGCCGACTAGGCTCCCGGCAACACCCGCTTCGCGCCGGTCCGGCTAAACGAAAGTTGCTCCGGCAAGCGATCCAAGGCGGTGAACTTTTGCTCCACGGTTTGCGATTTTTCGCCTGGATTTTTCGCGATGAACCGCACCCGGATCGACACGTTTTGCCGGGAAAACCCTTGTTCGTTGCCCGGCAACAATACCCGGCAGGGCGTCGTGCCAACCGGAATCCCGTTAACCACCACCGTCAAGCCGGGCGGTTCCGAGGTGATCGCGACGCTGTATTCGCCTTTCCAACCACGTTTACGTTGGATCGCCGGAGTATCGGCCGGGGTCGCCGCAGCGGAAGCCTCCGCACGGTTGTCCGCTACCGTAGATTTATCCGCAGCAGGCACGTCGCCTGCATTCTTTTTCGGCACCGTGCCACATCCCGCCACCAGTAACGACAGGCCCAGACAGACGGCAGGGAAAAATAACGGTGACGGTTTCAAGCTTTTGATCGTGCCGTGTAAATGCGCGATCTGCGGTGAAGCAAGTCTACGCGCCAATTTCAGTTATTTTCAGTCGCCGCGCGATACGCGTCCACGCCCCGACTTCACGGACGAGCGATGACGTTTTTCTTCCAACACCCGGGCTTTCTGCGCCGGACTGCGAGTGCGCCGCCGCCGACGCTCCCGTTCGCGGTCGGCGACCACCAAGGCGCGCTGCGACCGTTTCCCTTCCTCCATTTTTTCGCACAACAGCTCCCAGGCACGCTCGCGATTGACCGCCTGCGAACGGCCGGCCTGGCAGCGCACCTCCAAGCCGCTCGCGGGGTGACGCAGGGTCACCGTCGACGATGTCTTGTTAATTTTCTGCCCGCCGGGTCCCGAACCGCGCACAAATCGCTCGACCACGTCGGCCGGAGTTACCCCCAGCCGCGCGAGTCGTTCCTCGATTTGAGTTGGTAAATCCATAGCCCAGTCTTTTTCTGCGCGAAACACTTGCGGCGCAAGCGAGTCACACCTTTCACCACAGTATTGTTTCCGTTCCCTTTTCCCTTTCCCGCATGATTACCGGTCCTGATTGGTCAAAAAAGCTTCACGAAGAAATTAACCAGGCTGTCATCGGCCAATCCGACGTCATCGAACGCCTGCTGGTGGCCTTGCTCTCCAATGGCCACGTGTTGCTGGAAGGTATGCCCGGCTTGGCGAAAACGCTGCTGGTAAAATCGCTCGGCACCGCCCTCGGCGTCCAGTTCGAGCGCATCCAGTTCACGCCGGACCTCCTGCCCAGCGACGTCGTCGGCACGATGATTTTCCAGCCGAAGACCGGCGAGTTCAGCGCGCACCGCGGCCCCATCTTCGCCAACCTCGTCCTCGCCGACGAAATCAACCGCGCCCCCGCGAAGGTGCAGAGCGCCTTGCTCGAAGCCATGCAAGAGCGCCAGGTCACGATCGGCGGACAAACGCATCCGCTGCCGAAGCCGTTTTTCGTGATGGCCACGCAAAACCCGGTCGAGCAGGAGGGCACCTACCCGCTGCCGGAAGCCCAGGTCGACCGTTTCCTTTTCAAACTGATCGTCGACTACCCCACGAAGAGCGAAGAGTCGCTGATGATGGAGCGCTGGGGCCAGGTCACCAAAGCCCCTGCCCTCAAGGCTGTCTCCAGCGGCGAAGAGCTCCTCGGCCTGCGCGAATACGTTGACCAAGTTCACGTGGCGCCGGCAGTGCAGGCCTATATTCTTGAACTGGTGCGGGGCACCCGCGCGTTGACCGTGCCCGACGCCAAGGGCTTTCGACTGCTGTCGTTCGGCGCATCACCCCGGGCGTCCCTCGCCTTGTATCAGGCCAGTCGCGCGCTCGCCTGGCTCCGCGGGCTCGATTACGTGAGCCCGGAACTCATCCAGGACGTGAGCGCTGATGTGTTGCGCCATCGCATCGGCCTGACCTACGAGGCTGAGGCCAGCGACCAGACGGCCGACAAAATCGTCGGTGAAGTCGTCGCCAAAACGCCGGTGCCCTCGCTGTAGTTTTTGCGTCCGGGCCGGCGCCCCCCGCACGCCTTCGGTTCGCCGCCCGGCCCGCTCCCGTTCGCTTCGTCTCCTTTTCCCGTCACCCATGCCGCCTGATTCCCTTGCCGCCTCCACCGCCGCGACGACCTCGTCGCTCGCGTTGTTGCGTCGCTTGGAGTGGCGCGTCCGCCATGCCGTGCAAAACGTGTTGAGCGGCGAATATCGTTCGGCGTTTCGCGGCCGCGGCATGGAATTCGACCAAGTGGTGCGGTATTCATTCGGTGATGACGTGCGCGACATCGACTGGAATGTCACCGCGCGCCTCGGCGAGCCCTACCGCAAGAAATTCGTCGAGGAGCGGGAGCTCACCTTCCTCGTCGTGCTGGAAGATTCGGCCAGCCTCCAATTCGGTTCGGGGGACGTCTCCAAGCGCGAGGCGCTGCTGGAGCTGGCCGGGCTCGTCATGCTGCTCGGCGCCGTCAACCGCGACCGCGTGGGCGCGCTGCATGTCGGGCCCGAGGGCCATACGTTCATGCCACCCGTGCGAGGCCGCGGTCAGATCATGCACAACGCCGCCACGCTGGTCGGCAAACCCGCGCCGGCTTTTCACGCCGAGGCCCCCGCGCCCGTGATTCCATGGCGGTTGCTCAGCAAGGCCGCGCCGAAGCACTCAATTTTGATTTGGTTGAGCGACTTCCCCCCGAGAAATGCACCCGAGGGCTGGGCCATGGTGCAACGGCGCTACCAAACGATGGGCTTCCGCGTCGATGACCCGTGGGAGCGCGACCTGCCGAGCGGCGGCCACTTCGCGGCCTATGACCCGACCGCCGGCGAACTCGTCACGCTGGAAGGCTCTACGGCCGAGCGCCAGGCCCACGCCGCCTGGCGCGCCGAACGCGACGACGCTTGGCGCACCTTGTTCCCGGATCCGCTGAGCCGTCTCGTTTGCGGCACCGATGAAAACCGGCTCGATCAACTGGTGAAACTTTTCCACGCGCGCATGCGCGGTGTCGGCCGATGAACCGCCTCTCTTGCCATGGTTGAGTGGATCTTCAAAGACCCGTGGTGGTTGCTCGCGCTGCTCGCGCTGCCGCTCGCGGTTTGGCTGCGCCGACAACGCAAGACGCCCGTGCTGCTCGTGCCGTTCGCCGCCGCGTGGCATCGACGCTCAATGGTCACCGTTTCCCGCTGGCCGGCGGGCTTGGCCTTGGTCGGACTGGCCTTGTGCATCGTCGCCCTCGCCCGTCCCCAACGCGTCGAGGACAAGCGCGAAGTTCACTCGCAAGGCTACGATATCATACTCGCGATCGACCTCTCGGGTTCGATGTTGGCCGAGGACTACGAAAACTCCGACGGTCGAATCAATCGCCTCCAAGCAATCAAACCGGTCATCCAAGCCTTCATCGGCGAGCGTCCAAGTGACCGTATTGGCATCGTGGTATTCTCCGGCCGCTCTTACACGCTGGCGCCGCTGACCTTCGACCACAAGTGGCTCGAGAAACAGATCACGCGGTTGAAGGTCGGTCTCATCGAGGACGGCACGGCCATCGGCGACGGACTCGGCGTCGCCCTCACGCGCCTGGAGCAGGCCGCGCGCACGGAAGACGAGAAACGCAAGGGAGCGTTCGTTGTTTTGCTCACTGATGGGGCCAACAACCGCGGCGCGCTCTCGCCCGACCAAGCCGCCGAGATCGCGCAAAAACGCGGCATCCCCGTCTACACGATCGGTGCCGGACGCGAGGGTTTGGTGCCCATTCCCGTCACGGATCGCGACACCGGCCGCGTATTGGGTTACCGCCAGGTGTTGAGCGATCTGGACGAAGGCACGCTGCGCGCCATGGCCAAATCAACCGGCGGACAATACTTCCGGGCCCGCGACAATCGGACCATCGAATCGGCGTTCGCCGCCATCGACGAGGCTCAGAAAATCGAGTTCCAAGCCGAATCGTATCTGTTGGCCGACGAGTATTTCGCGTGGTTCGCGGCGCCGGGCATCGTGGCCTTGCTCTTGGCGATTTTAACGAGCCGCCGACCCGGCGCCAACTGGTCCAATAAAGAGATGGCCGCATCATCATGAGTTTCCATTGGCCGCATCTTTTTTGGCTGCTGATCGTCCCGGTGATCGGGCTCGCGCTCGATCTCACGCGCAAACGTAAGTCAGCGCGCCTCTCGCACCCCAAAATTTTGCAGGCCGACGCCGCCCCGCACACGCTGGAACTGCGTGAGGTCAATCGCCTCGGCCGCTCCGGCCTGCGCGTGCGGTGGCGCTTTTGGCTCGGGCTGGCGCTCACCATCACCGCCTTGGCACGTCCCCAATGGGGCCGCCTCGAAGAACCCGTTTTCGATCAATCACGGGAGATCCTGATCGCGGTCGACCTATCGCGCTCGATGTTGGCGGGAGACGTGCGGCCTTCGCGCCTGGCCCGCGCCAAGCTCCTCATCACCAGCCTGCTGGAGCGACTGGAAGGCGAACGCGTGGGCCTCATCGTTTTTGCCGGCACGTCCTTCCTCCAGAGCCCACTCAGCGCCGACTACGAGATTCTCCGCGAGTTTCTGCCCACCCTCGGTCCCGACTATCTCCCGCAAGGCGGCACCGACTATGGCGCGATGTTGGAAACGGCCACGGAAGCCTTCACCGACGGCAGTGGCGCCGACCGCTTTCTGATCGTGCTAAGCGACGGTGAGTCGCAAACGGACGACTGGCGCAAGGCCGCCGACGCGCTCAAGAAACGGGATATCCGTGTGATCAGTCTCGGTGTGGGCACGAGCGACGGGGCCATGTTGCCCGACAGCCAGGGCGGTTTCATCAAGGACGAACGCGGCGCCGTCGTGCTCTCCCGCCTCAACGCCACGACGCTCGAAGAAATCGCCCGGCAGACCAACGGCGTTTACCGTGATGCCAGCGCGTGGGTCGATCTCTCGGCCTTGCTGAATCAAACCGTGGAAGCGGGACGCCAAGGTGAATTCAGCGAGACCCAATACGTGCGCCTGGCTGAGCGATTCCAATGGGCCCTCGCACCGGCGTTGCTTTTCTTGCTGTGGAGTTTCTGGCGCGAATTCCCGGTGCACCCGAAGTCCCGCCGAATCACGCTGAAGGCGAAAGCGTCCGCCCTGTCCAGCGCCGTATCCGCATTGATCCTACTCGCGTTGATCTCCGCCGCCGCGCCCACGGCTGCCCGCGCGCAGGACACGCCGGCCTCAGCGCCCCCGGCCGATCCGTTTGCCGCACCGTTGGCCAAAACCGTCGGTCGCCTCTCGGCTTCGGCCCGACTCGGCGCCCCCGACTACGCCGAACTGGCCAACGCCACCATCACCTACGGCCAACGCATGGCCACCAGCCGTCAGGAACCCGCCGAAGGCGCGATCCGCGATGGACTCGCGGGGGTCGACGCCGGTGAATCGATTGATCCTAAAGCGGCCGACTGGGCCGACTTGCGCGGCAAACTCGAAGCCTTCCTCAAAAAGCCCGAAGACGAGAACCAATCGAAGGACGACCAAGATAAAAAGGATCAGGAAAACCAGGACGACAAACCTGGCGAAGGAAAATCGTCGCCTGACCAAAAGGGACAAAAGGGCGATAAATCCGATCCGTCCAAACCCAGCGATCCCAACGGGGAGAATGACCCGAACCAGTCGGAACCGTCGGAGAAACCCGACCAGTCAGATTCCACCGACGGACAAAAGGGCGACGATCAAGCGGACGAGAAACCGCGCCCCCAAGACCCATCATCCGCGTTCGGCGACATGAATGAGTCCAACTCGAGCGGTCAGGACGAGTCGCCTCCTCCGCCCCAGCCCCCGCCCGGCGAAACCCAAACCGTCGGCGGTCAGCCCGACAAGCCCACCAACGATCAACGCGACCCGTCGCTTACGATGCCGTTGCAAAAATTGGATCAACTGCGGGAGCAGGATTCTCCCGCGAAACTCTTTCAGCTCATGCAGGACCCGAAGGCGCCGCCCGCCGTAAAGGGCCGAGATTGGTGACTATGCTAACGTATCGATCCTTCCGTTTTCTCTGCGCCGTGTTCGTGGCCGTGGCAGCCGCGACGCTCGCCTCCGCCCAAAAGGTGCGTTGGGAGCCCGCCGGCGGCTCGCTCGCCCTGCGCCAAACCAGCGACCTCAGCCTGATCTTCGAAGATTGTGAACCGGACGGCGCGTTCGACCTGCCGAATGTCCCGGCGTTAAACTTCGGCTCCCCCAATCGCGGCGAACAAAGTTCGTTTCAAATCATCAATGGCGAGGCGTCGCGCCGAAAGACCGTTTACTATACCTATCCGGTGCGGCCAAGCGAGCGCGCCCGCATCGTGATCCCGGCGTTCACCGTCAAAACCGACAAAGGCCCCGCCCGTGTGGAATCCGTTTCCTTCGAAGTCGGTGATGCGACGGTCGGCGGCTCGGCCGTGCCGCTTGAGAACGCCGCCAACAGCGAGGTCCATGTCGGCAGCGGCGGCCAGATGTGGGCCGGCGAAGTGGTGCCCCTGACCTATACGCTGAGCGTCGCGAGTCGTTTCCCGGCGCAAATTGCCGGCCCCCCGACATGGGACCCCTCCCCGCTGGCCCACGAGGAATGGGCTCAACCCGAACCGCTCAACGCCGTCGTCAACGGCGAGTCCCGCAGCAGTGTCCTGTATCGCACCCGTGGTTACATCCACCAGCCCGGCACCTACACGCTCAAAAGCATCGAGCAGTTGATCAACCTACGCGTGCCATCCGCCGGTTTCAGTGTATTCCAGCAGTTCCAAGCCGAGCAATACACCATCACCTCCAACCAGGCCCAGGTCGTGGTGCGCCCCCTGCCGGGCAACGCGCCCACCACCTTCAATGGCGCGGTCGGCGACTTCAAACTCACGTCCCAAATCGTGCCGGAAAAACCCACCGTGGGCGAACCCGTCACGTGGACGCTGACGCTCACCGGCACCGGGAACTGGCCCGACATCCCCGGCCTTCCCGCGCGCCAAGTCTCCAAGGATTTTCGCGTCGTCCAGCCTCAGGCCAAGCGCACGCCGGTCGAGGGCAAACTCTTCGAAGCCACGCTCACGGAGGACGTCGTTTTGATTCCCACCAAAACCGGTTCCTATACCCTCGGTCCCGTCGACTGGTCATACTTCGATCCCAAGTCCGGCACCTACAAGACGGTCACCACCGCACCAGTGACGATCACGGTCGACCCGACCACCAACGTCCCGCCGAAGGCGGTGAACAACAACGGCCCCCAGACCTTCGGCATTCCCGATCCGAATGCCGATTCCGTCACCGAGCCGACCATTCGCGCCACGCCGGCCCCTGCTTCACCGTCGCGCATGTTGCGCGATCCCGTGGCAACGGGCACCCCAGTGACGTCGCCCTGGTCCCCCCGCCGCTTGATCGCCGGAGTCATCGCGGTGCTAGCGTTGATCCTGCCGTTCTGGCTGCTGCTCGCCTTTCGCCGCGCTTGGTCGGGTGATGCCGGCCGCGCTGCGCGGGCGGCCCGCCGCCGCCTCGCGCAAACGCTCGCTGCGTTGCCGCAAGCGCGTGAACGCGACGACCAGATTAAGAAGGTCATCGCGTGGCAACGAGACAGTGCCGTGTTCTGGGAGAGTCGTCAGGCCCTGCCGCCCGTCTCCGCTTTCGCGGCCGTGCCCGAGTGGCAAAAACTCTGGCGAGAGGCCGACGCCTTTCTTTACCGCGCCGACGGAGAACTCCCGTCCGGCTGGACCGACCGCGCGCAGGCGGCTCTGCGCGCACGGCGAGCCCCGCGCTTCCCCATTTTCTCCATGCTGCGTCTGCGCAACGTCATTCCGGCCATCGCTATCGGCCTGTTCGTGCTAAGTGTTTCGCCCTCCGATCTGTCGGCCGCCGAAACAAAATCCACGACGCCGGAAGCCGCCTACGCCGCGGGTGATTTTGCCGTCGCCGCCGAAGCTTGGCAGGCGCAGGTCGCCCAACATCCCACCGACTGGGCGGCCCATCACAATCTTTCGCTGGCCCTCGCGCAGCAAAAGAAATGGAGCCAGGCCGCCGCCCATGCCACGGTGGCCTTCGTGCAAAACCTCGCCGCCGAAGCGACCCGGTGGAGCTTCGGCTACACGCTGGATCGCGCCGGTTTCACGCCACCCTTTCTCGGCGCGTTCGTGCAGCCCGACTGGCGGCATCAGCTGGCACAACTGCACTCCCCGAGCACATGGCAAAGGCTCGGCCTCGCAGCCGCTGCGCTGTTGACCTTGGCACTTGGCTTGTCGCTGTGGCGCGGATACAACAACGGTCCGCGGTTCATCGTCTGGATCAGCCGTCCGTTGGGCCTTCTCGCGCTTCTGGTCGGCGTGGCCGTCGGCCTGGCCTTGCCGCTCTACGGTCCGGCCCAGCATCGCGATGCGGTCCTCGTCAACCAGGCGACACAGCTCCGCTCGATCCCGACCGACGTCGCGGCGGAACAAGAAACGACCACGCTCGCCGCCGGATCCCTGGCACGCATCGACGGCACGTTCCTCGGCTGGCGACGGCTGTCGTTTCCCAACGGCCAAACCGGCTGGGTGCGCGTCGGAGAGCTCACGCCGATCTGGGACGCAAAGTAGTTTTGCCCCTCCGTCTTTAGCCAAGCGTCTTGCGCGCCATACGCATCATCGACTCCTCGGCGTTGTAGTCGGCCATGCGTGCGATCTCGATCCACGCGAGGTCCTTGGATTCCGCACTGATGACAAACGGCTCAGCGGCGTCCGCGCCCCACAGAAAGCGTAAGTCGTAGTGCCAATGGGCCGGCTCGTTCGGCCGCGCCGGAATCCAATGGCGATCGACGTCAAAAATGCTCGTCGCGAGAGGTGACAAACTCGTCAGCCCACTCTCTTCCCGCGCTTCGGTCGCCGCCACGTTGGGCAAATCAAGATCGCCGTCGGCGTGGCCACCGAGTTGGAGCCATTTGTCCAGCTTGCGATGGTGCGTGAGCAGGGTCCGTCGACGCGACACGTCGACGATCCAAGCCGAACCCGTGAGATGGCCGATGGCCAGACTGCGCTCGGCACAGCGCGGCTGAGCTTCGACGAACGCGATCGTGGCGGCGGTCATGGCCTGCTCGTGTTCGCCCAGCGACTGCCCGGCGTGGGCGCGCAGCAAGGCCAAGACCGGTTCGCGTGGATCGGATGAACGGCTCATTTGCTCAAGCTGCGCCACAACGGGTCGACCTCAAACGCTTCCGGCGCGTCCAGCAACGGCCAGACCTCGTCGGCCGTCGCGCACGATGTCACCACCTTTTCGAGCCCGGAGGTCTTAAAACGTTCGGTCACCATGCGGCGCAGGAACCTTAGCAGATCGTCGTAGAAGCCATCTTGATTGAGCAAAATCAGCGGCTTGGTGGTGAGGTTTAGCGCGCGCTCGACCATGATTTCACTCAGTTCCTCCAACGTGCCGATGCCGCCCGGCAGAGTCACATACCCGGCGGCCCGCTCAGCCATGATGCGTTTGCGTTCGCGCATCGAGGTCACCCGCACGAGTTCATCGGCCTCGTGAAACGTGAGTTCGCGCTCGTGCATGAAATCAGGAATCACGCCGACGACATGACCGCCCGCCGCTTTGGTGGCCCGGGCCACGACGCCCATCACGCCCGCGTGCCCCCCACCGTAAATCAAGCCCCAGCCCCGCTCGGCCAAGCCCCGCCCGATCGCCTCGCCGGCGGCGTAGTATTTCGGGTCAAGATCCCGACTCGACGAACAATAGACACAAAGCAGTTTGGGCGTCATGGAATGAGGACATGAAGACCGAGCCTGCTCCTCGATCCAAGCCAACTATGTCGCCAGACGTCACATGGCGGTGAATTCACCCCCGACCTACGGCGGACGCATCGCCCCCTCCCCAACGGGTTTGTTGCACTTGGGACACGCCCGCACCTTCTGGATCGCGGCGGAGCGCTGCCGCCGGGCGGGCGGGGTGCTCACGCTGCGCAACGACGATCTGGATCGCGACCGGTGCCGGCCCGAATTTGTCGCGGCGTTTCAGCGCGACTTGGGCTGGCTCGGCATCACCTGGGCCGGCCCGATGATCACGCAAAGCGAGCGATTGCCTCGCTATCGGGCGGCGCTGCGCCGTCTGCACGCGGCCAACCTGATTTATCCGTGTGACCGTTCCCGCCGCGAAGTCGCGGCCGCCGCGAGCGCGCCCCACGAAGGGGAAGCCGCCGACGACGAACCCATCTTCCCACGCAAATGGCGACCGGCGGCCGGCACGACGTTGCCCCCACTGTCCGGCGATGACGTTGCCTTGGCGACGAACTGGCGTTTCCGGGTGCCGGACGGTGAGACGGTGACGTTCGACGACGGGCTCGCCGGACGTCAGTCGGCCGTCGCCGGACGTGATTTCGGCGATTTTCTGGTGTGGCGAAAGGACGACGTGCCCAGCTACCAACTCGCCTGCGCGGTCGACGATGGTGAAGGCAGGATCACGGAGGTCGTGCGCGGGGCCGATCTGATTCGATCAACGTTCCGCCAACTGCTGTTGCTGAGGGCGCTGGGCTACCCGCAGCCGCACTATGTGCATTGTCCGCTGATGCGCGACGAACAGGGCCGGCGTCTGGCCAAGCGTTACGATGCATTGAGCGTGGCCGCATTGCGTGATTGCGGAAAAACCGCCGCAGAGCTTGTCGCCGGATTCAGGGACGCCAAGGGTCTCGGACTATGACGATTCGCATCGGCGTGTTGAACATCTCGGACCGGGCGGCGGCCGGCGTTTATGCCGACGAACCCGGCCAAGCCTGCGTCGCCCTGCTCCGCGAATGGCTGACTTCGCCGTTCGAGCCGGCCTACGCCGTAATCCCGGATGAACAAGCGCAGATCGAAGCCGAACTGATCCGCCTGGCCGACGACGTCGGGTGCAGTCTGATCGTCACCACGGGCGGCACCGGCCCGGCTCCACGGGACGTCACCCCAGAAGCCACCGCAGCCGTGTGCACAAAAATGTTGCCCGGCTTCGGCGAGCTCATGCGGAGCACGTCGCTAAACTATGTGCCGACAGCGATTCTGTCCCGCCAAACCGCCGGTATCCGCGGACACTGCCTGATCGTGAATCTGCCCGGCCGACCAAAGGCAATTCGCGAAAACCTCGCGGCGGTGTTCCCCGCCATTCCCTACTGCGTCGACCTGATTGGGGGGCCCCGTTTGGAGACCGACTCGAAGGTGATGACGGTTTTTCGGCCGCGCCAATGATTGGCATCTAAATAGCTCAGCGTCGCCACACGCTATGGATTCGAACCCAGCCCCAGACGACGCTCGACCGCGTGCCGAGCCGTCGCCCGCCCTCACCGACGGCATGGATGGAACGGTCTCAATGCCGTCCGATGGGACGCCCTTGGAACCGCCTCCAGCGCCTCACCCGCCGCCACCCCCATTGCCTCAGGTGATCGGTTTCGAGTTCCACGGGCACGCCCGCGAGTATTTCCGCATCTTTATCGTCAACGTGCTGCTCAGCCTCGCCACCTTGGGCGTGTTTTCCGCTTGGGCAAAGGTGCGAAAACGGCGCTACCTTCGTGGCAATACGACACTGCTCGGTCACCCGTTTCACTACACGGCCGAGCCTTGGCGTTTGCTGGTCGGAAACATTCTCATGGTGCTGCTGTTTCTGGGTTACTCGTTTTTCGGTGCCGTATATCCTACCGTGCGCTTCGGCACACTCGGCATCGGCGCGTTATTGCTGCCATGGATCGTGGTGCGCTCCCTTTCCTTCAATGCGTTTCACACGCTGCATCGCGGTTTGCGGCTGCGTTTTCGCGGCACCTTGGGCGAAGCGGGACTGCTCTATCTGGCGATGCCCGTTCTCATCGTTCTCACGCTCGGTTTTTACTACCCCGCCTGGCAGCGTCAGCGGCGGGCGTTTACGGTTCGCAATCATCGTTTCGGTCTGGCGCAGGCGTCCTTCGGCGGAAACTCGGGCTCGTATTTTCGGGCGATGTTCTTCGGCGGTCTGTTGGTGTTCGCCGGCGCCAGTCTGGGCGGTGCCATCCTCGTCGTTTGGAACGCATGGATGGGCTCGCCACCCCCGCCCGCCATGATCGCCGCGATCACCCTCACCTGTTACGGGGCCGGTTTTTTCGCCGGTCGCCACTACACCTATCCCCGCATCTTCAATCATGCGTGGAACTCCACCCGCCTCGGTGAAATGCGCTTCGTCGCCACCCTGTCGCCCGGTCGGTGGATGAAGCTGCAATGGGTCAATCTCCTGGCCATCGTCGGCAGTGTCGGACTCGCGTCCCCATGGGCCACGATTCGCACCACGAAATACCAATTGTCGTGCCTTGCCTTGGAAATGCAGGACCCGGCGCATCTGGATAAAATCGAGCGCATGGGAATCGGCGGGGGCAGCGCAATCGGCGACAGCGCGGCGGAATTCGTCGGTCTGGACTTCGGGCTATGAGCCGCATCACGGGGATTTATTTCGACGGGTTCTACGCTCGGCCCCACCCGATTACCGTCCACTTGCACCCGGATGGATGGACCCTCGAATTCGCCGATGGCTCGACCAAGCTACAGGTGCGGGGTGACATCCGGCTTGATGACCGACTGGCCCATTTGAAACGCCTCGCCTGCTTCAGCGACGGCACTTCGTTCGAGTCACCGCCACACGCCGAGATCGACGCATGGCAGTCCGCCCGCCCCACGGCCCGGCTCAACGCCGTGGTCCACTTTCTTGAGTCCTACGATCGTATCGCCGCGGTGGCTACGGTGTTGGTCGTGCTGTTTGCCGCCGCCTTCGTGCACTACGGCCTGCCGCGCCTCGCCCACTCCGTGGCCCGATCCATTCCGGCGGACATGGACCGGACGCTCGGTGAGGTTTCGTTGCGGTCGGTAAATACCGTGCTCAGCGCCCACAGCGGCCTCGGTCGCGCTGAGCAGTCGCATGTCAGGGATCAACTGCAACGCATCCTGCGGGGCGATGAGACCATGCCCGACCTGCATTTCCGCTTCATCGGCAACATCGCCAACGCCTTCGCTTTGCCGGGCTACAACATCGTCGTGACGGATGCCTTGGTCGAGCAACTTGACGACGACGAACTCGCTGCAGTATTGGCGCATGAGGTGACGCATCTCGAAAGTCGCCATGCGGAACAAAGTATTCTGCATTCCTCATCCACCCTGCTCCTTGTCGCCGCGATTACCGGCGATCTTTCCACGCTCACCGGTTTCGCGGCCTCGCTGCCCGTGGTGCTGCTACAAAAGGGCTACTCGCGCGATTTGGAGCGAGCGGCCGACGCCGGGGCGGCGCTGCGGCTGCGCGACGCCGGCATTCCCACGGCCGCCTTCGCCCGCGCGTTGGAAAAACTCGACGCCAATGTTCCTGCCGAAGCCCGCGCCTACAGTTATCTGAATACGCATCCGGAAACCTCGGAACGCGTCGAGGCCCTCCAATTCTCGACCGAACCAGCCGACGTCCCTTAGGAGAATACGCCCGCACCTAGAGTTCGGTGTATTTGGCCGAATTCCCGCGCGCTTTTTCGATCGGATACTTCGCCGCGTTGGCCGCCATCTTTCGCTCAATCGCCGCGGCCACATCGATGCCGGTGATGTTGGCAAACTCCATCGCGTAGATCACCACATCGGCCAGCTCGTCTTCGATCATCCGGCGCTTCACCGGATCTCGGCCCAGATCGGCGGACTGCGCCGAGCTGGCCCACAAAAACGGTTCCATCAGCTCCCCGGCCTCAGCGGCCAAGGCCATCGCGAGATTTTTCGGGCTGTGAAATTGCTCCCACTCCCGCTCCTGCGCAAACGCGAGCACCCGCGATTTGATCTCTGCCAGTGTGGAAGTCGAGTCCGAGAGAGACGATTGGCTCATGGTGTCACCCTTTGGACGGACGCCAGCCAACGCAATCCCCTGCACGTCGGGGTCCGCATGTGGAAAACATTTCATCCGACTGCAAGCTTGAGTTGGCATGCCGCCTGCATTAAATCAACCGCTTCGTTTCATGACCTCCTTTAACCATCACACGCGCATCGGTCGCGGCACTTCGAATACGAAGGCCGTGGCGCAGCGACGTGCCGTGATGCGTGGGGTCAAATCCCACCAGTGGCAGCAGCGCCACACGTGTGCGGGTCGTCAGGCCTAAACCATTCCGCCTCGCGGATTCCGTTTAGCCCCCTGCTAGACCCGACCCAATCCGGTCGAGGAAATCCGCGTCGTTTTCCCAACCAATCACCACTTTTCCGTCCCTCCCATGCACTCGATCATCCGTTCCACTCCCTGCACCCGCCGCTCCCGCTCGACCGAGTCCGCTTCGACCACGTCCTTTCGCCAGCCGCACTACGACAGCGAACTGGAAGACAACGGGCTCAACCTGAGCGTCTACCTCCCCGGTGTCCAAGCCACCGGCATTGAGATCACCACGCATGGTCCGGACCTCACGATCATGGCCCGTAAGTTTCGCACCGTGCGCCCCAATTGGAACGCTCTGCAACTGGAACGCCTCTCGGCGGACTATCGCCTGAACCTACGTCTCGGGCGCGGCCTCGATCTGGACCGCCTGCACGCCGAATTTTTGGACGGCACTCTCACCCTTCGGCTGCCGCAAAAGGCATCGTTGGTGACCAGTGCCGCTCCAAGTCCTTGCGCGGCCGCTTGACCCGCGCCGCACCGGTCATCCACCGGTGCAACATCCCCGCGACAAAGGCGGTGCCCCGGAAACTTTTCCGCGAGCACCGCCTTTTTTGTCTGCTCTATGACACTTAGGTAAAAAAACGAGGTCTTCCCCTGCGCACGCTTGCGCGACCCGCGCACGCCTTCCATTTTGAAACCACTTATCAGCACCTACGCCTAACCATGCACCTGCCCCAACCCGAACCCGAACCGCCGCTACCACCGGCCCAATCCTTGGTCACCACCAAGCAAGACATCACGTGGGGCCGACCGATTTTCAAGGCCCCGTCATTGGTGCCGTTTCATCAAGCCGGCCGCAGTCTGAGCTCACCCGTTTTCACGACCGCTCCCCGCTTCCGCGCGAGCCAACGTAAACGCCGGCAACGCTAGAACCGAGCTTACTGGCCACGATCCCCTGCTGGGAAATTACTGTTTTTTGCTCACGGCGAAGCGGAATCTATTCCGGTTCGCCGTTTTTTATGCATCACCGCTCCGGCACGATCCAGCGCAGCTCACCGCGACCGCCCGGCGCTTGCGCCAGGACGTCCCCCAACCACGTGACCGCCGGGGCCACCTCGCGATCAAGGTGCCAAGGCGGATTGACCACCAACAGCCCGCAGCCCGGCATCCGCGGCGAGGGACTGTTTTCGCCCGCCACCGTGAGTTCGGCGACCCAGGTCGGCGGCAAGCCCAGCCGCTCTACCCGCGGCAATAGACTCGAGGCCCGCGCCCGCGTGGTCAGCGGATACCAAACCGCAAACGTGCCGCCCGGCAAACGCGCCAAGCCTTCCTCCAAAGCCGTGACCACCGCCGCCAATTCATTGCCCGCTTCGTAGGGCGGATCGATCAACACCAAGGCTCGTCGCTCCGGCGGAGGGAGATGCGCCCGCACGGCTTCATAACCATCTTGAAAGACCGGACGCGTCCGCGCGATCCCATCGAATCGGCGCAACAATTCCGCATACTCTCCGGGCTGCAGTTCGGCGAAAACAGCTCGATCCTGCGCGCGCAACAGTTGCTGGGCAAACCACGGCGAACCGGGGTAAAAACTCAATGCTGGCGCGCCGGCGACCGCACTCTCTCGCACGGCCGCCACATAATACGCCACCGCTTCGGGCAGGTCCGTGCGCTCCATCAAACGGCCAATACCGTCGGGCCATTCGGGCTGACGCGCCAGTCGGTCGCCGGTGGCCGCGACCGTCAGATCGTAAAAACCACGACCGGCATGCGTATCGAGATAAAGCAGCCCTTTCGGCTTGCTTTGCAGCGCCCGGAGCAACGCCCCGAGCACGACATGCTTCAGCACATCGGCAAAATTCCCGGCATGAAAGTGATGGCGGTAGTTCACGCGCGCAGCACCGGGACCTTCACCACCGTCTTCCGCACCACCGCGGGTTCGGTGGTGACAAGCGACGGTTTGTGGCCGT
>CAXBDS010000056.1:0-25917 GCA_963974355.1 uncultured Opitutaceae bacterium
CTCTCGATCACCGCCCGTCAATCGAAAACCCGAGGGCAGACGGCCGGACGCTTACATTTGAAAACTCCCCCGCTAGATTGATTCAGCGCTTACAATTACAGGCTCTAGTGCCTTTGAAAAACAGCTTCAGCTGGGAGTAGCTGCCCCCATAACACCATTTCGCCACGCCAGCTTTAGGGAAGCACGCAAGAATACGGGTGCCGGAGCACGTTTTCCGCTTACCAAGGTGCCGATCCAATGAGCTAGCTGCTATTGTCCAAATTTGTATGGCAATAGAACATTTTCTAGTGCTCCCAGAATGCTATTGTCAAAGGAGCCGGCTGGCTCGTCGCCTCGCAAAAATCCGACATTCGTCCTCAAATTGCTTCCATCCCCGCCGCCAACATCCCTGTTATATGCAGACAAGACTATAAAGAAATTTGGGTCATCAAGGATTTGCTCTCCAGCCGTTTGCAGGTAATTTATTACATATTCAATATCAAAAGAATATGAATTAAGGCTCGGGACGTTTGTGTCGGGCGCCAAAATCAGAAAACATTTTTTTCCAGCATTCAATATATCTATAATTCCCTCTTTGATTCGGTTCTGTGAATCAAAGTTATATCCGCCAGTAAAACCACCGGGCGTTGCGGTATAGTAGCCGCTAGGGTTTGCCTCAAAAGCTACTCCATAAAGGCTGGGGGGATTAAGACTGAGAAGGTCTTCCACTTGGGCACGACGGCCGTCAATAATTTCGTTGTTTTCGTTATAGGCCGTTTCGTTCCAGGTTCTTACCAGCACAATTATGTTTTGACTATAATAGTTTGATGCAAGGGAAAGTTCGTTGGCAGACAAAATCGTGTCGCCATTTTCCCCAAGGTCAAACTGCGGGTCGTCAGCCTCCCAATACACGAATGACGCATCGACACTGCCAGCGCCAATGCCATCAAGATAGTCTATTGCAAGCAAAGTAGCGTCGTTATTATCAGGGGGATTTGTAGCTGAAAAGGGCCTAACCTCCCGGACGACACTTCCATCGCCCTGTAAAACATTTATTTCGTAGGTAGGTGGGTTGTCTTCGGTAAAGAAGAACCCCTGACCCGAAGCGCTAAGTATATCAAGATAAGAGATGGTTGCTAGATCGTCCGCCTGCTTGCTACTAGAAAAACCGTGATAGGTATCGTATATACTCATTAGCCAAATTCCATCAATTTGGGAAAACCTGCTAAAATCAGAATCCATCACGTCACTTCGATAAAGCCCGTTAGTGGAAACGAGAATTCTAAAATTTCTTGGTCGAACAGAAATTAACGGGGAATAGTTCCAACCCGAGCTAGCACCATGCTGATCCACCGAGTTCACACGAAACTTCACAGAATCTCCAGCTAATACCCCAATTGAATTACCTGAGTTCGTCGAGAGATATCCATTTCCGGAGCCTGCATTCGCGAATTGTTCCCAGTCGCTGCTGTTGCGGGAAATCTCCATTGTGACGCTCACCAAATTGCCGTCAACGTCATTGGCACTTGCCTGGAGACTATGAAGTGCGCCTGGGAGAACCGTGGACGGCCAACTGCCAACCCAAGAAACAGATGGAGCACTATTCTGAGACTCCACGGAAATCACAGGAGAGTAAATCCACCCAGAGTCCGCTCCGACCGAATCGAAAGCTATCACCCGAAATTGAACCGAACCACCTGCCGAGGCATTGAAGCCGTTCCCATTGTTCGTTTCTGAGGAAGCGTGCAAACCGCCTATATTTGCAAACTGACTCCATCCGCCGCCGTTAAGCGAAATTTCCATGGTAATACTTGCCAGATTTCCATCCGAATCTGACGCTGTTGCACTGAGACTGCTGTTCAAACCGGGCAAATATGACGCGGGCCAAGAGCCATTCCAAGTGATAGACGGCGAGTTATTAATCTGAGTGGCGGTAGCATTTACACTTTTTATTGCTTCGCCTACCGGTCCATAAATCCTCGCGTTTGTAACAGGATCGGGTTCATAGGCTTCTATTTTAAATTCCCATTCACCGGGAGAATCTAGGGTCAAAGAAATAATTTGATCCCATTCGGGGGTGGTTCTCCCTTCGAAGGCCCAACCAGTCCAGCCCTCACCAGGTTTTTTATAATAGAGCTCTCGACCATACCAATTACCGTCCCCATCAGCAGACGAGTATTTAATCTGGATCGAATCCCCAACATTAAAGGATGTTCCGTTGTTGTTGTATATCCAAACAATGGGCGTCGCCGCCCACAGGTTCATAGAGAACACAAACAGCAAACAAGCTTGTATTATTTTCATTTAATTTTCCTTGGTTCTTGATGGCTAAGGTCTAGCGCCTAAATAGTCTTCTTGGTCGCCATCTTAATCAAACGATTTATTGTAAAAAAATTGCAACAACACTTGCGGTCATTTTCCCTCACGCCCATTTACGTTTGCCTCTCGTGGTTGAAAAAATCTCATCCCCTATCCATGCCGCGCATCCGTATCTCGCTATCCTACTTCTCCGTTCTGGCGGGATTCGCATTGGCGATTCTGGGGGCGAAATTTGTGCTTGTTCAGCATTATGGCAGTGATCTCCCATTCTGGGACCAGTGGGATGCCGAGGCGGACAAACTCTACACGCCCTACGTGCGAGGTGAGCTCACGTGGTCCACGCTGTGGGAGCATCACAACGAGCATCGCATTGTCCTGACCAAGCTACTCGCGTTGGGCTTATTGATCGTCAATCAACAGTGGGACGCGCGCCTGCAGATGGTGGTCAACGCCGTTTTACATGTCATGGCACTGGCAATTCTTTGCCGGATATTGATCCGGGACCGCGAACGATGGGCCACGGCGGCGATCACGGGAATTGGCGTGATCATTTTCAGTCTGCCGCTGGCGTGGGAAAACACCTTGGCCGGATTTCAATCCCAATTCTATTTCGTCATTCTCTTCGCAATCCTCCATCTGGAGGGCACCTTTCGCGCCCTCCCCTGGTCGACGCGATGGTGGCTCGCCCAAGCGGCGGGCGCGGCCGGCCTCTTGAGCATGGCCTCGGGGGTCGCATCCGCCGCCGTGGTCTTGGCGGTCGTTGGACTGCGGGGCGTGCGACGATGGCAAGTCACGAAGGCCGATATCGTTCTCGGCGTCATTAACCTCGGGTTCATTCTGATCGCTTTTGTTTCCCGCACCGACGTGTCGGGTCACGCGGCCTTGCGGGCCCACTCGCTCGTGAGCTTGGTCAGCGCCGCGATGCAGAACGCTGCCTGGCCCGCCAGTTGGCTCCTCAGCCTGCCGGTAATCTTACTCCCCCACGCCATCATCGCGGTTCGCGCTTGGCGTGAACCCGACCAGCCAATGAACGTTTTATTGGCCGCGCTTTCGGGTTGGTGGGGGCTACAGGTTCTCTTGCTCGCGTATGGTCGAGGCGGCGAGGGCGCGGCTATGTCGCCACGCTATTTCGACCTTTTCAGTGTCGGCATCTGGATTGGCTTCGCCATCATGACCCACGCCGCAAGTACCGCCGTACGCGGCTGGTCGCGACGAGGATGGATCAGCGTAACCGTGTTATTCGGCGGCTTGGTCGCCCAAGGATTTTGGAGCGAAACCACTGCGGTGAATCGCGACGTTTTGAGCGTGCTGCCCAGGGTCAATGCCGCACGCGAAGAAGCCGTCAGAAATTATGTAGCCAACAAGAATCCTGATTTCTTCCAGCGAGTACCATGGGAGGAACTCCCTTACCCGGACGCGCACCGCCTCGCCATGCTGTTGGATCGTCCAGAAGTGCGCCGATGGTTGCCTCCGTCGGTCCGCGAACCATTGGGCGACCTCCCGGCAAACGCCGTTTTTGACGTCCATGCCACCGATGTGACCATGGACCAACTGGTTTCCGCATTGAGCCAAACAGATGGTCGTGCGTCGCCCCTCCCTCTTCATGCGCCGCCGCCGGGAAGCGCCAGCTTTGCGACCGACTTTCGTTTTGTCGTCGTAGCCCGAATGGATCCCATCGACTCATTAAACGGTAGGTTGGCGTTGGTGAGCGCGAATAATGAAACGGTCGTGCCACCACCCACCGCAGGCGGAGTCTGGCAATCGAAAATCTTAATGGTCCCTGACTCGTCGTTTGGATTTCGAAGCGATCTGCAAGCGGCCAGTTGGATGGCTTTCAAGGCTCCAGTCGAAATCGGACCAGCCAGCGTCATCGCGTCAGCGCTGCTAAAGACCGGGCCTGGGATGCTCCTTGTGGGCTGGTTTATCTTGCTCGGCGCCTTGGGGGTGCCAAATCCAAGGCGCATCCCTTAAATACTTTGCTAGTCCATCTCCTCACCTTCGGTTTAGTCGGTTTGATCGCCGGAATGCTCCTAGCGGTGTGGGTGGATCTGCTACGGTCACCGACGCTGGTTCCCTCGGAGGCCCGGTTGCTGGTGGCGGCCGGCGGGGTCGCGCTGAGTGGTTGGCTCGCGTTTGGAGCGTGGTTCTCGGCCCCGTTCGGCGGTCAGATTTTCACGTGGGCGTTGTTCGCCGCGTCGGGCGCCTATCTGCTGAAAAATCGTGCGCGGGTGCGGCACGATTGGATTCGCCGGAGCGAACTTTGGATCCCCGCCCTGATGATGGTCGCCATCGGCGTGAGTTACATTGGAATTCTCTGGCTGTTTCGAACTGAGCTGCCGATCGACAAACTAGCCGCCAACCGGTTTATCGGACTGCCCGTCGACAATGAAATCCCGCGCCTGTTTGCGGAGCGTCTGATCCGGGGCGAAAGCCCGCGCGAGTTGATCGGCGATTGGCTGAGCAGTGACCGTCCGCCGCTGCAAACCGGACTCATCCTACTCGTCTACCCGATGGCCGCGCTATTGCGCCTGCCCATCGACGTCCTGGGCCAGTGCACCGGAATGTGGTTTCACTTGCTCTGGATCCCGGCGATTTGGGCGGTCGTGCGGATGTGGGGAGGATCGCGCGGACTCTCCAGCCTAGTCATTGCGCTCATGTGTACCGGCGCGACACCCGTACTTTATACGCTTTACGTCTGGCCCAAACTCGGCGCCGCGGCCTTGGTCATCGGCACGTTCCTCATCTACTTTGCCCCGGGCGAACGTACCGCGGGCCGGCTCGCCATCGCGGCGGCGCTGGCCGCCGCCGGCTGGCTCGCCCACGGTGGGGTCGCGTTTTCATTGATCGGGCTTGCGGTTTTGGCGCTGATCACGAGCCGGCTGCGACCGCTGCCCATCGCCGCGGGGGTGCTGACTTTTCTCGTGCTCGCTACTCCCTGGATCGCGTATCAAAAGCTCTATGAGCCGCCCGGTGATCGCCTGCTCAAGTGGCATATCGCCGGCGTCATTCCGATCGACGAACGTTCCTTCGGTGAAACCGTCAAACAAGCCTACGGCGATCTCACGTGGGAGCAGATTTGGGCCCTCAAACGGGCCAATTTCGATTATGTTTTTCAGCGGGGCCGGGAAGCGTGGCTAGACTTTAGCCCTGCTGGATTGCCGGGCCGCCGAAGCCGGGAATTCTACCACTTGTTTGCGGTTCAGGGCCTTTGGAATGTCGGGTGGATCGGACTCTTTTGGCTGGGTTGGATGGAGTTTCGAAGACGCAAAACAGCCCGAGCCGCATTGCCCGTCAGCCTCGATGCTCCACTGTTCTCCCGGAGTCTGGCTTGGTCGATTCTGTCCCTGGCGGGGTGGCTGTTGTTAATGTTTGGTCCCGGAACCACCTCGATCCATCAGGGTACGCTTGTGCTACCGTTGTTGATGAGCGCCTCTTGCATGGTGTTGGCACGTTGCATTCATCCCTTCCTTTTGGCGGCCTTGGGGGCATGGCAGATCGGGCACTTCGTGGTGACCTGGCTGCCGCGAAACCCAGCCTTGAATGGAAAACTCGACTACGCCGCCGTGAGCCTCCTGCTTGGTGGCATGGGGATACTGGGCGGTTTGGTCTACCTGAGCCATCGGTGCACGGAAGCTATCGCGAACCCGCCCGCCACCCCCTCAGATCAATTATGAAGCTCTCCATCGTCGTCCCTTGTTACAACGAGCGAAAGACCATTCGCGCCTTGGTAGACGCCGTACGGGCTGCCCCGGTCACCGAAATGGAAATCATCATCGTCGATGATTGCTCGCAAGATGGCACCCGAGAATTATTGCGCACGGAGATCGCCCCCTTGGTGGACCAAATCATCTACCACGAGATCAACCAAGGCAAAGGCGCCGCGCTACGCACGGGCTTCGCCGCCACGACCGGGGATATCGTGGTTATCCAGGACGCCGACCTTGAATACGATCCGCAGGAATACCCGAAACTCATGAAGCCTATCATCGAGGGGAAGGCTGACGTCGTTTTCGGGTCTCGCTTTATGGGCGCCGACGCTCATCGGGTCGTCTATTTCTGGCACATGGTGGGCAACAAGTTCCTGACCCTGTTCTCCAACATGATGACGAACATCAACCTCACGGACATGGAAACGTGCTACAAAATGTTCCGGCGCGACATCTTAAAAAAAATCACGATCGAAGAGGACCGCTTCGGCTTCGAACCCGAGATCACCGCCAAGTTGGCGAAACTGGACTGCGTGATTTACGAAGTTGGCATCTCGTATTACGGACGCACTTACGCCGACGGGAAAAAAATCGGCTGGAAGGACGGTTTTAGGGCTATTTACGCGATTCTGAAATACAACCTTTGACCCAGCGCGGCCTAACGGGCCGCTGGTTTCCCTGTGCCCGAACGTAAATCGCCCACTCCTCCATCCGCCATTTTCCTGCTCAGCATCGCGGTCGGCCTGACGTTGTTAAAGCTGTGGCTGGTTGCCCCCTTCCCCCTCCAGGCGGCTGGGCATGCTAACCACGATGACGAACTTTTTGTGCGGCTGGCCGAATTCATCCGTCAAGGCCAGTGGCTGGGCCCCTACGATCAGTTCACCTTGGCCAAAGGGCCGATGTTTTCTATTTTTTTGGCCGCAACGTCCGCGGTGGGTATGTCGCTCCTCACGGCCCAACTCTTGTTCTATCAAGCGGCGTGCCTGATTCTGGTGTGGTCATTGCGACCGCTAGTGGTTTCGCGAGGGTGGTTGATAGCCCTACTATTGCTGCTGACCATCAACCCAGCGACCCTCGATCAAAGCATCCATAACCGCATCCTGAGGCAGAACATCCTCCCGGCGCTCACCTTCCTCCTGCTCGCGTGGCTCATCGCATGGTACGCCCGACGTGAGCGATCATTGACCCGGCTCTGGCTATGGTCGGTATTGGGAGCGATCGCCCTGCCCGCCTTCTGGCTAACCCGAGAAGAGGGGGTTTGGTTCATTCCGGCCCTGGCGATTCCCGGCACGTTTGTCCTGTGGAAGTTGATCCGCCAACCCGCACCTCAAAGGAGAGCACGCATCGCATTGTTTCTATTGCCGGTCGCCGGGGGAATCATCGGCGTGCAAACCGTGGCCGCGTTGAACCAAGCCTACTACGGGGTGCGCACGACGTGCGAATTCAACGAGCCGCATTTTAAAGATGCCTTCGGCGCCCTCCTCCGCCTCAAGTCCGACGAAACCATTCCCTTCACGCCGGTCACCCGCCACATGCGCGAGCAGATCTACGCGGTAAGTCCCACTTTTGCCAAACTGGAACCCTACTTCGAAGGCTCCCCGGGCGTCGCTTGGGCCAACGTCTGCAGTTTTGCCACCGGACATACCCCCGGAGATCGCGAAATAGCCATTGGATGGACCATGTGGGCGTTGCGTGGCGCCGTGGTCGAATACGGCGGCGTTAAGACCGGCGCGGAGGCGAGCGACTTTTATCGGCAAATGGCTGCAGAAATCAATCAGGCGGCGGACGACGGACGCTTGGACGCCGGTCCGCAACGTTCTGGATTCTTGCCCCCCCTCGGTCCGCAGCACGTACGACCTTGGCTCAAATCGTGGGCCGAATCGGCAATTTTTCTCATCTCGTTCGATACATTGGAAGTGGTGCCGACCTACAGCAGTGGTTCCGAGGAGGAACTGCGCCGCTTTGCCGCCATGAGCCACGATGCCATCAGCCCCACCAAGGAGGAGGCTACGGCCCCGTCGGCACTCACCTTCGGCTGGCACGGAGACGTCGCCAACGGCATCATCGCCGCTTACCAGCGAGTCGGTACTTGGGCCGTGAGCGCCGCAGGGTTGGGACTCGTCATCCTGCTCGCGCGCGAACTTTGGCAAAGAAAGCTGCGCTTTCTCACCTGCCTGGCGGTCGGTCTCGTCGGTTCGATCAGCGCGATGTTATCCATCGTAGCCCTGATCAATGCCACGTCGTTTCCCGCCATCAATTCGGGTTACTTCACGGCCTGCTATGGCCTGTTGATTTTATTTATCTGGGTGGTGGCTCGAGCTGCCAGCACGATCAGAAAACCCGAAGCCCCATGATCCGGTGGCCTCAGCGTGGTCGAACGACCCGTTGGGACATTTCCAGCAGCAGCGTGAAGCCAAAAGTCTGGAAACCGAGCATGATCATCAGCAAGCCGAGAATCGCCGCATCCGACACGACGCTGAGCTTCAGGTCGGCGGCGAAATAGTCGCTCACAAACGAGAGTTCAGCCGCGAACCCAACCGCGATCAAAACGCCCGAAGCGATCATGCCACGGGTGAAGGTCAGCCAGTTGCGCAAGCGTCCGGCGATGCCGGAACGCAGCCCGTGCATCAGCCGGGCAATCACCGCAATTTGGATACAGCTGTAACCGAGTGTCGCGCAAGTCACGCCCAGCAGCATCCAGTGGCGATCAAAGCCCACGCCACCGATCGTGATCGGGCCGGCCGCCAAACCGAGGGACAGCAACAGTCCAAGCGCAAGCAGGCAAAATCCAGGACGCAGCAAAAACGTGTCGGGCGAGTAGACCAACATCACTTTCAAATTCAGCCAGCCCGCGATCCACGGTGAGATCCAACCCATGCGGCGATGATGGCTCACCCGCCCTTCCCGGTCTTTGTAAAACTTAACGGGCACCTCCGCGATGCGCAGCCCGCAGCGAGCCGCCTTTAACACCATCTCCGAAGCGTATTCCCATGATTGCGATCGCAGGTCGATGCGGTGGAACGCCTCAATGGTGAGACCGCGCATGCCGCAATGGATGTCGGAGTAGCGGCTGCCGTAGATGCGATTCAGAATCCACGTCGTGAACGGGGTGCCGAAATACTGGTGCAACCCCGGCATCGCCCCGGCCTCGATACTGCCACGGAAACGACTGCCCATCACGAAATCAGCCCCGTTGCGGAACTCCGCCACGAAGGCCTTCAACTGACGAAAATCATACGTCAAGTCAGCGTCGCCCATCACGACCCACTTCCCCCGGATGAACGGAATCGCATCAATGTAGGCGCGACCGAGTCCGCGTTTCGGCACACGCAAAACCTCGCCGCCGTGCGCCAAAACGACCTCGGGCGTCTCATCGGTCGAGCTGTCGACGATTAGGATCTGCCCGGTGACGCCGGCTTCGGCCAAGCCTTGCTTACACCAATCCACAAACTCGCCCACCGTCAGCGCCTCGTTGAGCGCGGGCACCACCAAGCTGAGCTCGACCGGATCGAGGGGCGCAGCGGGAGGCCGCAAATGGGTAATCTCGGTCGGCGCCGCGCTAGGCATGGCGCAATTCGATTTCGGCCTTCATCGCCCGCAAGGCATCCCGCATCGCGGCGCGCGTGTCGCGTTGCCCGATCCACCCCAAGCCCTTGATGCGTCGGCAATCGAAGCGCACGACCGGCACGTCTCCTTTCCACCCCCGATCGCCGCCGGTGAAATCGAAGCGCACGCTCCCGGGCGCCAAACCCATGACCTCCACCGCCAGTCCGGCAATCTCCGCCACCGAGAGGTAATCATCGGTTGCCACATTAAACACATCGAAGCCGCGCTCGGCTTTCTCAGCCACCAGCATCACGGCCGCGAGGATATCGTCGACATGGATGTAGCTCTTGCTCTGGCTGCCGTCGCCGAGGATGCGCAGACAGGAGGGGTCGGCCCGCAGTCGGCGGACAAAATCGTAACCCACGCCGTGCGTCTGCCGCGGGCCCACCACGTTGGCGAAACGGAATGCCCGCGCGGTCAGACCGAACATGTGGCAATACGCGCCGATCAGCGCCTCACACGCCAGTTTACTGGCGCCGTAGGTCGAGATCGGACGACACGGACCGTGATCTTCGCCGAACGCGGTTGCCGCATTCTCCCCGTAGATCCCGCTGCCCGACATGTAGAGGAGTTTGGTCACGCCTTGGCGACGAATGGCTTCCAACACATTCTGCAGGAGGTAAGTGCCTTCCCAAAAATCGATGTCCGGCTGCGTGACCGCTTTCGCGATGTCGGGATTCGCCGCGAGGTGAAACACGGTATCGCTCCCGGTGATGGCCGCTTCGACCGCCGGCAAATCCTTCAGATCGCCTTCAATGATCCGCAGACGGGCATCGTTGCTCAGTTCCGCCAGATAGTCGCGGCGCCCCGACGAGAAATTGTCGAAAATCGTGAGTTGAGCGACGGCAGTATCGCGGAGCAGACGGCGGGAAAGATGGCTGCCGATGAAACCGGCCCCACCGCTGATAAAGACGTTACGCATGACGTTGGAAAGCACAGGTAAACGATTCGGTTGCGACGTTGCCAAGTCCGAATACCGTCCGCCGTGCAAACGAGTCGCGCCACCAAGCCCCCGCGATGCTTTCCTTTGCCCGACGGAAAACTGGACAGCGCAAATGTTTCCCGCTCGGCTAGCGGTTGACATGCCTAAAACCCTCCTCGTCACCGGTTCTTCGGGTCTCATCGGTTCGGAAGTGTGCGTTTATTTCGCGCGTGAGCTCGGTTATACGGTGCATGGCGTCGATAACAACCAGCGCGCCGTCTTCTTCGGCCCCCAAGGTGACACCCGGTGGAATCAGCAGCGCCTCGCCGCCGATCTGCCCGGTTTCGTCCACCATGAGATCGACATCCGCGACCGCGCCGGCGTGCTCGAACTGATCAAAACGGTAAAACCCGACGTCATCGTGCACACCGCCGCTCAGCCCTCGCATGATCGGGCGGCCGCCATCCCTTTCGACGATTTTGACACCAACGCCGTCGGCACCCTCAATCTGCTCGAAGCCGCCCGCCAGGCCTGCCCGGAGTCCCCGTTCGTGCATATGAGCACGAACAAGGTCTACGGCGACGCGCCCAATCGCATCGCCCTCACCGAACTCGAAACGCGCTGGGACTACGCCGATGCCGACTACACCCATGGCATCGCCGAGACGTTCACCATCGATCAGTCCAAACACTCGCTCTTCGGCGCCTCCAAGGTCGCGGCCGACGTCATGGTGCAGGAATACGGACGCTACTTTAATCTGCCGACCTGCTGCCTCCGTGGCGGCTGCCTCACCGGCCCCAACCACAGCGGCGTGGAACTGCACGGCTTCCTCTCCTACCTCGTGAAGTGCAACCTGGAGGGCCGCGAGTATAAGGTTTTCGGATACAAAGGAAAACAGGTAAGGGACAACATCCACTCGCTCGACGTCGCTCGCTTCATGGCCGCATTTGTCGACGCGCCTCGGGCGGGCGAAGTTTACAACCTCGGTGGCGGCAAAGCCAACAGCACCTCGATTCTGGAAGCCTTCAAGATTACGGAAAAATTCAGTGGCAAAGCCCAGATCCACACCTACGTGGACCAGAACCGCGCGGGCGACCACATCTGCTATTACTCGGATCTGCGCAAAATGCGCGCACACTACCCCGCATGGGACATTTCCAAATCATTGGAGCAGACGATCATGGAAATCGTCGAAGCGTGGCGCCAAAGAAACCTGAAATAAATGGGTCTGTTTGGACGTTATTAGAGGTGCATGCATCCTATTCCTTTCCGGCGAGCCGCTCGACTCCGGCTCCTCCTCTTGCTCCTTAGCGTTCTTTTTGGCGGGCGACTCGACGCCATGTTTGTCGAGCCGCCAGACTTCGCTGCACTCGTCGCTGAGTCGGACACCATTGTCCGCGGAACCGTGACGGCGGTGGAGAGCCGCCGGGTGACCAATCAAGCCGGCTTCGAGGTTATCCGAACCTACGTTACAGTGATGGTCGAAGATGCGTTCAAGGGCACCGCAACGCACTCGCTGGTCCTGTCGCTCCTCGGCGGTCGCGTCGGCGATGATCGCATGGAGGTAAGCGGCATGCCTCAATTTCACGTCGGCGATCGCGATTTTCTCTTCGTCGCCCGCAATGGAGAGGTGCTTTGCCCGCTCATCGCCGCGGGCCATGGGCGTTATCCGGTCGTGCCCTCGGCGGTGGACCACGCCGCCTACGTCACCCGCGCGAACCACGCCCCCCTGCGGTCGACCACGCAGGTCATCACCCCGCTGGAATCCGATTCGATCAACGCCCAATCGAGCACCGATGCCCAGGCGCTTTCGGTCGATGCCTTCGCCGCCGCGATTCGCGCCGAGGTTCGGCTTTCCGGTCCCGCTCGTCGCGCTCTGCCATGATCACGCCGATCACTCACCAGCGCCTCGGCGCGCTCACCGGTATCATTTTGGCCTCAGCGATTGGCGCGGTGCCCGCCCGCGCCTATGACCTGAACAGCGGAGGCTGGCCCAACGGTAGCGTCCCCATGCTCGTGCAGCTCGACACCTCGTCGCCGCCGATCATTCCCTCCTACGGACTCCTGGACGGTTCGTCCGACTGGAACGCTGCCGCCACCCTGGCCGCCGCAGATTGGAATGCCCATCTCACCCGCAGCAAGCTGGTGATCTCCCCGGGCACCGGCGCCACCGCCACGCGCGGCAACGGAATCAACGAAATCGTCTTTTCCAACGACGTCTACGGCGAGGCCTTCGACAGCCGCACCTTGGGCGTCACGATCCGCCAAGTGAAGGGCGTTTTCCTGCCGATCAACACCGAGGCGGATATTATCGTGAACCGGAAACCCACGTGGAATTCCTTTCGGGGGCCACTCCGCGCCAGCTCCAACGATATCCGCCGGGTGCTCCTGCACGAGCTCGGCCACGTCCTCGGCTTGGATCACCCCAACGAAGCCGATCCAGTGCAATTCGTTTCAGCCATCATGAACGCGGTCATCAACGATAACGACTCGCTCCAAGCCGACGACATCGCCGGGGCCCATGCACTTTATGACCCGATTCCGCCTGCGCCGGTCATCACGAGGAACATCGTGTCGCAAACGGTGGCAGTGGGTGAGCGCATCGATTTGGCGGTGGAGCTCGACGGCCAGGACAACCCACCCGAAACCGATCTTCGCAAATACGCCTGGGCCTTCAAGGGGCCGGATAATGCCTTGGACCTGCTGTTCACCGTTCATCGCACCAAATTTATCCTCGGCGCCGCCCAACTCTCCGATGCCGGCACGTATCAACTGGTGGTGGAAACACCGCAGGGCCCGCTGCTGAGCCGAGAAGTGGAGATTAAGGTCAATCCGGTCGACCTCGCTCCCGCGACGCGACTCGCCAATCTCTCCACGCGTGGCATGGCCGGAACCGGGGAAAAGGCCTTGATCGTGGGATTCGTTATCTCCGGCACGGATTCGCGCCAGGTATTGGTGCGGGCGATCGGCGCCACATTGGCCGAACCGCCCTTCAACCTCGCCAATGCGTTGCTCAATCCCTCGCTCACCGTCTTTGATGCCAACGGCAAGGCCGTCGCCCGCAACGACGACTGGCAAACGCCTGTCGGCACCGCTCCCGCCGACAGCGCCACCCTGCAGTCCGCCTTTGATGCGACCGGCGCGTTTGCCCTCAAATCCGGCTCGGCCGACGCCGCCCTGCTCGCGACGCTTCCCCCCGGCAGCTATACGGCAGTCATCGACGGCGGTGACCGCGAAGGGGTCGCAATCGTCGAACTCTACGACACCGAAACGACTCCTGGCACCCGCTTGGTCAACCTCTCGACGCGTGGTTTCGTGGGCACCGGCGGCGATATCATCATCGCCGGCCTCAATGTGAGGGGCTCCGGCCCTCGGACCTACTTGGTCCGTGCCGCCGGAAACTCGCTGGCCAACTTCGGTGTCAGCGGAACGTTGGAAGATCCGCTGCTGACGCTGTTCGACGGCTCCGGGACGTATTTGCGCGAACTCGACGACTGGGATTCACCCGCATTCCTGCAGCCCAAACTGCGCTCGACCATGCAAAATCTAGGCGCCTTCGCCCTCACTGACCGCAAGGATTCGGTGATGCTTCTCACCCTCACCCCAGGCTCCTACACCCTGCAGGTCAGCGGCTTAGAGGGCGAGACCGGAGTCGCACTCGTCGAAGTCTACGAACTACCCATCGAGCCTTAGCTTCCCTGAACCGCCGCATTGGCAAGGAGACGAGTCTGCGCAGATCCATCCGCGCACTTGCCCATCGCAACCGGAACGATTGAGGTGTCGTTGGGTCACACCCCCATCCGACCACGTTTCATGTCATCGATGCCACGACGCCTCTTCTTCTCGCTCGTCTGCGCGGTCGCGCTCGCAACCGGCGCGCACGCACAATCCCCGTCGCCGTTCTCTCCCGCATCCAAGGCGGCTCCCACTGCGGCATCTCCCGATGCTGACTACGAATTAACGGGCGTGATCGGCGGGTCCAAAACCTCGCTCGTCAACATCACGCGACTGCGGGACAAACGCACCTACTGGCTCAAGCCGGGCGAATCCGCCGGCGGCCTCGTGTTGGAATCGTTCGACCCCGAGACCAATCAAGCCGTCATCCGCGCCGAAGGGCGGTCCCGCACGCTCCTGTTGAAAAGTCCGGCCCGGGTTCCCCAAGGCACCGCCGGCGTCGCGATGGCGCCCGCCGCCCCGTTGGCCATGGCCACGGTCGCGCCCCGGGTGCCCGTGACCGACGAAGAAAAAGCGACGGAAGCGCGGATGCTCGTGAGCGATCTTTTGGAAATCGGCATGATGCAGCGCCAAGCTTACGAGAACGCTCAGAAACAAGCCGCGGCTCAACCCGCGAGCGCCTCCGCGCCACCGGCGAAGCCGTGAGCACCGCCTCGTTCCGATCTTGGGCTTCTGGATGGCTCATCATCGGGCTCGCGCTGCTGGCCTACGCGAACAGCTTTCGCGTTCCATTTCTCTTCGATGACGTCCCTTCGATCGCGGAGAACGCGGCAATCTATCCCGCGCCGCACTGGCCCGACGCGCTCGGCCTTGATCTGCCCGGTGGACTGACCGTCAGCGGGCGACCGGGACTCAACCTTTCATTCGCCTTGAACACCACCTTGGCCGGCCCCGGCATCGTGGGCTTCCACGTATTCAATCTTTTGATTCACCTCGGCACGGGCACGCTGATCTGGCTCGTGCTGGGTCGTGCCTTGCGACGTCCCCCGCTCCCGGGCTGGACCCGCGAAGCGGCCCCCTGGCTGGCCACCATCACGAGTGCATGGTGGTTGCTGCATCCCCTGCAAACCGAAGCCGTGACCTACATCGTCCAACGCGCCGAATCGCTCGCCGCCCTGTCGATCATGGCGGCGCTTTTCGCCTTTGATCGCGGCTTGGCCGCGACCGGTCGCGTCGCGACCCGCTGGTTCGTCGCTGCCGCCCTCATCAACGCGCTCGGCATGACCACGAAGGAGGTGGTCGCCGTTGCCCCGCTGCTGTTCTGGGCCTATGATCGCACGTTCTATGCCGGCACGTGGCGGAGCGCGTTGCGGGCGCGCCCCCTGCCCTATCTCGGCCTCGCCGGCGGGTGGTTGGTTACCGTCACGCTGCTGACAACGACCGCCGGTCGCGGCGACACGGCGGGACTTAACACCACCCTGACGCCGTGGTCCTATGCGCTGACCCAAGTGTATGCGGTGCCCCACTACCTGCGCCTGATCGTGTGGCCCACACCGCTGGTGTTCGACTATGGACAGGGCACCATCACCGACCCGGCCCAATTGCTCGGATCCGGGTTTGTTTTAACGGGATTGATCGCCGCGGTGCTTGTCGCGCTGCGGCGCCAGCCGGTGCTGGGAATGGCAGGATTGTGGTGGTTTCTGTTGCTCGCGCCGAGTTCGAGCATCGTGCCGATTGCCACCCAAACCATCGCGGAGCATCGCGCCTATCTCGCGCTACTGGCCCCGGTGACGCTGCTGGCGGCAGTGGTCGTCCGCTACGCCACACGCATTGCGATTCCGTTGGCTATCGGAGTCGCGGTGCTGCTGGCCGGGCTTACGTTCCTGCGGAACCAGACGTATGCTTCGGCCGCCACGCTGTGGAACGACACCGTGGCCAAACGTCCGGGCAACCCGCGCGCCTACCACAACGCCGCCCTCGCCCATTTCGCCGCCGGCCATTTCATGGATGCCCTCGCCGCCAATCGCGCCGCCCTCGCCCTCGCGCCCGACGACCCCGAGACCCACTACAACCTGGGTCTCACCCTCGCCCGCCTCAACCGTGGGCCCGAAGCGATCACGGCCTATCGAGCCTCCCTCGCCGCCGAGCCCACCCACACGGCCGCGATGAACAACCTCGCCCTCGCACTGCAGCGTTCCGGCAAACTCGCGGAAGCCGAAACATGGTTGCAGCGGGCGCTCGACCGCGAGCCGACTTCCGCCGAAATCTGGGGCAATCTCAGCTTGGTCCAATTCGACCGCCAGCAGTTTTCCACCGCCGCCGCATCCGCTGAACGCGCCGTGTCTCTCGCCCCCCAACGCGCCGAGGCGCATGACCAACTCGGCCGTTCATTGGCCGCCGCGGGCCAACTCAGTTCCGCCAGTCCTTCGAGCGCTCCCTCCGGCTTAACCCGGCATCGGCGCAAACCCACTTCAACCTGGCCAACGCCTGCCTGCAGCAAAACGACGTCGATGCGGCCATCCGGCACTACGAAAAATCCGCCGAACTCGCCCCCTCGTTTGCTTTGTCATTCCGCAATCTCGCCTACATCTACGCCCGCCTCGGTCGCCGCGCCGAAGCCTTGCCACGACTACAGGCTTACCTCCGCCTCGAGCCCGGCGATATGGACGCGCAAGCCCTTTGGCGCGAGCTCTCTGCCCGCGAGTAGGTTGCCGATCGCCGACGTTTTCCGCTTTCGCCCGGCGACTTCGCCCCTTTTCCTCGCCCGATGCGTATTCTCATTACCGGCATCTGCGGTTTCGTTGGCAGCACCCTTGCCCACGCTCTGCTCGAAGCCGGCTTCGACGGCGAGATCGTCGGATTGGACAACTTCATCCGCCCTGGCAGCGAAGGAAACCGCGCCTCACTGAAAGCGGCGGGCGTGCCGCTTTTCCACGGCGACATCCGCAGCCCGAGCGACTTGGAAGCGATTCCGCCGGTTGATTTTGTGATCGATGCCGCCGCCAATCCGAGCGTGCTCGCCGGTGTCGATGGGCGCACCAGCTCGCGCCAACTCATCGAGCATAACCTGTCTGGCACCATCAATCTCCTGGAGTTCTGCAAGCAACACCACGCGGGCTTCATCCTGTTGAGCACGAGCCGTGTTTACTCGATTCCGCCGCTGGCTGCCTTGCCGGTCGAAGCCCGCCGGGGCGCCTATCACCCCGCCGCCGATGCGGCCTTGCCACCCGGTCTGACGGCCGCCGGCGTCGACGAAACGTTCTCGAGCGCGGCCCCGGTTTCGCTCTACGGCGCCACCAAGCTCGCGAGCGAAACACTCGCCCTCGAATACGGCGCGACCTTCGACTTGCCGGTATTCATCAACCGGTGCGGGGTTTTGGCCGGCGCGGGCCAGTTCGGCCGACCCGATCAAGGCATCTTCGCGTATTGGCTCAACAGCCACCTGCGCCGTCGGCCACTCAAATACATCGGCTTCGACGGTGAAGGGCATCAGGTGCGCGATTGCCTTCACCCCCGTGACCTTGCGCCCTTGCTCCTCCAACAACTGCAAGCCCCGTCGACCGCCGCGGCCGACCGCACCTGCAATATCGCCGGGGGAGCCGCCTCCGCCATGTCGTTGCGCCAACTCACCAAGTGGTGCGATCAACGCTTCGGCGTGCATCCGATCGCGACGGAAGCCCAGCCGCGTCCCTTCGATATCCCATGGATGGTGCTCGACGCCGGCAAAGCCGAACGAGTCTGGGGTTGGAAGCCCAGCACGCCTACCGCCACCATCCTCGAAGAGATCGCCCGACACGCTGAAGCCCACCCCGACTGGCTCGACCTTTCCGCCCCGTTCTGAGGCATTTACTTAAACCCAAATCGACTCGAATGAGCTTCGCTATCGCTACACCACAAACCCTAACTTTCGGGTTGTCCAAAGCGAAACGGTAAAGGAGCTATTCGTTTTCCTTCGTGGTCAAAAATCTTCATTCTCTCCCGCTACTCTCTCCCGTGCCTGATCTGCCGCCGCTCACCCTGCTCTCCGTCATCATCCCCGCGCGCGACGAAGAAGAATCCCTGCCGATCACGATCGGTTCCATCGTCGACACGTTCACCAGAGAAAACATTCCGCATGAAATCGTCGTCGTCGACGACGGCAGCCGGGACGGCACGTGGGGGGTGCTCGAAGCACTCAAGGCACAATACCCGACGCTCGCGCCGGTGCAAAATCTCGGTGCCCACGGTTTTGGGCGCGCCATCATTTACGGGCTCAACCAGAGCAAAGGCGACGCGGTCGTCATCATGATGGCCGACTGCTCCGACGATCCCGCCGACGCGGTAACGTATTGGAAAATTCTCAATTCGGGAAAAGAATGCGCCTTCGGTTCACGCTTCGTGAAAGGCGGCCAAGTGATCGACTACCCGCGGGTGAAACTCTTCGTCAACCGCCTCGCCAACTTCTTCATCAAAGTGATGTTCGCCATCCCGCTGAACGACACAACCAACGCCTTCAAGGCCTATCGCCGCTCTGTGATCGACGGCTGCCGGCCCTTTCTGGCGCCGCATTTCAACCTCACCGTCGAGATTCCACTCAAGGCCATCGTGCGCGGTTACACGTGGGAGGTCACCCCGATCAGCTGGAAGAATCGCCGCCACGGCGAGGCAAAGCTGAAGATCAAGGAAATGGGCAGCCGCTACTTTTTCATCTGCATGTATGTCTGGCTGGAAAAGTATTTCAGTCGCGGAGACTACCGGCGCGAAGATCGTTGGTAACCCGCCTTGGGCATGGTTGGCGCTGAAAGAAAACCACCGCGCCGCCGTCGACGCGGTGGAGGCAAAGCGCCGAGTTAGAACTTGAGCTTCACGCCGAAGTTCACGGTCAACGGCGCACCGAGGAACACCTCAGCCCGTTGCGCGGTGTGCGAAGGCGCACTGGAGACCGCCTCGTAGGAGCTGTTGTCCGTGGCATCTCGCACATAGACCTCATCGAACACGTTGAACACGTGAGCGAAGACATCGACGTCGAACACCTTCGAGAAGGACGGGATGCTGTAGTTGATGTGCAGATCGTAGAGCGCGACGCTCGGGATTTCCCAAACTTGACCGCGGTCGGTCGCGTCGGTGCGGGTGATCGGATCGAAGTCCGAGTAGTAACGATCATACCAGAAGCCCTGAACCTTGATCGACAGACCGTCGACCGGGAGGAACGTCACGGCGTAGGCGAGCTGGGTTTGCGGCTGGTCACCGACCTTGAGGTCCTTGGTGTAGAGCACCGTGCTGTCGGAGGCCGGAAGGCCGGAGCCGACGTAACGGGCATCTGCGGCCACATCGTTGGTGTAGGTCCAGTCACCGAGGCCGGCGGCGAAGTCGAAGCGCAGCCAATCGAGCGGTGCATAAGCGGCCTCGATTTCGACCCCGGAGTGATCGGAATCAACGCCGCGCAGGTAGACGACGTAGTCGTCGCCGTTGGTGTCGCTGCCGCTGTCAACCAAGGTGCGGTCACGCCACTCGGTGAAGTAGATGTTGGCCGCGATGTTGAACTTACGGTCAGCGGATTCCCAACGCACGCCCACTTCACCCGAAGTGTATTTCTCGTTGGAGGGATCGATCAAGGTGCCCGTGATGTCGTCGATCACGCCGTCGAAGTTAGGCACTTTCGAGACCCAACCACCAGCGACGTAAGCGGAGAAACCGCCGGAGAACTTGTAGTTGACGCCCCCCTTGATCTGGTGGCCATCAAGCGCGCCAGGGTTGACGGAGAACTCGTCGGAGGAACCAGCGGAAGCGCGACGGAAGTGATCCGTGTAGCCGTATTCGATGCTGGAGTAGCCGTAGACACCGAACGCGGTGAGGTCGCCATTGGTGTATTGGCCTTGGGCGAAGAGACCGAGCCAATCCACCGTGTTGGTGTTGAAGTAGTCGACAACGTCGCCGAGGCCCATGGGCGCGTCGGTATCGAAGTCACTGTATTGCCCGGAAGCCGGAATGTAGTAGTCACCACCGAGGAGATCGCGGATCTCGCGGAAGTGATCGATCTCAGCCGTGCGCCAATCCACCCCCACGGTGCCGGAAAGCGTATCCGTGAAATCCATGGTGAGCTTCGAAACCACCCCGTATTGATCCTGATTGTTGACCGAGTTACGGAGGATGCCGAGCGACTGGCCCGCCGGCTTCGTTCTGTCACCGCGCACGGTGGTCGTGCCGGCGTTGGCCGCGATGGTCGCGTCCCAGTTATAGGCGCTGCCATAAAGCGGATCGCTGTTCGGATAATAAGCGAAAGCCCGCGAGCTGCTGCCAAAGCCATAAACCGTGGCCGTGTTGTAGAGCGTGCCCGAGCCACCACCACGGCCGCCGCTGTAGTAGGCGACGGTGGAGAGTTTGAGCGTATCGCTGATGTCCGAGAACCAGTTCAAGTTGATCTGGGGCTTGTGGAAGTAATTTTCGCGCTCGTTCAGGTAACCGTCGTCATGGCGCGAGTGCAGACCGCCCCAGTAATACTGCTGGCCCGTGTAGCTGGAGCTGACCGGCGCGTAGTTCGGGTTGAAGGCGTCGCCGGAATCGACCGGACCGTTGCTCAACGCACCAGCCAGATCGGCATCCGTATAACCCAAGCTGCGCGCGTAACCCGCGTCGTAGGCCGCGATGTTCGAAGCGAACGTGCGTTGACCGTGCTGTTGCGGCGCGCCGATAGCGTAGAGCTCAAGTCGGTTTTTCTCGTTCACGATCCAGGTGGATCCCAGATAGTAGGCGATGCCCTTGGTCCACGTGCCGCGCACGTAACCGTCACCGCGCTTGACGACGATGGCGCCCGTGACGGCGAACTTGTCTTCCAACAGACCGGTGTTGAGCGTCAGTCCATATTTGAAGAAGTCGTCGCTGCCGGCTTCGAACTTCATGATGCCGCCCTTCGCCGAGGAGGCGGGGTCGGTGAGGATGTTCATCGTGCCACCCACGGAAGGAGTCGGCAGGGTGACGTTGCTCAAGCCGCGCTGCATTTGGATGTTGCTGCTCGAATCGCCCAGGCCGTCCCAGTTGGACCAATACACCCAACCGTTTTCCAGGTCGTTGCTCGGCACACCGTTGATCAAAACGGAGATGTTACGTTGATTAAACCCACGCACGTTGACGCGGGCGTCACCGGCACCGCCGCTATCGCCCGAAGCGAACACGGAAGGCGTGGTATTGAGGATCATCGGGATGTCCCGTGAACCGAGTTCCTTTTGGATGGTTTCTTTGCCGATTTCGGAAACGGAAACCGGCGTAGTGCCGATAATCGCCTGATCCGCGAAATCTCGCAGTTCCTCGACCTCAAAGGCCTTCATCATGACGACATCACCAGAGGGCGAGGTCGTCGATTGGGCCCAGACGGGCCCGGCAGTCAGGGCAAGTGCCACAGCGAATGCGCTCTGGTAAATGCCAGTTCTGTTAAGTGTGTTCATGTGTAGTAGGATTAGAACGTCCAATGCCACAGGACCCGGAGGTGCTGTGCCGTTGGTAGTTTGACGGTATCCGGTTTGGGTAGGATCGACGGATCGTCAAGACACGGAGGCCCCTCGCGGGCGGAATGAACAAATTCGTTGCTTCAGCGTAACGATGTCCCTCCAAAAGCGCCAAAATGACGCGATCCTGCAAAGGACTCCGAAATCGCGGGAGATCCCCCATCGCCGCGGATACCGGCGCGATATCACCCCGGCAGACACCGCAAACGATTGTCACGCCAAGATGGCGGGGAATCCGCCCGCTCAAACTCCCTTATTCCTATAATTCAAAGGAAATTACGGAGAAATCGCCCTCTCGGAGACGATCGCCCCCTGCCCTCGGTCGCATGAAGGTTACAATTGGCCTCAAATCTTCGCTCGACGGGAGTCATCCAATCAGCGAAAGACGCACTATTCCCAACCTAGTTCGGGAGTATCAACAAACTACACAAAATGAACTCACCATCCCGCCTACGCGCATTGCGCCGAGGTTTGGTTTCCGCGTTGGCCTTGGCGTCAGCGCTTTTTTTGGCGCCTGAAGCCTCTGCTCAAGTGACCTCGTCCGGCATCAGCGGTTCCGTCCGCGACGACTCCGGCGCCCCCGTCGCAGGAGCTGTCGTCACGGCAATCTACACTCCCACCAACTCGACCTACACCTCGACCACGAGCGCGGGCGGTCGTTTCAACATGCGCGGCTTGAATGTCGGCGGACCCTACGTGGTCACGGTCACGGCAGACGGCTTTGCCACCACCAAACAATCCGATGTCTACACGCAACTCGCTTCCGACATTGAACTGAACCTCGCCCTTCGCGCCGGCGACGTCGTTGCCATGGAGGCGTTTAATGTGCAGGCCGACAGCAACGATCTCGATGGCGGCGCCCTCGGTGCCGGCAGCGTGCTCAATAACAACCGCATCTCGCTCAAGCCCTCGACCGAACGCTCGCTCGCCGACATTGTGAGCGCCTCGCCGTTGGTCACGCTCCGTTCGACGTTCGGTGACCGCGAAGAATCGCAAATCACGGCGGTCGGTCAGAACAACCGTTTCAACTCCTTCCAGATCGACGGTTCGCGCATCAACGACCAGTTCGGCTTGAACGGCACCGGCCTCGCCTCGTTCTTCAACCCGCTCTCCTTGGAGTGGGTCGAACAGGTCGCCGTGCAGATCTCGCCCTATGACGTTCGCCAATCCGGCTTCACCGGTGCCTCGATCAACTTGGTGACCAAGAGCGGCACCAACGAATTCAAGGGTGCAACCTACTACCTCTTCCGCGGCGATGAGCTTATGGGCATCCAACTCCAGGGTAACAACGCCCGCGAGGAAGAGCTCACCGGCACCAAGACCGTGCCGAAGCTCGAACGCTCCACCTGGGGCGTCTACGTCGGTGGTCCGATCCTCAAAGACCGCCTGTTCTTCTTCCTCGGCTACGAGAAATTCGAAAGCACGAGCGCCGGTCGCGACCCGCGCTTCGACGCCGGCACCAACGAAGCGACGATTCTGTCGCAGCTGAACAAATACAGCACCGCCGCCGGCAAGTCGATCGACTGGGGCAATCCCGTCACCTCCGCGACCACCAACCTCTCGGAAGATGAAAAGAAGATCGCCAAGATCGACTGGAAGATCTCCGACCAACATCGCATGTCCGTGCGCTACCTGACTGCGGAGGGTGTCGTGCCGCAGTTCGGCAACTTCGCCAGCAGCTCCGGCAACGTCAACAGCGTCACCGGCGGTGTCACCAGCTCTTCGGACGGCCACTTCTACTCGCAGACCCGTGAGGAGAAATCCATCGCCGCACAGGTTTACAGCGACTGGACCCCCGACTTCAAAACCGAGCTTCGCTACGCCACCACCAGCCAGGACCAACTCACGCCGGTCAACAGCATCGCGCCTCTCGTCTATATCACCGGCGTCCCCGGCACCGATTTGCTGAACAACTCCAGCGTCAGCGGCAGCTACTTCGCCGGCACTGAGCAGTTCCGCCAAGGCAACGAGATCGGCGTCGACTCCGACCAGTTCTACGCCGCCGGCGATTACTTCTGGAATGACTGGGTCTTCACCGCCGGTTTCGAGCGTGAACAGACCGATTTCTACAACCTGTTCCGTCAAGGTTCGTATGGCTTGGTGGCCTACCGCAACTACGCCGACTTCCTCGCCGACACGAACGCGGTCATCACCCGCAACGTTTACGATCCGAATGTGCGCCCGGTCGGCGACATCTCGGACTTCGCCACCAACGGCCTGTTCCTGAACGGCAAATGGGCCGCCACCTCAAAACTCACGCTCAACCTCGGCCTGCGTTACGAGTTCGCCGAAAGCGGTCCCGGCCCCTCGCTGAATCAGGCGCTCTTGACCGCGACCGGTTTCCGCAACGACGGCACGCCGGACGGCGTGCGCACGATCTCGCCCCGCGTCGGCTTCACTCTCGCGCTCGACGACGACCGCAAGATGCAGCTCAGCGGCGGCGTGGGTCACTTCCTCGGCCGCGCGCCTTGGGTGATCTTCTCGAACTCCTACGGCAGCACGGGCGTCGGCGGCTTCACGCTGACCTCGGCGGGCGGCGAACTCCCGTCCACCCTCACCGGTTATCTGGCCCAGTTCGATCCGGAGAACCCGATCGGCACCGGCACGGATAACCCGACCCTGCGTCGCGAAATCAACTGGAACGACGACAAGATCGAGATGCCTTCGCTTTGGCGCGGCAACCTCCGCTTCGAGCGCAAGGTCGACTTCCTCAGCTCCATCGTGAGCGCGGAACTCGTCCACAGCCAAGTCGACCAAGCCCTCTTCATTCGTGAAGAAAACTTGAAGGCGACCTCCGTCGGCGCCGATGGCCGTCAACGCTTCGCTGGTTCCCCCGCGGCCGGGGTCGGCGCCAACGCGCTCTACCCTCAGTTCACCAACCTGCTGCACGTGACCAACGCCAGCGTCGGTGAGTCGACCTACTTCACCTTGGCCTGGGATCGCCCGATGAAAGATAGCTGGGGCTTCAACGTGGCCTACATTCACGGCGACGCCACGGAAGCGCAATCGATCGGTCAGACGACCGCCGGTGGCCAGTGGAACCGCAACGTCGTGTTCAACCAAAACACCGTCGAGGAAGGCACCGCCGACTTCGAAGTGCGTGACCGCGTGACCCTCTCGGTCAGCAAGGGCTTCGAGTTCGTGCGCAACTGGAAATCCGTGTTCTCCCTCTACTACGAGGGTCGCACCGGCAATCCTTACAGCTGGGTTTACACCACCGACCTCAACGGTGACAGCCGCTCCGACAACGACACGGTCGCCGTGCCGTCCGGTTTGGATGATCCCCGTTTCGACTTCTCGGGCATGAGTGCGACGGACCAAGCCGCCTACTTCGCCTTCATCGAGGCGAGCGGCCTCAGCGACTACGCGGGTGGCATTGCCCCGAAAAATGCGTGGCAGGAGCCTTGGATCAACCAGCTCAGCCTGCACGTCGAACAGATCATTCCGATCTACAGCCCGGCTCGCCTGAAACTGTTCTTCGACTTCGTGAACCTCGGTTCATTCATCAGCAAGGACATGTTCAACTACACCGAGATCTCACCTTACCTCTCGAACGACGTGTTCCGCACTCGCAAGCTCGGCGGCGCCTCCTACGGTGCCGATGGCCGCATCAAACCGACCTACCCCAGCGAACCGCTCGGCTTCAACATCGACAACGGCATGTCGCGCTGGCGCGTACAACTCGGCGCCAAGCTCGAGTTCTAAGCTTCATCTGAATCGGTTCTGATTCACCTCGACCGCCGCACTTTCGGGTGCGGCGGTCTTTTTGTGTCCGCCCGAGCCAGGGAGCCGGATCGCCATAGAGCCCGAAAAACCGGTGTTGCGCTGGAGAGTCCGGCTATTCCTAGTTTCCTCCCTTACGATGATCTATTTGCTCGGTGGCTCCGGTTACGTGGGGCAGGCCTATCAGGCACTGCTCACCAACAAAGGTATTCCGTTCCGCAATTTAAAGCGGGCGGAGGTCGACTATGGCGACACAGCGGCGCTCACGCGGCTGCTCAAGGAGGACAAACCCGCCTTCCTCATCAACGCCGCCGGCTACACCGGCAAACCCAACGTGGACGCCTGCGAGCTGCATAAGGCCGAGTGCCTCTTCGGCAATGCCGTCCTACCCGGCCGCATCGCCGAGGCCTGTGAGGCCGCCGGTGTGCCGTGGGGCCACGTCAGCAGCGGTTGCATCTTCACGGGTCGCCCCACCGACGGCGGTGAGTTCACCGAAGCCGACGCG
>CAXBDS010000057.1:0-25795 GCA_963974355.1 uncultured Opitutaceae bacterium
GTGACGGTGCGTCCGCCATCTATGGTGCCGATGCGGTCGCGGGTGTGATCAACTTCATCACCGATCCCAACCTCGTGGGGGGCACGATGTCGCTCCGTCTCGGCGCGACCGAGCATGGGGGCGGTGGCAGCGTGCAAGCCACGATGAGCTACGGCACCGTCTTCGCGGAAGGCAAAGGCCGTTGGGTCTCGTCCTTCGGTGTTTACAATCGCGACGCGATTTACTTCAGCGAGCGTGAGCGTTCCGAGTCCACCAATCGTCTCGACGAAGCCGTCGAACCGTGGACCGCGCCAGGCAGCGCTTATGACGGTCGTTCCAACACGACTCAGTGGCCCTCCTTCCGCAAAGGTGAAGCCGCGCTCTCCGGCACGACCTACTGGTTCTACCCGACGAGCGGCTCCGGCACGCCGTCCCTCACGACGACGTCGCTGCCGCGCGATCAATACCTGAACTACAACCAATACGTCATTGGTCAGCCGTTCACGACTCGCACCAACCTCTACAGCAAGCTTGAGTTCGACTTCTCCGACAACATCACCGGCTTCGCCGAAGTGTTGGGCTACTACGCCGAGTCGAAGACGGGCCGTCAGCCGATCTCCCTGCGTTCCTCTGATGCGGTGGTCACGTTGAACGTCGACAATCCTTACAACCCGTATGGCTCAGCGTTCTACGCGGTCGGAGGCGACGGCGTCACCAAGGTCGATGGCACACCCACTCCCATCACCATCTCGACGAAGCTCCTCGTTGAGGGCGGACCGGAACGCGTCGAGACTTCCGATCGCGTCTTCCGCCTCCTCGGTGGCTTCAAGGGCACCATCGGTTCCACGAGCTGGAACTGGGAAACCGCCGCGATGTATGGCCAATACAAAGCGACCGATTACGGCCTGAACGGCGTGCGTGACTCGTTGCTGATCGCAGCGGCCGACCGCACTGACTCCAATGCGTGGAATCCCTTCGGCTATACCTTCAAGGTGGAAAACGGTGCCGTGGTCGCGGATCAGACCTACGTGAACCCGCAAGAAGTGCAGGAATCCTACACGGTGCGGGCTGACCGCGTCGGTCACACCAGTGTGGCCAGCCTCGATGCCCGCGCCAGCGGTGAAGTCTTCGAAATCTGGTCCGGGCCGATCTCGGCCTCCGTGGGCGCCGAGTATCGGCTTGAGCACAAGGAAGACTACAAGCCGCCCTACATTTCGGTGAATCCCGAAGGTTCGGGGCTGCCTGAGGGGAACAACGACTTGCTCGTGACGTCTCCAAAATGGAACTACGACGCCGAGCGCACCATCGTCAGCACCTACGCCGAAACGGTCGTTCCCTTGGTCGCGCCGAAGAACAACTTCCCGCTCGCCGAGACCCTCGAGCTCACCGCTTCGGTGCGCTACGAGAACTACGACGACTTCGGAAACGCGACGAAGCCCAAGTTCGGTGTAAACTGGAAGCCGCTTGATTGGCTCATGGTTCGTGCCTCCTACAACCAAGGCTTCCACGCTCCCGACCTCACCGACATGAACCAGCCGTCCTCGTTCACGGTCGGTTCGCCTCCCGGCACCCGTGACCTCGTGCGTGACAACTACCTGACCGGCGCCGGTCTGGGCTCGGACGACACCGTGCTTCAGAAATCCTACTCCTCGCCGAATCCTGACCTCGGTCCGGAAGAGTCCGAGGGTATCTCGGCCGGTGTGGTCGTGGAAGTTCCCTTCGTGAAGGGCCTCTCCGTGAGCGTCGATTACTGGGAAATCAGTCAGGACAGCTTGATCGTCGCCCAGACGCGCGACACCGCTCGCGACGAAGCGTTGCTCCTCGCCTACACGCAGCAGCAACTCGCCGCCGGTAAGAACATCATGGACATTGATGTCGGCTCCTACGAGTCGCCGGACAGCGTCAACACCTACGTCGGCGACCAGTTCACGCTTCGTGCGCCGGTCACCGCAGAGGATAAAGCGCGTTTCGCTCCGTCCTATGACACGTTGCCCCAGAGCCAGTGGATCGCGCCGCTCGGCCGTTGGATCGGGGTGAAGCGTCAGCTCATCAACACGACGGGCACGGCGTTCACGAACGGCTTCGACTACCAGCTCGACTACAGCCTGCCTCGCACCACGCTCGGTTCCTTCCGTCTGAGCACGACCTGGTCGATGTTCCTGAACAAGTTCGTCAAGGAAACGCCGACCGACATCAAGGACGACGAGATCAACGACTACACGCTGCCGAAGTGGAAGGGCTCCACCACGCTCATCTGGCGCAAGGGCGCCTGGACGGGCACGGCCAACTTCGTTTGGCAGAGTGAGATCGCGACCACGGCCTCGACCAACCTCGCCGGTTACACGGCGGCTGGCGAACCGGACTACATCAAGGTCCTCGAGAACAACGGCAACACCTACTACTACGAAGTGGGTGACCCGCAGTATCAGCTCAACCTCGGTGCGAGCTACAAGTTTGGCCGTGATGCCAACGCTTGGTTGAAGAACACGACGGTCCGCGTCGGTATCAACAACGTGCTCGATGATGGGCCTGCGCTCTATGACATGAACGGCACGGGTTACTCCGGCGGCACGGGCACCAGCCTCTGGGTTGGTCGCTCCTACTCGCTCACGCTGTCCCGCGAGTTCTAAGATCGATTGATCACCCTGCGGTGATCGTCGCGTAGCTCTCCGCTTCGACGCCCCGACCATTTGGTCGGGGCGTTTTTTTTGTCCCACCGGCGGACCGGACTCGCAGCGCACCGGATGCCCGCAGTGATGGCGGGTCGTAGTTCGTGCGGGAAAACTACGCCCCGGAGAGGAGTTAAGGCTGCACCCGCGTGCCGCCTAGGATCGCGCTGAAGCGTGTCCTTGGGGAGCGTCGTCAGCTCCTCGCGAGGCCGCATAGATTCTTTTCATTGGATGAATGAATTCGCTTCGACGTTTGGCGTCGAGTTTGGCGGTTAACCGAAGCGGGTGTTTTTTGCATTGGATAACTATCTGTTGATTAGTTGATTGCGATTCATTAGGGCGTGGGTGGGAGCGATTTTAAGGGCGTGATTTTAGTAGTTGTTTTCTGGATTCACGTTGGCTTGGGGAGGAGAACTATCTCTGAAGATATACCCCGCGTGGTTGGCCGTGGACCTTCGCAAACGTCTTTTGCGAGCGTCGAGTGTCGCGCGGTCTTAGACTCGGGTGACGCTGGGCACGGTCTACAGCCAAAGAACATCAGGTTTGTTAAAACCAACTAGCACCATGCACAGGCGAAAACACAGACAGAGTCATGTTTGGTATTCACTAGCACAGAGCCGGCGTGTCATCGCCGGCCTGTTTTTTGCATCGATCGGAAGCACGATATGGGGGCAAGTGGCCCCGCAACCGTCAACCGCCCCGGGGGCGAAGGAAGAGAACATCGTGGTGATGGAGGCTTTCGTCACCACGGGCTCCAACATCAAGCGATTGGAGAGCGAAAACGTTCTACCGGTCACGGTCTTCAACGAGGCGCAGATCCAGGCCCAGGATGCGACCACTTCACTCGATCTGCTGCAGGCCATCCCGCAGGTCACGAGTTTTCCCAAGAACGAGACCTCGGTGAACGCCGTGGCCTCGCGCGGCGGCAATGCGGCGGCATCACTGCGGGGTATCGGCCAAGAGAATACACTTGTGCTGCTGAACGGTCGACGCTTGCCCTACAATCCACTCAGCTCGTTGAACCCGGCGGACTCGACGGTAAACGTCAACTCACTGCCGACGGTGGGACTCTCGCAGGTGGAGGTGTTGCGGGACGGCGCCTCGGCGATCTACGGCGCGGATGCGGTTGCGGGTGTGATTAACTACATTACCAACCCCAACATCAACGGTGGCACCGCGACGGTGCGTTTCGGCGCGACCGAGCACGGCGGCGGCATGAACGTTCAGGGCACGCTGAATTTCGGCAAACTCTTCGCCGGAGGGCGCGGCCGCTGGGTGTCCACTCTCAGCGTCTATAACCGCGATGCGATTTATCTGAGGGAGCGAGATATTTCCGCGTCCACCAATCGCCTGGATCAGGCGCCGGCGCCTTGGGATGTGCCGGGCAGTGCCTACGATGGGCGATCAAATACCACCCAATGGCCGTCTTTCCGCAAGGGCACCGATTCCGTGTCCGGCACGACGTATTGGTTCTATCCGCCCACGGGGGCGGGCCCTCCCGTGCTGACCACAACCGCTCTTCCTCGGGACCAGTATCTTAACTACAACGAGGACACGATCGGCCAACCATTCAGCACGCGCGGCTCGCTCTACAGCCGGTTGGAGTTCGACCTCACCCCGTCGGTGACGGCGTTTGGTGAAGTGTTGGGCTACCTCTCGAAATCGAAGACGGGGCGCCAGCCGATCTCGCTGCGCTCGTCAGACGCGCTGGTCACATTAAGCGTCGACAATCCCTACAACCCTTATGGCTCCGCGTTTTACGCGGTGGACGGCGACGGAGTGACGAAGGTCGCGGGCACCCCTTCGCCCATCACCATTACGTCGAAGCTCCTGACTGAAGGCGGCCCGGAGCGCGTCGAAGCTTCGGACGTCATGTATCGTATCCTCGGCGGTTTCAAAGGCACCTTCGGCACGTCTTCATGGAGTTGGGAGAGTGCGGCCATGTTGGGTGGCTATCGGATTTCCGATCACGCGATCAACAGCGTGCGCGAGTCGTTGCTCAAGACGGCGGCGCTGCGCACGACGCGCGACGCGTGGAACCCCTTTGGCTACACCTTCAAGGTCGTCGATGGCAAGGTGGTCGCGGATCAGCCCTACACGAATCCCGATGAGGTGCAGGACTACTACACCCAGAGCGCGGATCGTTTGGGCCATAGCCGTATCGCGAGCCTTGACGCGCGCACCAGCGGTGAAGTGTTCGAGTTGTGGGCGGGGCCCGTCTCGGTTTCCACGGGCGTGGAATATCGATTCGAGGAAAAAGCGGACTACAAACCGCCTTACGTCAGCGTCAACCCGACCGATGATCCCTACGTCGCGGAGGGCAATAACGATATTCTCGTCATGTCGCCGAAGTATAATTTCCAGGCAAATCGCACCATCGCGAGTGCGTATGCCGAGACTGCGGTGCCGCTGATCGCGCCCAAGAATAACTTCCCGCTGGCGACTATGTTGGAAGCGACGGCGTCGGTGCGGTTCGAGCACTACAGCGATTTCGGCGACGCGACGAAACCCAAATTCGGCGTCAACTGGAAGCCGGTCGATTGGCTGATGGTGCGCGCGTCCTACAACGAGGGTTTCCATGCGCCGGACCTCACGGATATGAATCAACCGGCATCCTTCTCGGTGGGGTCGCCTCCCGGTAGTCGGGATCCCGTGCGCGACAATTACTTTGTGGGCGCCGGTCTCGCGTCGGATGTCCAAGTGTTGTCGAAGGGTTACCAAACTCCTTCGCCCGATCTCCAGCCGGAAGAGTCCGAAGGCATTTCGGCCGGTGTTGTGGTCGAGATTCCGTTCGTCAAGGGGTTGTCGTTCAGCGTGGACTATTGGGAAATCAGCCAGGATCAGCTGATTATATCGAGAGGCCGCGACAGCGGTTTGGATGAGCAACTCTTGCGCGAATATACCCAGCAACAACTCGCGGCGGGGGTGCCGATCGAGCAGATCAACGTGGGGGCCCACGTGTCGCCCGACGCCGCCGACACCTATAAGGGAGACTCGAATACGTTGCGGGCGCCTGTCACCGCGGACGATATTGCTCGTTTCCAAGAATCGTATGCGGTGCTTCCCCAGAGCGAGTGGATCGCTCCGCTCGGCCAATGGATCGGCTCCACGAGCCAGTTGATCAACGGCACGGGGTCGGCCTTCACCAACGGTTTCGACTACCAGATTGACTACGCGATTCCGGCCAACAGCTGGGGGCGTTTTCGCGTCACCACGACCTGGTCGCAGTTCCTCAACAAGTTCGTGAAAGAGACTCCCACGGACCCGCGGAACGATGAACTCGTTTCCATGGTCACGCCGGAGTGGAAATCCAACACCACCGTGCAGTGGAATAGAGGGCAGTGGGGCGCATCCATCAGCGCCACCTACGAAAGCGCGATCCGCATCAATGCCTCGACCACCCTTGCCGGCTACGAGTCGGCGGGCTCGCCGGACTACATCGCGGTTTTCGTCAATAACGGGCAGACCTATTATTACCAAAAAGGGAGCAGCCAGATGGCATTCAACCTGGGGGTCACCTATAAGTTCGCTTCGACGACCAACTCGTGGCTGAAGGACACCCGGGTGCGATTGGGGGTGAACAACCTGTTGGACGACGAACCCTTCCTGAACTCGCCGAATGGCACCGGCTATTCCGGCAGCACGGGTTCCAGCCTCTGGCCAGGCCGGTCTTATTCTTTGGCGCTCACGCGTGATTTTTAAGACTGCTTCGCCCGATCCCGATCATCGGTCACGGTGATCGCTGGTCGACGTGTCTGACGCCCCGATCCGGTCTGCGGTCGGGGCGTTCTCCTTTTGATATATTATTAGGCGTTTCCGCGCACCGCCGTCGCCGACTTAACCCTAGTGTCCGACCTGTTCGGGTGGGACCTCCGTTCATGTTGAATCGGACGCATCGTTTAAAACATCCGAAGTCACGGCATTGATCGTGACCTTCTGCCGCCATCCTTCGGGAGAGCTTAACCTCGTTTCATGAATTCCAGTCACCAGCGCTCTTCGGGGCGGACTCAACACAAACTCACCTCATTCTTTACGCAGAATCGCCTGTCGTATCTCGAACGCTGCGAGAAAGATCTGCCGTCACCCTCGCAGGTTCCGCCCGTCTCTTCGGTTCCCGCCAGCATCTCCGCCAAAAAAGGCGGCAAAGCAAAGTCCGGCGTAACGTCGGATACGCCGCGAGCGTCTTGATCCTTGCGGGGGCCGGTGGGCGGGAGGCCACGGCCCCGCTTTTTGTCTGAGTCCGGCCCCTGTTCTGCTCCCCCGTCCCGTTCTCTGTTATCTGCACCGTCACGTCCGATTGGCCCAATTTTGAAATCTCCCATGAATATCCCCTCTGCCCGCCTGCTCGCCACCGCAGCGGCCCTGAGCCTCGTCGCTGGCTGTGGCAAACCCACTGTCGCCGCCAAGAAATCCGGGGGAGACCGCGTGCAACTCGTCGAGGTCGTGCCATTGGTGCGCCGCGACTTGACCGAACGCCTGACGCTGGTCGGCTCGGTCGCCGCCAAGGAAACCGCTGAACTCCGTGCCGAGATTGCCGGCGTCGTGCGTAAGATCGAATTCGAGGAAGGTAGTCGCGTCACCAAAGGCCAGATGCTGCTCAAGATCGATGACGGCGAATTGCAGGCACAACTGCAGGAAGCCGAAGCGACCTTGAAGCTTTCCGAGCTGAGTCTCGAACGGATGCGCAATCTGGCCGAAGCGCGCAACGTCACGCAGGCCGATTACGATCGGGCCAACGCCGAGTTCCTCACCGCTCAAGCGCGCGCTCGCCAACAACGCAGTCGCGTGGACAAGACCGAAGTGCGCGCGCCATTCGATGGCGTGGCGGGTGGTCGCACCGTATCGCCCGGCGACTACGTGAACAGCCAGAGCAGCATTACCACGGTCAGCGACATCTCGAAGATGCGCATCGAATTCGAAGTGCCGGAAGCCTTTCTGAACAAGGTAACCATCGGCACGACCTTTGTTCTCACGTCCCGGGCGATGGTCGACGGTGTGACGGTCCCGGGCGAAGTCTACTTCGTCGATCTGGAGATTGATCGCGAGACGCGTTCGAGCACGGTGAAGGGGTGGCTGGAGAATCCACCTCCCGCCCTGAAGCCCGGCATGTTTGCCAACGTGGAACTCATTCTCGCGGTGCACCACGACTCGTTGCTCGTGCCGGAGAGTGCGTTGCTCGTCACGCGCGAGGGCACTCGCATCACGATCGTCGATGGTCCGGCCGACAAACCGGTGGCCAAATTTGTCAGCATCATTCCCGGCCTGCGCAGCGGCGGCATGGTTGAGATCACCTCGGCCGATGGCACGCCCTTGGACGAAGGGCGCCAGGTCATCGCGTCCGGCATGGGCGCCGTCAACGTGTCCGCCGGTGGTTCCTTGAAACTCGTCCCGCTGCGCGCCGAACTGCGTCCGCCATTGTTGGATGGTGTGGTTGAATAATCGCCCTTTACCCCGCTCGTCATGATCCTTTCCGATCTCTCCGTTCGCCGCCCGGTCATCTGTATCGTCGGGTGTTTGTTGATCATGTTGATCGGCTTGTTGATGTTTTGGCGCCTGCCGATTCGTGAATATCCTAATGTCGAGTCACCCTCGGTGAGCGTTTCCACCACCTATCGCGGCGCCTCTGCGGAAGTGGTCGAAACGAAGGTGACCGAGCCGCTCGAGAAACAGCTCTCGGCGGTCGAGGGCATCAACATCATGCGCTCCACATCTTCGGAGCAGAGCTCGCGCATCACGATCGAGTTTAATCTCGACCGTGACATCGACGAAGCCGCCAACGATGTGCGCGATATCGTGGGGAAGGTGCGCCTGCCGACCGAAATCGATCCGCCCTCCATCAGCAAAGTCGATCCGGATTCCACGCCCGTCATCACGCTTTCGGTCAACTCCACGGTCTATGACCGGCTCGAAATCGTCGAGTTGATCGATCGTATCATCCTGCCCCGCATCCAGACGGTGCCGGGCGTGGGGGCGGTGCAAGTCGACGGCGAACGTTACGCGATGCGCCTTTGGATCGATACCGATCGTTTGGCGGGCTACGGGCTGACGGTGGCCGATGTCCAGACGGCGCTGACCAAACAAAACGTTGAAGTGCCCAGCGGGCGGATCGAATCCCGCACCCAAGAGTTTCCGGTCCGCCTGATGGGCAGCATGACCGAGGTTTCCGATTTCGAGAACCTGGTGCTCGCGACGCGGGGTGACTACCAGATCAAGTTTCGCGATATCGGCCGGGTGGAACTCGGAGCCGAAGACTACCGCAGCATGACCTACTTCAACGGCAAGCCGACGGTGGGCGTGCAAATCCTGCGGCAGGCCTCGACCAACATGCTCGAACTCTGCGACGGCATCAAGGAGCTCATCCCTGTCTTCCAACGGGAAATGCCCGAAGGCATCGTGGTCGAACTCAGCAAGGATGACTCCGCTTATGTCGAGCGCACCGTCGAGGAAGTCTATCGCACGTTTTACGAAGCGACGCTCCTGGTCGTCGCCGTGATCTTTTTGTTTTTGCGCAACTGGCGCGCGACTTTCGTCCCGTTGTTGGCGGTGCCGGTTTCCATCGTGGGCACCGTGGGCGTCATCGCGTTGCTGGGCTTCTCGATCAATATCCTGACGCTCCTCGCCTGCGTTTTGGCCATCGGTCTGGTGGTGGACGATGCGATCGTGATGTTGGAAAACATCTATCGGCGCATCGAAGAAGGCGAAACGCCGGTGCAAGCGGCCCTGCATGGCGCGCGCCAAGTGGCTTTCGCCATTATCGCGACGACGCTGACGCTTGCCGCGGTATTCCTGCCCGTGGCGTTTCAATCCGGGCAAACGGGACGGCTCTTTTTTGAGTTCGGCATCACGTTGGCCGTGGCCGTGATGATGTCGGCTTTCGTGGCGCTTACACTGTCGCCGATGCTGTGCTCGCGCCTTCTGAAGCCGTCGTCGGCCGACGGCAAACACGGTTGGCTCTACGACAAGACCGAGCCGTTCTTCGAAGGCATGAACAACGTGTTCGAGGCGACCTTGCGCCTCGCCATTCGTTTCCGCGCCGTGGTGCTCCTCGGGGCGGCGGCCCTGGTCGTGTTGGGCGGCTTTCTCTACACGCAACTGCAACAGGAACTGATCCCGTCGGAAGACCGTGCGACATTCACCGCCAACATGCGGGCGCCCGTCGGTTCGACGCCGGAATACATGGATGCCTACGGTCGCCAGCTCGAAGAAGAGATCCTCAAGATCCCAGAAATCGATCGCACCTTCCAGCGGCAATCCCCGGGACGCGCTTATGTGACCGGCACGCTGACGCTCTGGGAAGAACGCGAACGCAGCACCGACGACGTGATCTCCGACGTGCGGAAAATCGCCGCGACGAAGATTCCCGGCATCCAGGTTTCGGTTGGCCCCAAGCGACCCTTCGGTGGCGGTGGCGGTCCCGGCGGGGGCAGCAACCTGCAGCTGGTTCTTCAGGGCAGCAGCTTCGACGAGCTGCAGACCACCGGCGACAGCTTCGTGAACATGATGCGCGACAGCGGGCTGTTTGGTCCCATCCGCCTCGATCCGTCGCCGACCAAACCGCAGCTCGATGTGCGCATCGATCGCGACCGCGCGGCTGATCTCGGCGTGCCGGTCAGTGACATCGCGACGACCTTGGAAACGTTGCTCGGCAGTCGGCGCGTCACGCAGTTCCAGCGTGGCAGCCAACAGTATTACGTCATCCTGCAAGTCGAGGATCGTCGCCGGGTGAACCCGACCGACCTGGCGCGCATTTACGTGCGGTCAACCCGCGGCAACTTGGTGCAGTTGAGCAATCTGGTCTCGTGGAACGAAAACGCGGTGCCGGAGGGTTACCCGCACTTCAACCGCCTGCGTTCGGTCACAGTTTCAGCGCCGCTCGCCGATGGCGTGGCAATGGGCGATGCCGTGGGCTTTCTCCAGGGGCAGATGGCGGAATATCTGCCTTCCGGCTCGACCTACGCTTGGGACGGTGCCTCGCGTCAATTCCTCGAAGGATCGGGCGATACGAAGGCGCTCTTCGGTCTGGCGCTCCTGTTCACCTTTCTGATTTTGGCCGCGCAATTTGAGTCGTGGATCCATCCGTTCACGATTTTCACCGGCGTGCTCATCGCGATCGCGGGCGGCATCACGGTGCTTTATTGCACGCGCTTTTGGGGACCGGCCATGACGGACAATCTCTTTTCGCGCTTCGGTCTGATCATGCTGATCGGCCTCATCGCGAAAAACGGCATCCTCATCGTTGAGTTCGCGAATCAACTGCAGATCGAGAAAGGTATTGATGCGGCAACGGCGGCGTTTGAGTCGACCACGCTGCGCTTTCGCCCCATCTTGATGACGTCGATCTCGACGATCCTCGGGGCGGTGCCGATCGCCTTTGCGACTGGAGCCGGTGCGGAAATCCGTAACCCGCTGGGATTGGTGATCGTGGGCGGTCTGGCGATCTCGACCTTCCTGACGCTGTTTATCGTGCCGATCACCTACGCGATGATGGATTCGCTCTGCTTGAAACTCACCGGGCACAACAGCGCTTACGGGTTGAAGCGGGCGGAGCAGATTCGCGGGGAAAGCATTCACCTGCCAAATCCCTCGCACGGCGAGTTGGCCGAAGCGGGACGGTAACCGCCGCTTGGGCCAGCCGGCCGCAGAGCGGGATGCGGGGTAGCCGAATGATCAGCCGTTCATCGGCCGGCCCGGCGAGGACAGAGGACGGATTCGCGCCACAGTTGAAGTGCGGTGCGGGAGCTCAACCACAGCTGTTCAACCACGGCCTAGTGGTCGTGGTGCTCGTCCTCTTCGTTCCCGTCGGGAAAGTTGAAATGCACGCCGCTGAAGGTTTCACCCTTCACGACGATCTTGATTAGCGTGGCATCAAAGCGAGGCGTCGTGGCAATCCAGTCGGCGAGGACTTCAAACTGGGCGGTATCGCCGACGGTTTCGCCCGTGGCGGGGTTGGCGACGGCCACGAACGTGAGCGGCTGGATCACGCCGGCGACATTGGCGACGACCTCGAAATCCAGTTGGCTGATACGGATGAAATTCTCCATCTCGTCGTCGAGCACGTAGGCGGTGAGGCGAGATTCGCCGGGCACGCCGACGATCTCAAGGTGAAAGGCTTCGTCGCCCAAGACCACGGCCGTGCCTCCGTGGGGGGCGTGATGTTCATGCGCCTGCATCGGCGCGGGCGCCTCGACTTCTTCCTTGTTGGAGCAGGCGCCCAGTAAAAGGGAGACAGACGCGGCCAAGCCGAGACAGCGAAATTTTGGGGCGATCTTCATGACTGCGGGGTGAGGTTGTCGGCGACGTCGGTGAGGTAGGCTTTGAAGGCGGGGATGAGACCACCGAGCGCACAGAGGGCAATCAGGCCGAGGGGCGCCCAGAGCATCACCGGATGAGTGGTCCAAGGATCGATCACCGCGCCGGTCTCTTCCCGGATGATGCGGGCGGTGGTGGTGATGATGGCACCGTGCACGAAGAACGCGCCGATCATGCCGAATACGCCGAGCATGGCGGCCTCGAGCACGATCGCGCCGAACAGGGTGCGGCGGCGGGCGCCGAGTGCGCGCAGGATGGCAAGGTCGCGGCGGCGCGCGGAGAGCGAGTTGTAAATGGCGACCAAGACGCCCGCGGCGGAGACGACCGCGACGAGGTAGGCGATCAACGCGAGAATACGGTCGAACCAGCCGATCTTCGAAAACAGTTCGGCCATGATCGCGCCGATCGGATAGGCGAGGGTGAGGCGATCCCCTTGCTTGTTATACATCATGTCCAACATGAAGCCGGCGGTCGGCGAACGAAGCTTGATGAGGACGGCGCTGAGATCGGTCGCGGCATTCGGGTTGTGACCAGCCATCGTCTGCAGCCCGCGCAACGGAATCCACACGACCTTGTCGACCGGCGTGTTGGACGGTTTGAGAATGCCCACGACGGTGTAGGTGTCCGCGTGCTGGCTGGCTTCGTTGAAGGTCAGCCCGTGAAACGGGTGAAACGTATCCCCGACGTGGAGACCGAGTTTGGTGGCCGCAAAACTGCCGACCACCGCTTCTTTCGCCTCGCCTTCCCAGAGGCGACCGTCCTCCAGCGCGTAGTGTTGGCCGGGGACGTATTCGACCTCGGTGAACATGTCCGGCGTGGTGCCGACGAGGCGATAACCGCGCAGGTTGTCGCCGACGGCGATGGGGATGGCGGACTTCACGGCGCGATGCGCCTTGATCATTTGGTAGTCCGCCTCGGGCACGTTCCCGGGCGAGGCCTCCATGTGGAAGATCGCGTTAAGCACGAGTTGCAGCTTCGAGCCTCGGGCGCCGAGCACGGCATCAAAACCGCTGTTGGCCTGGGTGAAGGTGGCCTGGGTCTGCGCCTTCACGATCCAGACGGAAAGCAGCAGGCCGCCGGCGAGCGCGATGGCGAGTGCGGTAACGAGCGTGGAGAGCAGATATTGGCGCAGGTTGCGCCAGACGATGAAGAGAATGGTCACAGTTTCACCTCCCGGCCCGCACGGTTGAGCTCGGAGAAATCGATCGAGTGCTCGAAGGCATCAAGCACAGCATCATCGTGGCTCACGAGGAGCAGGGTGGCGCCGTTTTCGCGGCAGATCTCGCGAATCAGTTGGAGCGCTTCATCGGCGTTGCGGCGGTCGAGGTTGCCGGTCGGCTCGTCTGCGAGCACGAGCTTGGGGTGCTTGGCGAGCGCACGGGCGACGGCGACACGTTGTTGTTGGCCGGTCGAAAGTTGGCGCGGGCGGTAGGAAAGGCGTCCCTCAAGTCCGACGCGGCCCAGCAGATCGAGTGCTCTTTTGCGGTCGCGGCCACCGGGGGCGAAGGCCATGCCGAGCAGCACATTTTCCAGCGCGGAGTAACCTTGGAGCAGGTTGAAGGTCTGGAAAATGTAACCGATCGAGTCGGCGCGGAGTCGATCACGTTTCGACTCGGGCAGCTTGGCCATGTCCTGGCCATCAATCAGGATCGATCCGGTATCGGCGGCCAGGATACCCGCGAGCAAATGCAGGAAGGTCGTTTTGCCGGAACCGCTGCGACCTCGCACGGCGATTTGGCTGCCCGCTTCGAGTGAGAAGCCGGCAACGTCGACGACGGTCGATCTGCGGCCGTCGGGCGCGATATAGGACTTGGTGAGACCGGTGATTGAGAGCAAGGGCATCGGTCTTACGAAAAACGAAAGGCGGCGAAGAACACCCGGCGCCGCGGGGCGCCGGCGGACGGTTTCCGGCGGATCACCAGGTCACCTTGTCACAGATCATCGAATACACGGCCGTGACGTAACCGTCCTCAACCACGGGACCGACTTTCAGCGTGCCGTAGAGGAAGAGAGGGCTGTCCATCAGCGATTGGGTCGTGGTGCCATCGGCCATTTTGACGGCGATGATTTCGGTGAGGCGCGGGATCTGGCCGAAGCAGCAGGACGTGGTGCTGGCCATGCCGAGAAATTCGGAAACGCCGCCGCCTTCGGCCCAGGTGATGGGCATCATGTAGGCGGGGATCATCACGCGCTTGCCGTCGAGTTCCTTGATCTGGTCGGGGATCAGCGACGCGGCGTATTCGGCCTCGGTTTGACCGGCGTAGGTATCGGGATTTTCCAGCTTCACATCGAAGTTGGCGAGCAGCGCGAAACCGACGGGAGTATAGTCGCGAGAGGAGGCGGCGTGGGCGGGAGCGAGGGTCACGGCGCACAGCGCAAAAAGGAGGGCCAGCGTTCGGAACGCGGTATGGGTGAACGGACGCGTTTTCATCGTCGTCCAGTCTACGTATGCCTCGGATAAGTCAACGCAACCCGGGGCGGTTTTGGCTTTTAAGTGAATCCCGCGACGGAGGGGGGAGCGTCGTGTTGGAGGGTCGCCACGCAGAGCATGCCTGCGGCAAAAAAAAGCCCGCCCGAATTGAATCGGGCGGGCGGGCTATCGGTCGAAGGGACGGGCTCGATCAGAGCGTCGTTTCTTCGGCGTGGCCTTCGTAGAGACCGTTGAAGAACAGCTTGAACGTGCCGTGCGGGGTGGCGCGGAACGTGGCCTCGAAGGAGATCAGGACCAGCTTGCCGTCACCGATTTTGGCATCGGTGGCGAGTTCGCCGCCGTCGAGGTATTCTTCGCCCACGGCCCAGCCGCTGACGAGGAGGTCTTTGCCTTCAAACCAAGCGACCTTGTTGGCCTTGATGTCGGCCGTTTCCTTGCGGTCGAAGACCGGGCTGGAATCGAAGAACACGAAACCGTCGCTCGGCATGCCGTAGGCGAGAGGCTGGGTGTTGTCGAACTTGGCGCGAAGCACGGAGCCGGGGATGTAGAACTTCGAACTGGAAAGTTCAACCGTCTCACCCTTGTCGTTCTTTTCGACCAGGTGGTCGCCGACCGGCAGGCCCATGGCTTCACCGATGACGGCGGAGGAACCGATGGCGAGCAGCGTGCCACCTTCGGCGACGAAGGTTTTGAGCGGCGGGATGGTCGCGTTGGCGGTCATCGAGCCGAGCATCGAACGGTATTCTTCCGGGATCGTATCCGCCTCGGGCTGACGACGCCCACGGCCACCGCGCGCTCCGTCGGAGTAGGTGCTGCTGGGGGCAATGATCACGTCGTAGGCGGCCTTCAGGTTGCCGGCGTCGAGGATCTGCGGGAACACGACTTCGAAGGAGAACTCGTATTGTTCGAGCATCCAGCGGGTCCAACCGGAAGGCATGTTGCCACCGTAGAGATCGATGAGACCGATACGGATGGGCTTCAGCTTCATTGCTTCGCCCTTTGGTGCGGCGGCGACGCCATAGGCGGCGATACCGAGGTCCTTGGCGGCGGTCTTCACGATCTCGGAGGACTGGGCGGTGGCCGGAATCCAGAGGGTGCCGGTGCCGAGGTCCTTGCCTTCGACGGTGGTCGAGCCCTTCAACCAGTAGACCTCCGCGCCCGCCTTCATGAGGCGGTTGGTGAGGATGACGGCGTCGTTGATTTCGTGGCTCACGAAGTAGCCCGCCGGGCTGCTGGGGCCGCTAACTTTCGCCGGGAGGGGCTTCTGCATGTCGAAGCTGACGCGTTCGAAGGGACCCTTCGGGTTGCTGTCGAAGACCGCGTCGTATTTGACGCCCATCTGCGTGACGGGGGTCCAACCGGCGATGTCGTAGGGGCGCTTGGGCGGGCCACCCGGATACTCGAGATCGAGCGGGTGCCATTGCGGTTCAAACATGTCGCGAATGGCCGGACGGAAGGCCTGGGCGCAATCGATGACGTAGGAGCCGGCGGCGTATTTCTTGCCGTCGACTTCAAAGTCTTTTTTGGCGATCTGCACGAAGATGCCCTGCTTGAGCAGCACGTTGACGAACTTCACCGCGGTCGGGTAGTCCGATTGGTCGTAAGGGATGATGTAGGCGCGGGCGTCGCGATTCTCCTTGGAGTGGAAGACCTCATCATAGAGCTGCGACGGCACGGTCGGGTTGCGACCATTGCGGAAGTAGCGGATCATCATGCGCTGCATCTCGGTGAGGCCGTCGTTGCCGGACTTGGCGAGCTCTTCATTGAGGGCCTGTCCCTTTTCTTCGAGCTCGGCGATCAAGCGGGGGTTGGGCGTCCAGTTGTCCTGGCTGCCGCGCTCGATGGAGCGTTTGCCCATGCCGTAGATGTCGTAGAGGAGCTGCGAGCGGTTGCGCGAGGCGTAATCCATGACGGCGCGTTCGATCTCGATCATGTAGTCGATCGATTGGCGGTAGTGCCAGATCTGCGGCTTGATCGGCAACGGCGCATCGCCGGTCGGTAGTTGCTTTTCGGGGACGAGCGGCAACGGGGTCGGCGTCGGGCCACCGATGATTTCGGTCAACAGGCCGATTTGGTTGTGGAAGTAGGTTGCGGTGCGCATGCCGCCGTTCCACCAGGTGGAGTAGGGGGCGTTGTCGGTCGAACCGGAACCGCCCATGCCTTGCGAGACCAAGCGGGCCTGCATGGCGGAGCCGACGCGTTCGATGCCGAGCGGAACGAGCGGATCGAAGTTGTAGTTGAATGGGTCGCGGAAGGGCGGGATGAAGACCACCATGCCGAGCGGGCCGGTCTGGTGCACGTTGTGCATGATCTGCGGCATCCAGTCGATGAACAGGACCTTGTTCTGATTAATCGTCTCGCTCATGTTGTTCATGATCGAGTCGCGATTGTTATCATGACCGATATACTTGTGGTAAAGCACGGGCAGGTAGTTCATCTCGCGCTTCTGCTCATCCTCGTTGCGCATATACCAGTTGGCCACGAGCTCGACGCCGTCCGGGTTCGGGATCGGCATGATGAGGATGACGTCATCGAGGAAACGCATGGTCTCGGCATCGGTGCGCGAAACCATTTGGTAGATCATCTCCGCGAGCGTCTGGGAGTTGACCGTCTCCGTAGCGTGCAGACCACCGTCGATCCAGACGACGGCTTTGCCTTCTTCGGCCATGGCTTTTGCCTGTTCGTCGGTGAGGCCTTCGGCGTAGGAGAGCTTGCGGGAGATCTGGCGATAGTGCTCGAGCTTCGCCATGTTGGCGGGCGAGGTGATGATGCCCATGTATTGGGCGCGACCTTCTTCGGTATTACCGATGCTGACCACCTTGAGGCGGTCCGACTCGGATTCCCACTTCTTCATCATGGTCGTGATCTGCGTGTAGCTGGCCATGTGATAATCGTCTCCAATATTGAAGCCGATCATCTCCTTGGCGGGAGTGATTTTTGGCGCGGCGCCGAAGAGGCTGGCGGCGGCCAAGCTGAACAGACCGGCCTGAAGCACGGTTCTGCATGTGGATAGTTTGGTCATGTTGTTGGTCGTTGGTCCGGAGATGCCGAACGGGGGCATCAGGGAAATTGGTAGAAAACAATCTGGGGGTGTAAGCCGCATCGCTCCACCCGCCGCCCGACCGCCCACATTGGGCGATCGGAAACGACGGGTGGAGCGACCGGCGCTATTAAAGAACGAACGGAGACGTTACAGTTTGATGTCCTCGGCGCTGCCTTCGTAGAGGCCGTTGAAGAACAGCTTGAACGTGGCGTGCGGGGTGCCGCGGAAGGTCGCTTCGAACGAGATCAGGACGAGCTTGCCGTCACCGATTTCGGCGTCGGTGGCCATTTCGCCACCGTCGAGGTATTCTTGGCCCATGGCCCAACCGCTGTAGAGCAGGTCGGTGCCTTCAAACCACGCCACTTTGTTGGCCTTGATCTCACCGGTGTCGGAGCGGTCGAAGACCGGGCTGGAATCGAAGAACACGAAACCGTCGCTCGGCATGCCGTAGGCGAGAGGCTGGGTGTTGTCGAACTTGGCGCGAAGCACGGAGCCGGGGATGTAGAACTTCGTGCTGGGGAGCTCGACGGTTTCGCCGTTGGCATCCTTTTCGACGAGGTGGTCGGAAACCGGCAGGCCCATGGCTTCACCGATGACGGCGGAGGAACCGATGGCCAGCAACGTGCCACCTTCGGCGACGAAGGTTTTCAGCGGGGGGATCGTCTTGTTGGCGGTGAACGAACCGAGCATCGAACGGTATTCTTCGGGGATGGTATCCGCTTCGGGCTGACGCGCGCTGCGGCCACGGGCGCCATCGGAGTAGGTGCTGCTGGGCACGATGATGACGTCGTAAGCAGCCTTCAGGTTACCGGCGTCGAGGATTTGCGGGTAAACGACTTCGAAGGAGAACTCGTATTGTTCGAGCATCCAGCGAGTCCAGCCGGACGGCATGACACCGCCGTAGAGGTCGACCAAGCCGATGCGGATCGGCTTGAGCTTCATGGCTTCACCCTTCGGGGCGGCGGCGATACCGGCGGCGGCGACGCCGAGGTCCTTGGCGGCCGTCTTCACGATGTCGGACGATGTCGCCGTGGCGGGGATCCAGAGCGTGCCGGCGCCGAGATCTTTGCCGTCGACCGTCATCGGTTCTTTCATCCAGTAGACTTCCGCACCGGCCTTCATGAGGCGGTTGGTGAGGATGACGGCGTCGTTGATCTTGTGGCTGACGAGGTAGCCGGCGGGCTTGGCGGGGCCGCTGACCTTGGCCGGCATCGGCTTCTGGTAGGTGTCGAGGCTGATGCGTTCGAACGGACCGTCAAAACCTTCGAGGATCGGGTCGAACTCCACGCCCATCTGGGTGACAGGCGTCCAACCGGCGATGTCGTAAGGAGGCATGGGCGGGCCGTCCGGATACTGGAGGTCGCGGGGGTGATCCTGACGCTCGAACATGTCGAGGACGGCGGGGCGGTAGGCTTGGGCGGTCTTCACCACGAAGGTGCCGGCGCCGTATTTCTTCCCGTTCACTTCGAAGGCCTTGGTGGCCTTCTCGACGAAGATGCCCTGCTTGATGAGGACGTTGATGAACTTGACCACCGTGGGGTAGTCGGCCTGGTCGACCGGGATGATGTAGCCGCGCGGGTCACGGGACTCGGGGCTGTGGAAGACGCTGTCGTAGAGTTCGGCGGGAACGGTCGGGTTCGGACGACCGCGGAAACGGCTGGAGACGGCATCGTCGACGGAGTAGGCGCCGGCTTTTTCGAGTTGGGCGCGGAGTTCCATGCCCTTGGCTTTCAGCTCGTCGACCTTGGTCGGGGACGGGGTCCAGTGATCCTTGCTGCCGTATGCGATGGAGCGGTTGCCCATCACGTAGATGTTATGGAGCAGGTTCTCGCGGTTGCGGGACGCGTAGTCGAGGACGGCGCGTTCAACCTCGATCATGTAGTCGATCGATTGACGGTAGTGCCAGAGCTGCGGTTTGGCGGGCAAGGGAGCCTCGCTGTTGGGCAACTGCTTTTCCGGGATGAGCGGCAGGGGCATCGGGGTCGGGTTACCGATGACCTCGGTGAGGATGCCGATCTGATTGTGGAAGTAGGTCACGGGGCGCATGCCGCCGTTCCACCAGGTGGAGTAGGGGGCGTTGGCGCGCATGCCGGAGCCGCCCATGCCCTTGGCGATCAGACGCGTGTGCATGGCGGTGCCGACGGCCTCGATGCCCATGGGGACGAGGGGATCCATCACGTAGTTGAACGGATCACGGAACGGCGGGATGAAGATCACCATGCCGAGCGGGCCGGTTTGGTGCACGTTGTGCATGATCTGCGGATACCACTCGCGGAAGAGCACGCGGGTCTGGTTCTCCGTCTCGGGCATGTTGTTCATGAGCGAATCACGATTGTTATCGTGGCCCACATACTTGTGATAGAGCACGGGCAGGTAGTTCAGCGAACGCTGCTGCTCATCCTCATTGCGCATATACCAGTTGGCCACGAGCTCGACGCCGTCCGGATTCGGAATCGGCATGAGCAAGATGACGTCATCGAGGAAACGCAGGGTCTCGCGATCATTGAGCGAGACCATCTGGTAGATCATCTCGGCCAAGGACTGGGCGTTGACGGTCTCGGTCGCGTGGAGGCCACCGTCGATCCAGACGACCGCTTTGCCTTCCTGGGACAACGTCTCGGCTTGTTCGGGGGTGAGACCCTCGGCCAGCGAGAGCTTCTTCGAGATCTCTTTGTAGTGATCGAGCTTCTTGTGATTCTCGGGCGAGGTGATGATCGCCATGTATTGGGCGCGGCCTTCGGCGGTGTTGCCGATGCTGACCACGGTCATGCGATCAGACTCAGTCTCCCACTTCTTCATCATGGTGGAGATCTGAGTGTAGTTGGCCATGTGGTAGTCATCGCCAATGCCGAAGCCGATGATGTCCTTCGGCGCAGTTATCTTGGGGGCAGCGCCGAAAAGCGCGGATGCAGCCAGGCAGAAGAGGCCGCTTTGCAGCAAAGCCATGCCTTTAGTTCGTTTGGTCATTATTCTGGTTACTCGGGTTTTAACGAGGAGACGTCCTGGAAAGGACGCCGAGGGAGAGGAAAGCGGTTAGCGGTAGATCCAAATCAGCTTGTCGGTGAGCACCCAGCCGGTCTGGCCGTTGGGGAACGCGAGCTGGGTCCAGCCGAAAAAGGTGCGGGTGCTGACGGCGAGCGAGCCGGCCGGCAGCGGAACCGTCTTCTGGAGGGAGTTGGCCTCGGTGGGGACGGAATGGAGTTGGGTGGTTTGGGTAACGATCGCCGTGTCGGGGCGACCAAGCAGGCCATAAGCTTGCCGGCTGTAGATCGCCGTGGCTACCACCAACAAACCGGCGACGGCCGGTATTAGCGGCCACCATGCGTGCCGAAAGCGCCGCCCCCGGTAGGATAACCAGAGGCAGGTCCCGAGCGAGACGCAGATGAGCAGCGACGCGGCGCCGAGGACGAGTCCCCAATCGCCGACGCTGAACAACGTGACGGCCGCAAAAATGCCCGGGCGATGGGCGAGATTCAAAATGGCCGGGTGATCAATGCCGGCGCGATCAAGGCTCAATGTGAGCTGCCAGCGGATCGCCGGATCGCGGGGGGAGAGGCACAGGGCGACCAACGCCTCGGAAGCCGACTCCGACCAACGGTCGAGCTGCGCGAGCGCGAGCGAACGGTTATAGTGCAGGTGGGCGTTGAGCGGCTCGGTTTTGATTTCCTTCGTCCAGAGTTCCACCGCCTTGGGGAAGTCGGCCGCCTGATACGCGGTGAGGCCGGCGTTCTCCGCGTGCAGCGGGGAGGCGCCCAAGACCAGCAGGGCGAGGGCGGCCGCCGCGGCGAAAGGCAGCAAGTTACGCGGCAGGAAAATCGCGAAGATCGGCGGGTTGGCGATGGCCGCTTGATGGCAGGCCGCCTCGGCTTCGGCGATCCACGCTGGCGTGAGGTCGGGTTGGGCGGAGAAGATATTCTGGTCGGCCTGACGCCAGAGGTTGACCCACCGGTCGGCGTGAGGGATGCCGCCGGATTGCAGGGCCTTGATCATCGCTTCCCCGTTGGGCGCGACGACGTTGAAGCCGAGCATGGCGGCCGCTTCGCGTTCCCAATTGAAGAGGAGATCGCGGATCTTGGCGGTCGACGGGGCAGGCGTGCTCTTCAATTCGCGGAGCAGGGCGAGGGCTCGTTTGCGGGCGAGACGGCGGTCGCGCAGAGGATCGGTTTCGTGGCGACGGCGGGCGGCCAAGCCGAGCCAAAACACGATGAGCAAGCCAAGCGGGGCGAGACCGAGAATCCACCAGGACTTGATCGTCATCGGCGCCCGGCCCAACGCGCTCGTGGTGGCGGCGTCGAGGGAGAGCACGGGCGGCGACTCGGGAACGGCGACCCCGACGGCATCGGGCATGCCCTCGGCGGCCGGATCGGCGACGCCGATGACCTGGAGTTCATGCGTCGGCGTCGTGAGCGTCTTGTATTCGCCGGCGGCGGGATCGAAGTAGACGAAGGTGACCGGGCCCAGCGTGTAGTTGCCCGGTTTGCGCGGGACCAATACGAGATCCTCGATCATCGAGGCATCGAAGGCGGCCCCGTCTTTCGAGGTGCGGCGGACGCCGGGGGAGATGATTTCAAAACTCTTGGCGATCGTGCGCGCGGGCAGACCACGGATCGCGGGCCAGTTCCCCAAGCCGGTGAGCTCAAGGGTCCACGTGACGGATTCGCCGACGTTGATCTTGTTGCCGGAGACCGTGGAGTTGAGTTGGAACTCACCCACGCCGCGCGAGAACTCCTCGGGGAACGGTTGGGGGAGCGGACGGATCGTCAGGTGCGAGGGTTCACTGGCGACGGCGACCTGCACGGTGACTTCGCCTTGATTAAACGAGGAGGTGCGGGCGCCGCGAATGTTGAGCGACTGCGTGGCGGAGGGCAGGGTGAGTTCACCGGGATTCGGGGCGTAACCGCGCGTCGTTTGGGACTGCGTCACCATCGGCACGCCGTCGACCTGGATCGCGCCGCTCTTGGCCGACGACCAATCTTCCACGTCGAGCCCGTCGCTCTTCCATGACACGGTGCCGACCATCGATTGATAGCTGGCGCGCGGGACCATGACGCGAAACTCGATGGGAAAAAGTTCGTTCTGCCAGAACGTGCCTTCCGTCGGTTGGAGCACGGCCGACGGCTTCGCGTCGGTCTGCGCGATCGCCGACGAGGCCGCCAACATCAATGCCAGGCCGCAAGGGGCGAGAAGTGCTTTTCGGAATGCCATGACGTTTGGTTACCAGTCGTCTCCGGGCACCGGAGGGGGCAGATCGTCGCCCTCCATCAATTGATAAAGGCGCGCGGGAGAATCCTGGCTTTGAATTTGGGCGAGTCGATGGAGCGGGAGTGCCAGGTCGGACTCAGTAATCGGTTTGTTTTGGCCGAAGAAACGGTTGGGGCGTGGCTTGCGCGCGGGTTCGGCTTCCTCGGCGGCCGGCTCGGCGGGCGGCGGCGCGTCGGTCATCAGATCGCCGAAGGCGCTGCCGGCGACTTTGCGGGAAGGGCGGTCGAGAAGATCATCCGGGATCTCCATATCGTCGTCCTGGTCCTGGTTGTTGCGGTCGGTGCGGTCCTTCTTCTGCTCCTCGTCGGCCATGGCGAGCAGGGTCTCGAGATCGACGTTTTCGGCGCTTTGGGCGGCGTAGACTTTGGCCGGCTCAAGGGTGCGGCGGAGCATGTCCTCGACCGTGCTTTGGAACTTGGTCCAGTCGGCCGCTTCGGGGTCCAGTTTCCGGCCGGTGTCGATGGCGGCCAAGGTGTCCTTCAACACGGAGAGGGGAGGCTTCTCGCGGATGCGCAACTTCGTTTCGAGATAGCCGATCGAGTCGATCACGTAGCTGGCACAGTCGATGGCGTTGGGGCCGCCGTGCGCGAGGATCTGTTCGATGCGTTGGGCGATGAGATAAGCTTGGGCGTCGACGGGCGAGCTCGGGCGTTTGCCCGGGCCGACGGCGTTTTCCGATTCATCGATGGCGTAGGCGCGAGGCAGGGCGAGCGTGAGCAACGCGAGGATAAACAAAGCCGTGATACCGGCACCGAGGTTGGAACGTTTTTTCACTTCGACGGGTGTTTCCGGGAGTTCGATGTTGCGGGCGTGCGGACGGTAAGGGACTTCGATCCAGTAGCTCGCGAGGAGCAGCAGGATCGCGGGCAGCAGGAACCATTGGTAGCGCTCGGCGAGGCGTTCCTCGCCGCGGTCGCTCTCCAGGCGATTTGCCGAGCCGGTGGCGATGTCTTCGATCGTATCGGAGAGGGCGACGTAGCTGTTGCCGTTCAGATAAATGCCGCCGGTCGCTTCGGCGAGATTCTCCAGGAAGGTCGGGCTAAAGCGGGAGAGGACTTCGGCGCCGTTCGCGTCGCGCATCACGTCGCCGTTTTTGGCGGGGATCACGGCGCCGGTGGCGGTGCCGACCGAGACGGCGATGACGCGGATGCCGCGCTCTTTGAGTTTCGGGGCGAGTTCGCGCCAGCCGCCGTCGGAGGATTCACCGTCGCTGATGATGATCAGGTAGCGGTCGTTGCTCGTTTCCTCGCTGAAGGCTTCCAGCGCGGTCGAAAGCATCGCGGTGAAGTTCGTGCCGCTGCGGGGAAAGTTATCCGGGGACAACGTGCCCATCGTCTCGATGAGGATATTGTAATCGAGGCTCAGCGGTAGTTGAACAAATGATACGCCGGCGAAGGGCACGAGGCCGACGCGCACGCCCACGAGTTTGTCGAGCATGCCGAGCACGAGGAGCTGGGCGTGCTCCAGGCGGGACGGGCGCACGTCTTTGGCGAGCATGCTGCGCGAAAGGTCCATCGCCACGACGACGTCGCGGGCCGGATCGTAGACCGTCTCTTCCACCATGCCCCAGCGTGGCTGGGCGAGCGCGAGGGCGAGCAGCGCCAAACCACTCCAAAGCCGCCAGCGCACCGTGCCGCCGACGCCGTGCCGGCCAAAAGAGAGCTCGTTGTGGCCGGCCCACACCCGGGCGACCTTGGGGAAACTCATCACGATGGCGCCGCGGCGCCACAGTTCGAAACCGAGCCCGGCGGCGGCGGGGATGAGCAGGAGCAGGGCGTAGGGTTGTCCGAATAACATCATACCACGACCTCCCGTTGCCACGGCAGCCGCACGCTCAGCGCGCCGATGACGACCAGCGCCGCGCCGACCCACAGAAAGAGATCAAAGAGGTCGCGACCGCGCAGGTGGGTGCGGGCCTGAAAGGAAAGTTTTTGGTTGGAGTCGATGGCCTTGAAGGCGGCTTCCACCGTGTCGGTGCTGTCGGCGCGGAAGAACTTACCCTTCGTGCGATCCGCGATTTGTTGCAGGGTGGTTTCATCGAGATCGGAGACGATGCGGCGGTAGCCGACCTTCTTGCCGGTGCCGTCGAAAATAGGGAAGGGGGCGGTGCCCGCCTTGCCGGCGCCGATGGTATAGACAGGGATCTTGCGCGACTCGGCGATGTCGGCCGCTTGCATCGGCTTGAGCGCGCCGGCGTTGTTGGAGCCGTCGGTCAACAACACGACGAACGCGCTGGACTGGTCTTGGCCGGCGCCGGCTTTGGAATGCTGGAGGCGGGCGAGCGCCATGCCGAGCCCGTCACCGATCGCGGTGCCGTCTTCCATAAGGCCGATCTTCAGTTTCTGCGTCTGGCGGGCCAGCCAGTCGTGATCAAAGGTCAGCGGGGCGAGCGTGTAGGCGCGGCCGGCGAAAACGATGAGGCCGATGCGGTCATTGGGCCGATCGGCGATGAAGGCTTTGACGACCGGCTTGAGCGCTTCGAGGCGATTCATCTGCTGGCCATTGCGCTCGTAATCCTCGGCCTGCATCGAGCCGGAAAGGTCGATGGCGAGCATGATGTCGTAGCCCTCTTTCATCACCTCGTTTTTGCCCTCCAAAATCTGCGGACGAGCGAGGGCGACGATCATCACGATCACGCCGGTCACCGAGAAAATGATGGGCCATTTCGTGATCGGGTTGAGACTCGGTTGCCACCACACGGAGGAGAAGGGCACGATCATGGCGTTGGTGCCGCGACGCCAGCGCAGGCGCCAGCACAGGGGCAACCCGAGTAACAGCAGCAGCCAAAGCGGTTCCTGAAGACTGAATTCGTGCATGGTCAGTTGGCTGCCATGTGGCCGCGGAAGAAACGCACCAGCGCCTCGGTGGTCGATTCCCCGGGCGTGACGACGAGTTGGTCGCGGACATCCCGGAAGAGTTCGCCGAAACGCCGTTCGCGATCCTCGCTCCACGTGCGATGGGCCTCGCGTTGGCTCTTGGAGCCGGGCTCAAGCACGACGAGACGTTGGCCGGCCGGATCGTAGGTGGTGAAGGCCTTGCTCTGGGGCAACTCGCGCTCCCACGGGTCGTCGACCTTGAAGCCCATCGCGCGATAGCGGCGGG
>CAXBDS010000058.1:0-25561 GCA_963974355.1 uncultured Opitutaceae bacterium
GGTGATGGTCAGCTCGGTCAGCAGAATCGCGCCGAGCGGCGAGAGCACCATGAAGTCGAGCACGACGGTGAACTGCACGATGGCGAGGATCGCGACGACGAAGGCTTCGTAGCGCGTGAAGGTGGGGGCCGGGGCGGAGCCGGCGGGCGGAGGCGAGGCGAAGGAGCGGGTGCTCATGGTGAACGGGAAGACCGAGGCGCGTCAGGCGGGGGCGTGAGCGCGCGCAGGATGAGTTGCACGCTTTGCGTCAGATGCGCGGGCGTGAGTTTGAACGGGCGACCGGTGAGGCCGTGGCCGTTGAGATGAAATTTGACCAGTTGGTAGAGCGGGGCGAAGGCGATGGACCAATACACCTCGAGGGGGAGTTGCACGAGTTCACCCCGCTCGATCGCGCCGAGCACGAACGTGCGCATGTGGTGGCCGAACGTGTTCTTCAGATGATCCGCGACCGGCGCCTCGAAGCGCGAGTAGCGGATCATCTCGAGGAACTGCATCTCGTCCGGATGAGCGAGGAAGTAGCGGGCGCGATTGTGCCACTGGACATGCAGGCCCTCGGCAAAGGCCATGGTCGGATCGAAGTCGACCAGCGTGGCCGTCACCATGCGCTCCATCGAGCCGATGGCGACCTGCAGGATGAGGTCCTCGCGGTCCTTGAAGTAGATGTAGAGCGTCGCGACCGAGACGCCGGCGGCGCGAGCGAGCTTGTGCATGCTCAGCCCGTCGAAACCAGCCCGCGCGGCCAGCTCCACCGTTTTTTGGTGGATAACGTGGACCTTGTTTTCATCGCGAGGGCGCATGAGAGTGAAATAAGTGAACGTTCGTTTATTTATGCAAGCAGAGAGATTATCGCCGGCGGTTTTGGTTTCTTGGACAGTCCGAAACAGGGACGGCTCGTTGTTGAACGGGAAAGTATCAGCGGGGTTTCGGTCGGGCGGGCTGGTTTTAGGGTGTGGTTCATGCCCCAACCCCGAATGCTCCTCATCGGCCTCGGCCTTGTCCTGTTCACCTGCGCCGGTCGGGCGATCGAGCCGCTACCGCCGGCCGAACGACTGGTCCCGGTGCCGCTGGCGGAGGTGCGGTTGACGGATGATTTCTGGCTGCCGAAAATCGAAACGATTCAGCACAAGACGATCGCCTTCGCTTTGGCCAAGTGTGAGGCGGAAGGACGGTTGGACAACTTCCTCATCGCGGGCGGGAAACTGCCGGGGCCGGTGCGCGGCGCCATGCCGTTCGACGATACTGACGTTTACAAAATCATCGAGGGCGCTTCGAGCTCGCTCATCAGTGCGCCGAATCCGGAACTGGAAACCCGGCTCGACGAACTGATCGCGATCATCGCCGTCGGCCAGGAGGCGGACGGTTATCTCACGACCTGGCGCACGATCGACGGCCTGCACCCGCCGGCGCCGTGGGTGAAGCCGGGGAAGCGCTGGGAATACCTCAACATGAGCCACGAGCTCTACAACGCCGGCCACCTTTTCGAAGCCGCGGCCGTGCATCACGCGGCCACGGGCAAGGACAACCTGCTCGCCATCGCCCTGCGCTACGCCGACCTGCTGGTCGAGACCTTCGGACCCGGCCAGCGCGAGGCGGTGCCCGGTCACCAGATTGTGGAGACGGGGCTGATCAAGCTTTACCGCATCACCGGCCGGCGGGACTACCTGGAACTTGCCAAATACTTTCTCGACCACCGGGGCGACCCGGCCAATCACCCGCTCTACGGCGCCTACAGCCAGGACCATATCCCGGTCGTCGATCAACGCGAGGTCGTCGGCCACGCGGTGCGGGCGGTTTACATGTATGCGGGCATGACCGACATCGCCGACTTGTATCAAGATGATGCCTACTTCACCGCGGTCGACGCTCTCTGGCACAACATGGTCGACCGGAAACTTTACCTTACGGGCGGCCTTGGGGCGAAGCACGACGGCGAGGCCTTCGGCGCCGATTACGAGCTGCCCAATCTCACGGCCTACGCCGAAACCTGCGCGGCCATCGGCAGTGTGATGTGGAACCAACGCCTGTATTTGCTCACGGGAGACAAGGCGTATTACGACCTGATCGAGCGCACGCTTTACAACGGCTTGATCGCCGGCCTCGCCCACGATGGCACGCACTTCTTTTACTCCAACTGCCTCGCGGCGGACAAGGAGTTCGCCTTCAACCGCGGCAATCACACGCGTTCGGAATGGTTCGATTGTTCGTGTTGTCCGACCAACCTGATCCGCTTCCTGCCCACGCTGCCGGGGCTGGTCTACGCGCAGCAACCGGGCGCGGTGGCGGTCAATCTTTACGTGTCGAACGAAACCCGGTTGACGGTGGCCGAGACGGCGGTGCGGCTGACGCAGGAGACAACCTATCCGTGGGCCGGCGACGTGGCGCTGACGGTCGCGCCGGAGACGCCGCTGGCCTTCGCGCTGAAGTTGCGCGTGCCGGGTTGGACGCTGGGCGAGCCGACGCCGGGCACGCTTTACCACTACGTTTCGGGCGAGACCCGAACGCTCGAAGTCACGCTCAACGGGCAGGCCCAGGAGGCGACGATCACGGGTGGTTACGTCGTGGTGGATCGCAGGTGGGCGGCCGGCGACACGGTGCGGCTGACCCTGCCGATGCCGATTCGTCAAGTGGCCGCAGCGCCCGAAGTTGAGGACCTGCGCGGGCAGACGGCGTTGGAACGCGGCCCATTGGTCTACTGTTTCGAAGAGCCGGATAATCCCGTCGCGATCGCGGATATAACGGTGCGGCCCGGGGCCGGGTTTTCGTCTGCGCCGATGGACTTGATTGGCGGCATCATGGCGCTGCATGGCACCGACGCTGCGGGTCGGGCGCTGACGGCGATCCCCTATTATGCGTGGTCCAATCGCGGGGGCACCGCGATGAAAGTCTGGGTGCCCACGGCGGGCTCCGCCGCCGCTGCTGAAGCCGCGCCGCATTGAAGTCCCGACGTTTTCGACTCCGCTCGGTGTTTGGCGAGGCAGCTCATCATGGGCAGCGGTGATGGAGGCGAGGGTGGACTGTCCACTGAGAGAACCTTCGAGTCGAAGTCGGGGCGCTGCTTGTCTACGCAACTAGATATGATGAATAAAACTCGCAGTGGGTTGAAGTGGGGGTGGCGCGTGGTGGTTTTCGGCTGGCTGTCGTCGTCGGCTTTCGCGGCCGACTTTGTCACCCAGCGATGGCGAGTCGCGGAAATCCCGCTCACCAGTGCGGTGAATTACGCTGATCCCTTTCAGGATGTGGAAGTGACGGCGACGTTCACGGGACCCGGCGGTGAGGTGATCGTGCGACCCGGGTTTTGGGACGGAGGGAGCACCTGGCGTTTCCGTTTCGCCCCTACCGTTGCGGGAGCGTGGAGCATGGTCACCACCTGCACCAACCCGGCGGATAAAGGCCTGCAGGGCGTGACCCGCACCCTCCAATGCGATGACTACACGGGTCCCTACGCGATCTATCAGCGCGGGTTTCTCAAGGTGTCGGCCGATGGGCGTTATTTTGTCTATGCCGACGGCACGCCGTTTTTCTATTTGGGTGACACTCATTGGTTGTTTCCCCACGAGCGGTTTGAGACGTCGAACGTGCCGGGCGTGCCTTCGCAGTTCAAATACACGGTGGATAAGCGGGTGGCGCAGGGCTTCACCGTGTTTCAAACGGAGTCCATTCATAACCCGCACGGAGGCACCCACACGAATGCCGATGAGGAGGCTCATTGCGACCTGCGGGATGGTTTGACGGCGGCGGATCTTCCCGGGTTTGCCAATATGGATCGGAAGTTCGCCTACCTCGCGGACCACGGGCTGGTTCATGCGCATGCCGGCCTCACTTGGGCGTTGGAGCCGGTGAAGAACCCGCAGTATTACACGCCCGCCTACATGGCCAAGCTGGGCCGGTATTGGGCGGCCCGCTTCGGGGCTTACCCCGTGCTCTGGACGATCGCCCAAGAGATCGACCCGAACATGTATAAGGCGTATGACATGGGCACCATCGGGCTCTGGTATGCGGGCGCGCAGGCGATCGCGGATAACGACGCCTATGACCAGCCCCTGGGCGTGCATCTCCAGGCGATCGGTAACGGCATCGAAGGCCCGGACGAATCCTGGTGGGCAAACAAGCCCTACCACCAGTGGTGGCCGGTGCAGTTGCAGGGTGACCTGAGCGGATTCTCGGCCGCGAAACGTTTTTGGCAGTATGCTCCGGCCAAACCGACTGTGCTCTACGAAGCGCCGTATGAAGATTTTTGGACGGACGCCAAAGGCGCGCGCGGCGCTGGCTACAAAGCCTTTCAGTGGGGCATGTATGGTTATGGCTACGGGGCCAATGGCACCTGGAATGACCTGTATTCGCCCGATGACTTTGGCACGGACTACGAGATGCCGAACCGCTACCTCAGCTGGTATGACGGCGCGAATCTGCCGGGGGCGGTGCAGCTGGGTTACCTCAAGAAGTTTTACACCGCTCTGCAGTGGTGGAAGCTGGTGCCGCGCTTTGATGATCCGGCCTGGAGCGCGTTCACCGATCCGAATCACTCGCTTTTGTCCTCCGACGGCAATGCCACCTACGTGGTGTATTTTTTCGGAGAAAATGACGAAACGGGAACGCTCAAGGGAATGGCCCCGGAAGTCTCTTATGCCGCTGCTTGGTTCAACCCACGGGCCGGCACGTTCATCGAGCTCGGCACGGTTTCCGCCGACAACGGCGAGTGGACCATTCCCGTGAGGCCGACCCCCGACGACTGGGTGCTTTTGGTGAACCGAAGCAAATGACGCGGTGATGCGCCAGCGCGACGGATTGAAGCCGGAGATACGATGATCTCGATGGCCGATCGCCTTTACCCGATAGCGTGCGCGTCAGCCGCTTTACCTCCGCCCTGAAGTTTAGGCGGATAACCGCCGGAAGCGTTCTTTTCGTATCAATACCCCATTACGTTTTGTCATTGTGAAAATACCCCATCGGTTTGCTTGTCTCGTTTTGTTTCTCGCGGTCGCTCACGTCGCCACCGCCGCTGAAGTTGTGATCATTCCCGGGCAGTGGTCGGAAGAAAAGGCGAACGCGTGGTCTGAGGATCAGCCTTGGCCGGTGGGCGCCAATTATGTGCCGCGGACCGCCGTCAATCAGCTCGAGATGTGGCAAGCTGACACCTTTGATCTGAAGACCATCGATCAGGAGCTCGGTTGGGCTTCCGGCATCGGCCTGAATACCATGAGGGTCTTTCTCCACGACATCCTCTGGCGCGAAGATGCCGTCGGGTTGCTTGCCCGCATGGATCAATATCTCGCGGTCGCCGACCGTCACGGCATCAAGACCCTGTTTGTCTTCTTCGATGGCGTCTGGGATCCCCATCCGTATGCCGGGATGCAGCGGCCGCCCCGTCCCTTCATTCACAATAGCGGCTGGGTCCAGTCGCCCGGCCGTGAAATCCTGCGAGACCCGGCCAGGCAAGATGAGCTGAAACCGTATGTGCAGGGCGTGCTGCGGCGCTTCCGGGACGATCCCCGGATACTGGGGTGGGACCTCTTCAACGAGGCGGACAACCTCAACGCTGCGGCTTATGGTGTGTTGGAATTGCCGGACAAGCCGGTGGTCGCCCAGGAACTGCTGGAAAAGGCCTTTCGCTGGGCCCGGGAAGTTGATCCGACTCAGCCGCTGACTGCCGGCATCTGGCGGGACTACGAGGGCTGGAAAGACGCCTCGCCGATCTTCCAGATGATGTTGGCGAACTCCGATATCATCACCTTTCACAATTACGCCCAGCCGGGCGACATGGCCAAGGAAGTGGCGGAGCTTAAAGCCGCTTACCACCGCCCCATTATTTGTTCCGAATACATGGCGAGAGGGAACGGCAGCACGTTTGATCCGCTCTTGGGCTACCTGAAAAAGGAAAACGTCGGAGCGATCAACTGGGGCCTGGTAAACGGTAAATCGCAGACGATCTACCCGTGGGACAGTTGGGGGAAAGTCTACACCGCGGAACCGGACCTTTGGCACCATGATATCTTCCGGGCGGATGGCGTGCCGTATCGGGAAAGCGAAGCCGACTACATCGCGTCAGTCGCGCTCGACGAAAAGCACCGGGAGCCCCGCGCGCTTTCGTCGGCGGTGGAGCGGAAATCATTTGGTCATCTGCCCGATGGTCGCGAAGCGCATCTCTACACGCTGCGAGGCTCGGAGGGATTAGTCGTGGACGTATCCGACTACGGCGGGACGGTGGTGCGGCTGCTTGCTCCGGACCGAGCGGGTAAGTTCGCCGACGTGGTGCTGGGTTTCGATTCGGTCGAACCGTATCCCGCGCAGTCACCGTATTTCGGCGCGCTGATCGGGCGGGTCGGTAATCGCATCGCTCACGGCAGATTCACACTCGATGGCACGACCTACGCGTTGGCCACCAACGACCAACCGGGAGGTATCGCCTGCACACTTCACGGTGGGCTCGTCGGTTTCGACAAAGTGATGTGGAACGCCGAACCGACGCACCGCGATGGTCAGCCCGCCCTGCGTCTCCGCTATACCAGCCACGACGGTGAAGAAGGATTTCCGGGCACGCTCAATGTGGAGGTGCTGTATTCGCTCACCGAGGACAACGGCTTGAGGATCGACTACTCCGCGACGACCGACCAGGCGACGCCGGTTAATCTTACAAATCACAGCTATTTCAATCTGGCCGGGGAGGGGAACGGCACCGTGCTTGGGCACGTGCTTCAGCTCAACGCGAAGCGCTACACGCCGGTGGATGCCGGGTTGATTCCCACCGGTGAAATCGCGCCGGTCGCGGGCACGCCGTTCGATTTTATCCGGCCCCATTCAATCGGCGAACGCGTAAATGAGATCAACGTGCAGTTGAAACACGGCGGCGGTTACGACCACAACTTCGTGCTCGATTCGCAGGACGGTTCACTCGCGCTCGCCGGCTCCGTCTACGAACCCACGTCGGGTCGGAAAATGGAGATCTGGACGACTGAACCCGGCCTGCAGTTCTACTGCGGTAATTTTCTCGATGGCACACTCCAGGGCAAAGCGGGTGGGGCGTATGTCCACCGCGGGGCGATCGCCCTTGAAACCCAGCACTACCCCGACTCGATCAACCATCCTGACTTTCCGGATACCGTGCTTCGCCCCGGGCAGACCTACCGCAGCACCACGATTTACACGTTCTCGGCCCGCTGACTTTCGCGTGAGACGGCGGGATGTCGCACCGCGGATCAGCCGCCGGTCATCCTCGGCCGGTCGAATTGAGTTTCCTTGCCAGATCTTGCGTCGCCCGGAAACTGCGCCTTTCCCCCATGCTGACACTTGGCTGAAAATTTTGGCGTGAATATTCGGGACATAGCCCGCCACGCGGGCCTTTCGAAATCCGCCGTCTCGCTGGCCTTGCGCGACCATCCGAGCATTCCCGCCAAGACGCGCACCAAGGTGAAGGCGCTCGCGAAGAAGCTCGGCTACCAGCCCGACCCCACCGTGGCCAAGGTCATGGGGGCGATTGCGCGGCATAACGTCTCGGACGTCACTGCGCCGATCGTGCTGCTTTCCGATTGGCCCACGCCCAAATATTGGTTGAACGCGGACCACGGCTTGCGTCGGTTTTACCGTGGCTTGAAGGAGCGGGCGAGTGAGCGGGGCTACCGGCTGGAAGAGATATGGCTGCGGGCTCCCGGGATGACGCCGCGTCGGGTCGAAGAGATTCTGGCCGCCCGGGGGACCGAGGGTATCGTGGTGTTTAACTATCCCGAGGCGCCGGCCCGCCTGCAGTTGGACCTCTCGCCCTATGCCTGTGTGGTGATCGGCCGCGCCTTGGTGCAGCCCCGGCTTTTTGCCGTGGACCACGACCATCATCAAGGTCTGTTCGAGTGCCTGACGCAGGTGCGTCAGCGGGGCTACCGGCGGCCGGGTCTGGTGCTGACCAACGACGCCAATGAGCGCACGATGCACTGCTGGGCGGCGGCGTATCATTTCTTTCTCAGCGAGATTCCCAAGAAAGACCGCATCCCCTTTTTGCTGCTGCCCGATGCCGCGGCGCCGGCCCTGAAGCGTTGGATCAAAACGTATCGTCCCGACGTCATTTTGTCGGCCGACTTTACGATGCTGAAAACGCTCGAGGGCGTCGGCTGGCAGGTGCCCGCTGATATCGCGCTGGCGGTGCTTTTCTGGCGCGAAGAGAACGATTTTGTGGCGGGCATCGATACCCAGGACGAGGCTCAGTGCGGCCGCGCCATTGATCTGCTGATCGAGCAGATGCGGCGCAATCAACACGGCATATTGCAGAAACCGGAAACGGTATTGTTCGACGGAACCTGGCGAGACGGCGCCAGCTTGCCCCCGGCGTGAGGCGAGGCGACCGCGGTCCCGCGCGGTCTCGTCGTTGGCCGCTGGACTGTCCAGTTCTGATGGCATTGTGCCGCGGCGATCCGAGCATAACAACGAGCGCAACCTCGAGTTCTCCCCTGCGGCGATACCCACCCCGGTATCCCACCGCTGTTCACGCTTGGTGAAGGACTTCGAATACCCAAACCCACCCCTTGCTACCCATGAAAGTCACCCTTCGGAAATCCCCGCCCTTGTCCCGGCTACTCCTCGTGTCGGTCGCTGCCTTGGCGTCCTTTGCCCGGGCCCAAACCGCTCCTGCGTCCGCCGCAGGCAAGTCATCCAGCGATGACGTTATCACGCTCTCACCCTTCACGGTGAACACCGATGCCGAACAGGATGGCTATCGGGTCGATTCGACGACGACCGGGGCGAAAATCAACACGCCCCTGAACGAGCTGCCGATCACCATCAACGTCCTGAACCGCGAGTTCTTGGCCGACATGAAAGTCTACAAGGTGCAGGATGCCACCGCCTATGTGGCGGGCGTGACCAACGCCAACCGCAACGAGAACGATACGGAGACCTACACGATCCGCGGCTTTCAGAGTTCGTCCCCGCTCCGCAACGGCATCGCCTTTAACTCGATCACCGACGTTTCGAACATTGAACGCGTCGAGGTCGCCAAAGGTCCGGCGGCGATTCTTTACGGTGTGGTCGAGCCGGGCGGCGTGGTGAACTACACCACCAAGCGCCCGATGACGAGATACGCGGGCACCATCGAGCAGACCATCGGGAGCTATTCGCTCTACCGTACGGATTTTGATTTCAACGTGCCGTTGAACAAGAGCAAGACGCTCCTTTTCCGCGTGCCGGGCACCTACTCTGATCGGGAGACTGCGCAGAAATACGAGGAATCGAAGACCTTCTTTCTCAATCCGGTGCTGACCTGGCGCGCCACGCCCAGCACCTTGGTGACGTTCGATTACTCCTACAAACGAGAAACCGGTAATTTCGCCCGCGGCGGCATCATCGGTGCGCTGCAACCCAACGATAATTTTCCGCAGGCCGTGAGCATTTTCGACGTGCCCGGTTTCGGCGAGGACTACGGCACCTCCTTCCCGGGCGGACACTTGGATAACCGGCACAGCTACGGCGAAGTCCGGATCGAGCAGACCCTCGGCCGCCACATCACCCTGCAGGGTATTTTCAGCCAGGCCCAGTTTCACTTCGATGACGTGTCGGCGTTCCTTAATACCTTTCGAAAAGAGGAAGCGGCAGACGTCTATCGGCCCACCTCGGCGACCCAGCTCACGTCGCAATTCCTCCCATTTGAGGAACGCTACCGCACCAAATCCCGTTACTATGAGATCAACGCGCTGCTGCGATACGACCTGGGTAATATCCACACCACTACACTGGTCGGCGTGTCGGGTAGCCGCATGGTCGAGTCCGAGGGCGCCTTCTACATCACTCCCGGACCGTTCCCCTACACGGTGGTGCGTTTCGCGGCGATTCCCACCGATACGAGCGACTTCATCAAGTGGTTCGATTATTCGCTCGGGTTGGCGACGCCGGGTTACGGCCGCGCCAACACCTTTTTGACCGAGCAGATCGGTGCCTTGTACGACAAGCTGCACCTGATGGGCGGCATTCGCCGGCAGAGCTATGCCGACGTGAAGGTCACCAAGACGCTCCCGCAAATCGGCGCGATCTACGAGGTCGTCGATGGACTCTCGGTTTACGCGACCTATTCCGGCACGAGCAAGTCCAACGGCCTGCGCGCCAGCGACGGCGCGGTTCGCCCGCTCGAGACGAGCGAAGGCTACGATTTCGGTCTCAAATTGGATTTGTTCGATTCGAAACTCACGGGCTCGATCGCCTATTTCGACATCCTGAAAACCAACGTTCAGATTGCCAATCCCGGTGGCTTCATTGACCAGACAACGGGCGAAATTCTGCCTGGCGCGGACAACGTGCTCATCGCCGGAGAGGCAGAGTCGAAGGGCTTTGAAGTGGACCTGCAGGCCAGGCCGATCAAAGGGCTCCAACTCGGCCTGGGTTACGCCCACACCGACGCGAAGAATACGAAGGACACCAACGCTCTCCTGGTGGGCTCGACGTTCCCCGGGGTGGTGAAGGATGCGCTGGTCCTCTTTGGGAAATACCGCTTCGAGGGCGGACCGCTGGCAAAGTTGGCGATCGGGGCGGGCATGCAGTTCAACTTTGGAGCCGTCCACTACGATGCGATCACGAACCCATTCTACGGCATCGCCACGGAGGGGACCACCAAGAACATCCATCTCTTCGTCAACTATCCGGTCAAAGTGGCCCAGCGCCGGATCGTCCTCGGTCTCGCGGTGAATAATCTGACCGACGACCGCTACTTCGTCCGCTCGCTGATCCTCTCCGAGCCGCGCCAGGTGCTTTTCTCCGCCGCCTTGGAATTCTAACCGAAGCTCCCTCCCGGTCGGGGGGCCGTCGAGCGCCGGCTCGGCGGATCCCCGACCTCTCTGGCGAAAAGCGAAGTCCAACGGAGACGACGCCGACGGTGTAACCGCTCATCGAATACAATACGCGGCCTGACTCAACCATGAAGAACAAATACGAAATCGGCGTCTATTATTTCCCCGGCTACCACGCCGACCCGCGCGTGTCGGAGTGGCACGGCGATCAGTGGACCGAATGGAAATTGCTTCGCGCCGCCAAACCGCGTTTCCCGGGACATCAGCAGCCCAAGGTCCCGCTTTGGGGTTACGACGATGAGTCGACGCCGAGGGCGATGAAGAAGAAGGTGGATGTCGCGGCGAGCCACGGCATCAACCATTTCATCTTCGATTGGTATGATTACCGCGGCTCCTTTTTGAACGGAGCGCTGGATGAGGGCTTTCTCGGGATCAAGGGCGGCCCGGCGATCAAGTTTGCGCTGATGTGGGCCAACCATGACTGGCTCAATATCCAACCGGCGTCACTGACGGGAAAAAACCCTTTGATGCTGTCGGGGGTGGTCGGCCGCCGGGAGTTTGATCGAATCACGGCGCATGTCATCGAGAGGTATTTCAGTTCACCGCACTATTGGACCATTGGGGGATGCCCGTATTTCTCCATTTACGATCTGCCGAACCTGATCAAAGGGCTCGGCGGAGTCGACCGGTTGAAGGAAGCGCTGCGGTCCTTTCGCCGCCGGGTCGAGCGGGCCGGATTCCCCGGTCTGCACCTCAATCTGGTGCATTGGCAGAATACCATCGTGGGCAGCCACGAGCACGTGACGAACCCCGTCGAAACCATCAGCGATCTGAACTTCGACAGTGTCTCGTCCTATGTTTGGATTCATCACTTTCCGGAAAAGAAATTCGTGTTTCCGGAGACCGAATACCTTGACGTGCTGAAGTTCAACGCCGGCTATTGGCGGAAGACCAGCAAGCAGTTTAAGATACCCTATTTCCCCAATGTCACCATGGGCTGGGACGCCTCTCCCCGCTGCGTCCAGACCGATGATTTTGAGAACCGCAGCTACCCCTTTATGCCCACGTTGAAAGGTAACACCCCGGCGAATTTCCGTCAGGCTTTGTTGGAGGCGAAACAGCACATCGATGCACGCAAGCTGCCGACGCCGCACGTCAGCATCAATGCGTGGAATGAATGGACGGAAGGGAGTTACCTGGAGCCGGACAAGCAAAACGGCTTCGGCTACCTGGAAGCGATCCGCGACGTTTTCGGTACTGCGTAACCGATGACGGCTGATCTCACCCCGACGAAAACAAGATCGGGTTCACTTTCTGCGGGGCAAAAGCTGGCCTATGGCTCGGGCAATTTCGCCAGCCTTACGACCGGCTACGGGATCAGCAGCCTGGCCAACTATGTCTTCAACATCGCGCTGGGGGTGAACCCCGCCTTGGTGGGGCTGGCGCTGGCCTTGCCGCGATTTCTTGACCTGTTCACGGATCCCCTGGCGGGCTATCTTTCCGACAATTATCGGAGCCGGTTTGGCCGACGCTGGTTCATCGCCGCGGGCACCGTCGCGTCGGCCGCGTTTTTTGCCATGGTGTGGTGGTTTCCCCTCGGTCTGTCGGAGCAGGGCAATTTTCTGTGGCTGCTGCTCTTTTCGTGCGCGACCTACGCGGGCTGGTCCTTTCTCTCGATTCCCTGGCAGGCGCTGGGTTTTGAGCTGACGGATGATTACCACGAACGGACGCGACTCATGGCGGTGTCCACGCTCTTGGGGGCAGCGGCCGGAGTGTTCTATGGCTGGTCCTACGCCGCCACCCAGTTGAGCTTTTTCTCGGGCACGATCGAAGGCGCCCGCTGGGTCGGCGCGACGATGGCCCTGGCGATTCTGGTCGCCGGTTTTGCCACCGTGATCTGGTGCAAGGAGCGGCCGGAGCGAAAACCCAAGGACGCGCCCGGCCGGCGGCAAGGGATGCATTTGACGGAATTCATTCGCTCGCTGAAGCGGGTGTTCGGGAGCCGGCCGTTTGTCGTCCTGGCCGGAGCGGTCGTCTTCATGTGCCTCGGGGTATTCAGCGTGTCAGCCATCGGTCCCTACATTGCCATTTACTTCGTCCATGGCGGCGATCAGGCGCACGGTGCGTTTCTGATCGGGGCGGCGTCGACGGCGTGGCAGGGGACCAGCATGCTGCTGGCGGGGCCGGTGGCGTTGCTGGCGAACCGGTGTGGTAAAAAGCGGGCCCTGTTGCTCTTTCTCGGGCTCGCTCTGCTCGGAAATATACTGAAGTGGATCTGCTACAACCCGGCCTTCCCCTGGCTGTTTGTCGTGCCCTCGATTTTCTTTGCGGCGGGATTCACGGGGCTGTGGACGTTGACGCCTTCGATGATCGCGGATGTGTGCGACTACGAGGCTGAGGCCAACAACGTGCGGGATTCCGGGATGTTCGCGGCCTTTTATACCTGGATGATCAAACTGGGGTCGACCGTGGCATTTGCTCTCAGCGGACTTCTGATCAACCTGACCGGCTTCAGTGTGGCCTATGGGGCGACGCAAAGCGCGCGGACGATCAGCTGGATGCGCGTGGTTGATTTTTCGATACCTGCCGTGTCGATCGCGTTGGCCATGGTCCTGGTGGGCCGGTTTCGCTTGACCGAGGACATCATGCTGAGTGTTCGGCGCAAGCTGGAGGCCCGGTCGGCTGCCTGCCCCCGTTGAGGGATCAGGGGTTCCGCTTGGCGAGGTAGCGCTTCATGTGCGGCGGCAGCGTCTCGTAGCGGCTGACGAAGCGGCGCGCGAGCCGCCCTTGGAAATAATGGGCGATGGCCCACAACACGCCGGCGCACGAGGCTTGGTAGACGGCGGTGTGCAACGCGGCCGGGACGCGCGACGCGGGAAAGTTGGCGAGATAGTGGCTCACGTATTCGAGGCTCCGGCTGTCGGCGAGCAGGCCGAGAGTTTTCTCTTTCCCATCGGTGAGCATAAAGAACAGATGCCAGCTGAGTTGTTTAAAAATCGCGACACCGGCGGCGGAGACATAGTCGAGGGCGGTGGAAAGCGCCGAGCCCAGATAGCCGATGTAGCCGGTGAGGCCGGACACCGCCTGGTAGTAGTTCACCGAGTTCAGTAGCAACGCGATGAATACGGCGGAGGCGAGGCCGGCGCGGGCGGTGTAGATCAGGATCTGATCGAAAGAAAATTGGGCGAAGCGCAGTTCATGACCGAGGGCATCGCGGTGTATTTGACGGGCTGCCGCGGTTCGGCCGCGGTGCCGCGGAAGGAGGGCCAGCGCGGCGAGGCGCTGAGCTCGGTGGCGGTTGCGCACGGCGTAGACGAGCACGCGACTAAGGACCAACCCGCCCAGGAGGAAGGGCGCGTAGCGCACGTAGGCTTCGGCGTTGTTCGTGGCGCCGGCATGCATGACGTGAGTGTAGACGTCGGAGCGGATGCCGGAGATGTTCGTGAGATTGGTGACGGCAGCGCCGAATTCGCCGTGGAACAGATGAGGGAAGAACTCCCAACCATTTTTCCCGGCGGCGTAAAAGACGTTGCCGAGTTGGGACTTCACATCGAGCAGCCCATCGATGCGCATGGGCGCGTAGCTGCGCATCGCGGTGACGTAGTGCGTCGCGAGGCCGTAAAGGGCGAGCAGCAGGCCCAGCGTAATGGGGTGGTTGAGCGTTTGTAGGAGTTGCCCGGCCAACCAACCGGCAATCTTGGCGAGGCGGCTCCGACCGCGAGAGCGAGCGGGGCGCCCGCGGGCTTTCCGGCGGCGACTGGACCGGGGGACGGTGCGGCGCCCGGCGGTGGGGCGTCGAGAGCGAGTGGCGGGCATCGTAGTCAGACCGAGCATTCAGCGGACGGATCCGAACGGATCGCCGGCGGGAACGGGGAGGCGCAAAAGGGAGGTCGGGCCATGACTCTACCGCAGACAGGCCCGGCGGACGGGTGTTCGATAAAAACGCGCAGGATGGATGGCGCGTCCGTTAGCCTCTGGATATTAACAGATTATGCTTGTTTAATGCCTGGACACCTAGCGTGGGCCCAAGGCTTGCAATAGTTCGGCTGCGAGGATTGGGTCGATGTCCGGCGCAAGGAGTGGGGCGACGGCCGCGAAGTCGGTCGGAGCAGAACCGTGTTGCGCGGTGTAAGTGGCGATCGACTTTTCCACGGCCCGGTTGATATCGGAGCCAGTGACTCGTGCGGTCGAGACCCCGTTGTTGCCGAAAAGAAATTGCTGATCCCACAAGGGATCTACCACGTCCTCCACGACGGCCGAGGTGGCGGCGGTGAGCCCCAGGCTTTTCGGCCAACCGGGAGGCATCTCGGTTGCCACAAGGTAGCGGGCCAAAATTGCGGGATTGAATCCGTCGGGTAGGTTGGGCGTGAGTTGGCTGATGGAGGTGAGGGGCGCGTTGGGGTAGGCTTTTTGGAATGCGGCAATCGCTTGCCGGAGAGCCTCGCTGGTTTTGGCCTTGGCCGCTAAGCGAAGCCGAAAAGCAGCTTTGCGAAAGTCGGCCTCGGTGAGAAATTTCCCGCTCTTCGTGACATCCAGCCAGTCCAGTTGGGACGCCTGATCGAGCTCGGGAATCGCATACTCCGGGTGAGCGATGAGGAAGTTGCGCAAGGCGTCGACGCGCTCGAACCAACCGTCCAACTCATCCTCCGCGGCCGCGCGTTCACGGGAAACGTTGTTCACGCCGGTCGGCGGCATTGCGGTGGCATCGGACCGGAGTTGGCGGGCGACGGCGAGTTCGGCGTGCAATCGCGCGATTTCACGCTGATCGGCCAATCTCTGGGCCTTGAGTGTGGCGATCTCCGCGTGAGCTTCCCGTCTCGCGTGATTCAGCCAGAGAAGGAAACTCGCCGCCAAAATCCCCACCGCGGCGCCGGAAAGAGAGCGGCGGCGATTGGAGCGCATCAGGGTTCTAAACGCCGTCGCGGGCCGCCCTGCAATCGTCTTTCGCCCGGGCGTGCTTGCGCAGTCGCAAAAAAGGCCCAACCGGAGTTGGGCCTTCTGGCGGAGCCGTCGGTGAATCGGCCTCCTGGCAAAGCACTGGAGAGCTTGGCGGGAGGTTGATTACGCCGTCGCGTTGGCGGTGTCGGAGATCGAGCTCAGCTTTTCGTCGGCCGCCTTCTCCTCGTCCAAGGTAGCCCCGAGCAGCTTCTTGGCCTTGGTAAGGCCGAGCTGGTCGGCCAACGAGGCGAGCGTGCCATAAGTGGCGATCTCGTAGTGTTCCACCTTCTGCGAGGCCGCGATCAGGGCCGCGTCGATCGCGTCGGTGTCCTTGAATTCCTCGGTGATTTCATCGGCTTCCTTCAACAAACCGACGATGGCTTCGCACTTCTTGGCGCGGGCGGCCTTGCCGAGCAATTCGAAGACCTGCTCCAGCCGAGCCACGTGACCCTTGGTTTCCTCGCAATGCGCCTCGAAGGCCGCGGCAAGTTGCGGGTTGCTCGCGTTCTTCTTCATTTTGGGGAGCGCCTTCACGAGCTCCTTTTCGGCGTAGTAGATATCGGCGACCTGATCTTCGAAGAGTTCCTGAACGGGGGATTTGGAGATTTTCTGAGTCATGATGATGGGTGTCCTTTGATCGTTGTATTGTTTTGAGTGATACTCCGCAGAAACGGTTGAAACCGGTAGCGGAGTAATGAACCTAAGCGCATCCGCGATGCCATGAGCTTGGTTCTCGGGCTAACTCATGATCGTCCAGAGAGATGAAAATCCGGCGAGGCACGATCCCGCCGCGGGACCTCGCAGAATGCATGCTGCCCGGTTCTCGGTTTCAGGCATCTTGCCTGAGCCAAAGGGCCGTCAAATTGAACGAGCTAGCGCGATTCTCGCTGACCGTTGAACAGATGGGGGAAGAACTGTGAACTCTTGGGCAAGGATCAGACGAAGACGGGCTGGAGGAGCGGCGGCCCGGCGATTGGTCCCTCGTTAAGGGGCAATAGTCCCTTTATTTCATTTTGAGATTGAAACTCAATAACAGGCGAGCGACTTCTTGAGACCCGCTCGCAGTTCATGTGAGGGGGCCTTATCTCCCATGCTACGTTCCACTCGATTCAAAACGAATTTCATCCGGCCAATGACCGGTGCGCTATTGCTGGCCGCGGTTGCCTGGACCGCTTCGGTCCAGGCGCAAACCGTGCCGGCGGCGGGCCCGGCGGACACTGATCCGCTCGAACTCGAACAGATGACCGTCACGGCCAGCGCCGACGCATCGGCGGAAGGGCTCATGCGCGCCTACGCTGGCGGGCAAGTCGCTCGTGGCGGTCGGGTCGGGCTCTTCGGTTCGCAGGATAACATGGCGACGCCGTTTTCGCTCACGGCCTACACGCAAGAGCTGATCCAAAACCAGCAGGCCGCCAGCGTGGGCGACGTGTTGTTAAACGATCCGGCGGTGCGCGTGGCGCGCGGCTTCGGCAATTTCCAGCAGCTCTACATGGTGCGCGGCCTGCCGGTCTATTCCGACGACATGGCCTACAACGGTCTCTATGGCCTGTTGCCGCGCCAATACCTCGGCGCCGAATTGGTCGAACGCGTCGAAGTCCTGCGCGGCGCCAACGCCTTTCTCAACGGCGCCGCCCCTTCGGGCAGCGGTCTCGGTGGGGCGGTCAACGTCATGCCGAAGCGCGCGCCCTCGACGCCCCTCACGCAGTTCACCGCCGGCGTGCAGTCCGGCGGCCAGTATTACGCTGCGGCCGACATCGGCCGGCGCTTCGCCGATGATCGTCTCGGCCTGCGCCTAAGTGCCGCCCGGCGCGATGGCGACACCGCCGTCGATGGCGAGTCGACCGAGCTCGGGCTCGTTTCGCTCGGGGCTGATTTCCGCACCGAGCGGTTCCGCCTTTCGGCCGATATCGGCTACCAGGATCTGCAGAAGGACGCGACTCAGCCCAGCGTTACGATTAGCAGCGGTCTCGCGATTCCGGCTGCGCCCGACGCGTCGGTGAGCGTGGCCCAGCCGTGGACGTTCTCCAACGAGCGCGACACCTTCGGCACGCTGCGCGCCGAGTTTGACCTGACGGACGGTCTCACCGCGTGGATTGCCGGCGGTGTGCGCCAGGGGAACGAGTCCAACTCCTTTGCCAATCCCACCGTGGTCGACGCGACCGGCACGACCTCCGCTTACCGCTTCGACAACGTGCGCGAGGAGGTTGTGATGACGGGCGAGGCCGGCCTGCGGGCCCGCTTCGACACGGGCTCGGTCGGGCACCGGCTGAGTGTTTCCGCATCGGCCTACGATTTGGAGTCGAGGAACGCCTACGCGTTTTCGAGCTTCGCGGGCTTTGCCGACAACCTCTACGCACCGATGGCGGTCGCCGCACCCGATGCCGACTTCTTTGTCGGCGGGTCGATGGACGATCCGCTCGTCACCCAAAAGGCGAAGACTTCCAGCCTCGCGCTGGCCGATGCGATCTCGTTGCTCGACGACCGCTTGATCCTCCTCGGCGGCGTGCGCTACCAGGAAATCGAAAGCAGCAGTTACGACTACAACACGGGCGCGGAGCTCTCGTCCTACTCGGATGACGCGGTCACGCCTTCGGTCGGTGTGCTCTACAAATTCACGCCGCAGTTTTCCGGCTACGTGAACTACATCGAAGGCCTGACCCAAGGCGACGTGGCGCCCGCGACCTCCGGCGGCGTGGTCGTCACGAATGCCGGTGAAGTGCTGGCGCCGTATGTGACGGAGCAATACGAAGTCGGCGTGAAGTTCGACCTCGGCCGCGTCGGTGGCGCCTTCAGCGTTTTCCAAAGCGAGAAGCCCATCGCCGGCGTCGATGCGAGCGGCCACTTCGGCGTGGTCGACGATCAAACCAACCGCGGCATCGAGTTCTCCGCCTACGGCGAGGTCGCGGATGGCTTCAAGATGCTCGGCGGCGTGAGCCTGCTCGATGCCGACGTCGCGGGAAAAGACTCCATCGGCTCGCCCGAAACCCAACTCAACATCGGATGGGAGTGGAGGACCCCGTGGGTCGAGTCGCTCTCGTTTGACGGCCGCGTGATCTACACGAGCTCGCAATACGCCGACGCCGCCAACACGCAGGACGTTCCGTCGTGGACGCGCCTCGATCTCGGTTTCCGTTACCAGCTCGCGCTGACGGATGCCCACCGTGTGACGCTGCGCGCCCGGGTTGAAAACGTGACCGACGAAGACTACTGGGCTTCGGCCGGCGGCTATCCCGGCGCCGGTTATCTGACCGTCGGCGCGCCGCGCACGTTTATCCTCTCGGCGACCTTCGACTTCTAACCGGAGCCGGCAGCGTTTCATTTCACGGGGCGGCCTTGGTCGCTCCGTTCCCGTTTCTTCTCCCTGCCATGCGAAAACTCTTCTGGCGCATTCACTCCGTCCTCGGTCTGGTTTCCGGACTGGGGCTGATCGTGATTGGTCTCACGGGCAGTGTGCTGGTGTTTAACGAGGAGATTGACGGACTGTTCAATCCGGCGGAGACGCGGGTCGCGCCGACGGTGGCGGGCCGCCTGCCGTATGATGTTTTGCTGGCGAAGGTGGAGGCGCAGCTGCCGGGCTACGCGATCACCGGTTGGGCGCCCAATTTTCGCAGCCCCCGCTCGGCGGACGGCGCCTACGTCATCGCCTATGGCAAACACGAGTGGAACTACCTCACGGTCGATCCCTACCGCGGCACGGTGCTGAGCGGGCCGCGGCTTCACGCCACGACGTTCAAGGGCTGGATGCTTGATCTGCACTACACCTTTTTCGCCGGCGACATCGGCATGGCGGTTTCGGGGTTGCTCGGGGTCGCGTTATGCCTGCTCGGCGTATCCGGGCTGTGGATTTACCGGCGCTTTTGGCGCACGCTGTTCACGCTGCGCTGGGGCGCGAGCGCGCGGCTTTTGTGGGGCGACATTCACCGCTTCACCGGCGTGATGTCGGTCGGGTTCAATCTGCTGCTTGGTTTCACCGGCGCGTATTGGAATATTGAACACGTGATCGACGACCTGCGGAATCCGCCGCAGCCGCCGAGCGAGGAGTTTAATGTGCCGGGCAAGCTCTACCCGGCGGGTCTGCGGCTCGACGGCATCGTGGTCGATGCCGCCTCGCGGATTCCGGGTTTTGAAACGAATTACATCTCACTCCCGTGGGCGCCGGGCGCGGCCATCACGTTGTGGGGCAAGACGGGCGACGCCGCCTGGTTCCGCAATGCTTTCGGCTCGCAGGTGGCGTATGACTCGCCGACCGGCGACTTCGTTTCGATCCACGACATCCGGTCGGACGGGATTTGGGCCCAGACGCTCGATGCTTTTGAACCCCTGCACTTCGGCGATTTTGGCGGGTTGCCGATCAAGATCCTTTGGGGGCTGGCAGGCCTCGCCCCCGGTGTGCTCGCCCTCAGCGGGATGACGATCTGGTGGAAACGCATCCGGGCCACGCGCGGCCGCGTGATTCGGTAGGGCGAAGCAAGACCGCGCCGCGTGCCGCCGGCGGAAGCGGCGATTTCGGGTCCTTAGTTCTCGGTCGGCTGCGAGGTGGTGGTCAGCGTTAGCACACGGTGCCCGGCCGGGAGTTCGACCACGGCCCGGCCGTGTTCAACGCGGAGCACGCGAGCAGCGATGGCTTTGCCGTTCTCGTTGAGCTGCGGCGTGCCGGGGAAGGGGAGGTGGAACTCGGCGACGGTGCCGGTGGGGACCGTGAGGTCGGCCTGCCAGGTGGTCGCTTCGGTGCCGCGAAGGTCGAGCTGGATGCCGCCGTGGGGCGTGGGGAACGTGATGCTGGCGTGGACAAGCGAGGCGGTTTGGGGCTTTACGCGGAAGCGGGCGAAGCCGGGCTCAAGCGGCTCGATGCCCATGAGGCGGCGGGGAATGATGTTGGCGGGGGCGGCGCCCCAGGCGTGGTTCCAATCGAGGTTGGGTTTGAAGGCGGGATCCCACGCTTCGAGTGTGATGGTCGAACCGACCTTTTCGACCATGTTGAGCCAGGAACGAGCGTCGTCGGCGGTAAGCAGGGCGAGGGCCGCGTCGCCCTCGCCGGCGTCATAAAGCGCATCGAGCAGGAACTGCGCGCCGTAGACGCTGCAGGCCATGCCGGCAGGTTTCAGGAAGGCCGCGACACGGGCCCCGCGTTCGGGGGGGACTAGGCCGAGGGCGAGCGGGAAGAAGTTGGCGTGGATCGAGGCGTGCGGGCTGACCCGATCCGTCGCGAGGTCAAGTCCGTCAACGTAGCAGCCGCGGGTGTCGTCCCAGAGGCGATCATTGACGGTGGCGCGCGTTTGCGCGGCGAGCGCGGTGAACTCGGCGGCGTCGGCGTCGTGGCCGAGATGCGTGGCGATCTCGGCGAGCAGCACGAGCGCGCGGTAGTGGAAGGCGGTGACGACGGTTTTGGCGGTGACGTCCATGTCGTAGCCGTCGCGCTCGACCGCCGGCCAGTCGACGATGTCCTTGGGCGCGCCGTCGTTCCAGCCTTCGAAGAGACCGTCGGCGGTGCGCCGCTCGATCATGGCGCGACCTTTGAGCGTGGCGTAGTGGTGGCGTAATGACGTATCGTCGCCCGACCACAGGAAGTCGTGCCACGCGAGGATGACGGACTGCAGGCGCCACTCGGTGGGCCAGGTGGGATTTTCGAGCAGGAATTCGTGGGTGTGCCGGGCCGTTTCGTAGTGCGCATCGACGCAGTAGTGGCCGAGCTGGTTAATCAACACGTCGGCCTCGTAGGGCCGGCGCTCGCGGTCGCCGTCCACGTAGAGACCGAGAAAGGTGGTGGCTTTGATGCTGTGTTTGCAGAGATCCCACACGGCATTGAGGGCCGGACTGGAGGAGGTGAAGGCGGAGGCGTGGTCGTCAAACGGGACGGTCCACGCGATGCGTTTGATCTGGTCGGGTTTGAAGGATGCCGGGGCGTGCTCGAGTTCGACGTAGCGGAACGGCATGATTTCGCCGGTGTTCGCGGGCGGAGTGAGCCAGCCGTCCTTCATCCAGGTCGGCGGCGCCCAAGTGAGCGTGGGGCTGACGGGGCTGTCGGGGCGGAGCGTGACTTCGTGACGTTGGTAGCGCACGGTGCCGGCCGGGGCCCGGTCCACGGTCGTCGGGGTGGAGCGCGCTTCTCCGAGGTGGATGATGACCGGAGAGGCGTCGGCGGTCGTGGCGGGGGCGGTCAGGGCGACGTTGCCGAAAGCGGCTTGGCCGAAATCGAGGAACCAGTGCCCGTCGCCGAGATCGACGGCGTAGACGGGTGGCTCGATGGTCGGGACGACCGCCGTGCGATCGAAGGCCGAGAGCCGGAGAACGGAGCAAGCAACGAGGAGCCAAAGCGTCGGGCGAATCATACAGGATGCGGAGTAGATACAAACGGGCCCGCAGCACCAACGGAAAGCGCGGCCGATGGCGTCGTTCTTGCCCGAGGAGCGGTCGCAGTTCAGCGTGGGGCCATGAGATCATTCGTCCTGATGGGGTTGGCGGCGGCGGGTTTGTTCAGCGCGTGTTCGAAGTCACCCGAGGTCGTCACGACTGCGTCGGGCTTACAGATCACGGTTACGCATCAGGGGGACGGCGCCCAACCGCAGCCGGGAGAGGTCGTGGTGGCGCATTACACGGGCACGCTCGCCGACGGCACGGTCTTCGATAGCAGCCGCGACGGCGGCCAGCCCTTCGCGTTCACGTTGGGCAAAAATCAAGTGATCAAAGGCTGGGACGAGGGCTTTGCCCGGTTGCACGTCGGCGATCAGGCGACGTTGGTGATCCCGCCGGCGCTGGCCTACGGCGATAAGGATCGGCCGAAGATTCCGGCCAATTCCACACTGCACTTCGACGTCGAGCTGGTGGCGATCAAGCACCACTCGCTGGCCGATATGGTGGGCGAAAAGATCGACACCGAGGGTTTGGACGCCGGTCGAAGACTCTACGCTGAACTGAAGGCCGGCGGGTTTGCCGATGCCTTCGTGAGCGAAGGGCAGCTCAATGGTCTGGGCTATCGTTACTTGATGAAGGATAAGAACGCCGAGGCGCTGGCGGTCTTCCAGTGGAACGTCGAGCAGTTCCCGCAATCGGGTAATGTTTACGACTCGATCGGCGAGGCCTACGTGAAGCTCGGTGATCGTGATCAGGCCCTCGCCCACTACCGGAAGTCGTTCGAGCTCGACCCGACGAATGCGAACGCCGAGCACTTCATTGCGGCGCTCGCCGACACCGGTCGCGGTGCCGAGGCGATGGCGCTCATGCAGGAAAAAATGGCGCTTGATACGGAGCTGAATGCGGCGTTCGAGAACCAGGATGCGGGGGAGCCGTTCGATCTCGCCGCGCTGGGGGCGAAGATTGAGGCCTTCCTCGCGAAGTCGCCAGACGAGGACACGGGTTACGCGCTGGTGCGGAACTACGTTTACCTCGCGGAGTGTTGGGGTCTGGACGAGGCCGTCGCGGCTTACGCCTCGTTCGCGGACAGCCCGAGTGCGAAGATTCGTGAGTTTGCGGCGGCGAAAAACCAGTTTGCGCAAGAGCTGGGACATCCGCTGGAGCTCTCATTTATGGCCATCGATGGTCGCGCCGTCGACGTGGCAAAGCTGCGCGGCAAAGTGGTATTGATCGATTTTTGGGCCACGTGGTGCGGTCCCTGCATCGCGGAGTTACCCAACGTGAAACAGGTCTATGCCGACTATCACGAACGTGGTTTTGAGATCATCGGCGTGTCGTTGGACCGCGCCGGCGACTTGCAGAAGTTGGAGGATTTTGTAGCCCGGGAGGCGATGCCCTGGCCGCAACACTACGAAGGCAAAAAGCACAACGAAGGAGGGAACTCGATCGCGGAGCGATTCGCCGTGACGGGTATTCCCGCGATGCTGTTGTTGGACAAACGCGGTGTGATCGTTTCGACCAATGCCCGGGGGCCGAAACTCGAAACCGAGGTGAAGCGCCTGCTGGCCCTGGAGTGAGCGGGGGCGTGGCTTTTCCTAACCGCAGATCACGCAGCAGGCGCAAAGATCAAGCCGGGGAGTTGGACCACGGATGGCGCAGATGAACACGGATGAGTTGGGTTCGGGACGGAGGGCGTCGGGGAAGGCGGTGGCGGGTCTTGTCCGGCCCCGGGCGGGAGGATGACGACGCGAGTCGCCATCATCGGCAACGCCGGCGGAGGGAAATCGACGTTGGCGCGGCGGGTGCGTGATTTATGGGGACTGCCGTTGCATGAGGTGGACCAGTAGCAATGGCGACCAGGCTGGAAATCCGTCCCTGAGCGTGAGGTCGTGCAGGCGCGGTGCAATGGGTTGAGCGAACCCCGCTGGATTATCGATGGCTGGGGCAGCTTTACGTCGATCGAGCAGCGGTCTGCCCGCTGTGATACCATCGTGCTCGTGGACTTGCCGTTGTGGCGGCACTGCTATGGGACGTTCAGCGGCAATTTGCCTGTCTGTTTAGGCCCCGGATTGATGGTCCGCCGGGGGTGCACTGCTCCCGATGACGTGGCCGTTGGTGAAGATGATTTGGGCGATCAATCGACACGCGATGCCGCGCCTGCGGGCTTTGGTCGAACGCCAGAGCGCGTCGAAACGGATTTTTTGGATACGATCACTCAAGAACCTCCGGACGTTCTATCGCGAGTCGGAACGGTAGGCGGAGGGACTTTGTTTGACAATTAGACCGATTGGTCTAAATCTTGGCGGATGTTGCACACTCAGGCAGCCCGGGGCTCGAAACGGTCGATCGCTGCTGACGAGGCGGGCGCTGGGGAGGGGCATGCGACGCGACGGAAGTTGATTCGGGCGGGATTGGAGCTGTTTACCGAACGCGGGTTTGATGGGGTGGGCGTGAGCCAGATTCTGGCGCGCAGCGCATTGCCGAAAGGGTGCTTCTATCACCATTTCACCGACAAGCAGGCCTTCGTCATCGCAGTGATTTACGCTTACGATGCTTTTTTTAGGCACCTCATGGCGCGTAGTTTTGATCGGAGTGATCTCGCGCCGTTGGCGCGGCTGCGGGCGTTTGTCCACGAAGCGGGCGCCGGCATGGCGAAACATCGTTACACTCGAGGCTGTTTGGTGGGAAATCTGGGGCAAGAAGCCGGGGGGCATACGCCGGAAATCCGAGCCGCCTTGAACGGGGTGTGGCTGGGCTGGGAGCGGATGGTGGCGGACCTGTTGCAGTCGGCGAGTGAAGCCGGAGAGCTTTCGGCTGAGGCGGACCCCACCGAGTTGGCCGCCATGTTTTGGACCGGGTGGGAAGGGGCGGTGTTGCGGGCCAAGATCATGGCCACGGCGGAGCCTATGCGTCGTTACGAACATTACTTTTTCAACTGGGTCCGCCCCTCGTGAGCCTTATGACTGAATCCACCGCATCTTTTTCTGCGCTTGTCCTGACCGAAGGTGAGGCCGGCGTCGTTGCCACTCTCCAGTCGCGGCAGCTTGGGGAACTGCCGGCGGGGGAGGTGCTGATCCGGGTCGAGTATTCGACTCTTAACTACAAGGATGCCTTGGCGGTGCGGCGGGGGCGTCCGGTCGTGCGGTCATTTCCGATGGTGCCGGGCGTCGACTTGGCGGGGCGCGTCGTATCCAGCGAGGACGACCGCTTTCGCCCCGGGGACAGGGTGGTGGTCAATGGTTGGGGCTTGGGGGAAGGCCGCTGGGGCGGTTACGCCGAGTATGCCCGGGTGCCGGGCGACTTTGTGCTGCAGTTGCCGGCGACGTTTACGACCGGGCAGGCGATGGCCATCGGCACCGCCGGCTATACGGCGATGCTGTGCGTGATGGCCTTGGAGCGGGGCGGGATGCGACCGGAGGGGGGCGACGTGTTGGTCACCGGGGCTTCGGGCGGCGTGGGCAGCGTGGCGATCGCGTTGTTGGCGGCGCACGGCTACCGGGTGGTGGCGTCGACGG
>CAXBDS010000059.1:0-25044 GCA_963974355.1 uncultured Opitutaceae bacterium
TGCCGCCGCCGCCGATGCCTCGGCGGAGCAACCCGTGCGCGTGCTGGTGCCCGGCGGCCGCCGTTACCGGGTCGGGCGCATCGCGCTCGCGAGCCATCTGGACTTTCATCTCGCCGCCGACGCCGAACTCTTCGCGAGTGAGGATCCGGCGGATTACGGTGACGAACGCGCGTTGCTGACCGCTCGCGACGCGGTCGGCCTCCGCCTCAGCGGCACCGGGCGCATCAACGGCCACGCCCGGGACTTCATGACTCACTACGACGAGGCCGGCGAGTGGTGGGTGCCGCGCGAGTTCCGACCGCGCTTGGCCGTGCTCCACCGTTGCCAGGACCTCGCGATCAACGACGTCACGTTTCTCGACGCGCCGCAATGGACCCTGCACCTGGTCGGTTGTCGGAACGTGCTCGTCGACGGCGTGACCATCCGCAATCAGCTCGACGTGCCCAACTGCGACGGCATCGACCCTGATCACTGTCGCCACGTCGAGATCCGCCGCTGCCACATCGAGTGCGGCGACGACGCCATCGTGGTCAAAGCCACCCGCGCTTATGCCGAGCTCGGCGGATCCCACCACATCCACGTCCATGACTGCGTGCTCGAGACGCAGGATTCCGGGTTGAAGATCGGCACCGAAACCGTGCGCGACATCACCGACGTGACGTTCGAACGCTGTGAGATTCGGCGCAGTTGCCGCGCCTGCACGATCCAGTTGCCCGACGAGGGCAACGTGCGCGGCGTGGTGTTTCGCGACATCATGTTCGAGGCGAGTTATCACGCCGCCCCATGGTGGGGGCGCGGCGAAGCGATCTCGTTGACTGCGATCCCGCGTGCCCCCGACACCCGCGTTGGTCAAATCAGCGAGGTGCTCATCGCAAACGTGCGCGGCCGGGCGGAAAACAGCGTGCGCATCAGCGGCACTCCGGAGAGCCGGATCAGCCAAGTGCGCTGCGTCGACCTCGACCTCACGTTTGAGCGGTGGACGAACTACCCCGGCGCCGTCTGGGACAATCGGCCGACCACCGCCTATCCGGCGCTGGAGTCCCATGCGACCGCAGCTTTTCACGTGCGCTACGCCGACCATGTCGAACTACGCGACTGTCGCGTGCGGTGGGGCAAACCCTGCCCGGACTCGTTTGGCCACGCCCTCGAAGCCCACGATGTTACGCACTTGACCTATCCTGGCTTCACCGGCGAGGCCGCCCACCCGGATCGTGATGCGGCCATCGTCATTTCCGTCGACTAAGCGGCGATGAGGTCACGACCGGACTGTTCGACTGTGCGGGTGACTGACCGCGCCACCCCCCCGACGTCACGCTCCAGTCACCCGGATCGCCGGGGCGCCCCTCTTCGTCCCAGTCTACCCGCAGAGTAGGGTCCGCTTGCTTCGCCGCCCGCCCCCCTGGTTTTAGCCGTCCACCCCCTTTCCAAGTCATGAACCTCCGCCCGCTTTTCTCCGCGCTGACCCTTGCCGTGGTCGCCACCTCCTCCCCAGCCTTCGCCGCGCCCGGCCGCACCGTGCTGCCGTGGGATGCCGATTGGCGTTTCAGCAAAACCGACCACGCCATGGCGATGGCCCCCACCTTCGACGACGACGCCTGGCGGGTTGTGCAGGTGCCGCACGACTGGAGCCAAGAGGAGGCGTTCTCGCCCGACTACGGCAGCGGCAACGGTTTCGCCGCCGGCGGCACCGCTTGGTATCGCAAGCACTTCACCGTTGCCGATGCGCAGGTCGGCCGCATCGCGACGGTCGAGTTCGACGGTGTTTACGATCATAGCGAAGTCTGGATCAATGGCCACTTCGTCGGCGGGCGCCCCTCCGGCTACAGCAGTTTCCAGGTCGACCTCACGCGCTACCTGCTCCCCGGCAAGGACAACGTGCTCGCCGTCCGCGTCGACCATTCGCGCTACGCCGATTCCCGCTGGTATAACGGCTCCGGCCTCTACCGCCACGTTCGCCTCTCCTTCACTGATCCGCTGCACGTCGCCCCGTGGGGCTCCTTCGTTTCGACCCCGCACGTGACCGTCGACGAGGCCGAGGTCCGGGTCGAAACCACAGTCGCCAACGCCGCCCCGGAGCCCCGGGCCTTCGCCGTGCAACTCGCCCTGCTCGACCCCGCCGGCCAGGTCGTCACCACCCATGAAACCATCGGCCAGCTCGCGCCCGAAACCCGCCAGGCGTTCAAGCAGACGATGGCCGTCGCGTCGCCGCAACGCTGGTCGCTCGACTCGCCGCAACTCTACACGCTGCGCACCCGACTTGTGATCGACGGCCACACCGTCGACGAGACCTCCACGCCGTTCGGTATCCGCACCTTCGCCTTCGACGCCGCGACCGGCTTCACCCTCAACGGCCATCCCCACAAATTGAAGGGCGTCTGCCTCCACCACGACGCCGGCAGCGTCGGCGCCGCCGTGCCCACCGCCATCCTCGAGCGCCGCCTGCGCCAGTTGAAGGCCATCGGCGTCAACGCCATCCGCACCAGCCACAACCCGCCCGCCCCCGAGCTGCTCGATCTTTGCGACCGCCTCGGCCTGCTCGTGCAAGATGAAGCCTTCGACGAGTTCACGCCGACCAAGAAAAAGTGGGTCGAGGGCTGGAACGTCGGCGAACCCGGCCGCTACGGCTACGGCGAGGACTTCGCCGAGTGGGGCGTGCGCGATGTCGAGGACATGGTCCGCCGCGACCGCAACCACCCGAGCATCATCATGTGGAGCATCGGCAACGAGGTGGACTACCCCAACGACCCCTTCTCCCACCCGGTTCTCGGCAACAAATACCGCCCGCAAAATCCGCCCGCCGCCGACCTCGTCAAACATGGCGCCCCCCTCGTCGCCGCCATCCGCCGCCTCGACGCCACCCGTCCCGTCACGGCCGCATTGGCCAGCGTGGAGATGTCCCAAGCCGTAGGCTTTGCCGACCTCTTTGACGTGGTCGGCTACAACTACCAGGAGCTGCGTTACTCCGACGACCATGCCGCCCATCCCGACCGCGTGATCTACGGCAGCGAGAATCGCCACGACTACGTCGCTTGGGCCGCCGTGCGCGACCACCCTTACATCTCTGCGCAATTCCTTTGGACCGGTTTCGATTACCTCGGCGAAGCCCATCAGTGGCCCGAACGGGCCCGCGACTTCGGCCTCTTCGATCTCGCCGGCTTCAAAAAAACCCGCGGTTGGTTCCGCGAAAGCCTCTGGAGCACCGAGCCCATGGTTTACATCGCCGCCTCGCTCGACACCGGCGACACGCGCGACTCCGCCGCCAACCAAGGCACCCCCGCCCTCGACCGCCAGCGCCGCGCCGCCACCGCGGAGCACTGGAACTGGCCCGCCGGGGCCACGCTCACGATCACCGGCTACAGCAATTGCGACGCGGTTCAGCTCACCCTCAACGACCGCCCCATCGGCACCCTGACCGCCGCCGACGCCGTCGAGGGTACGCTCACCTGGACAGTGCCCTACGCCCCGGGCACCCTGCGCGCGACCGGCCTGCGCCAAGGCCGACCCGTGGCCACCTTCACCCTGCAAACCGCCGGCCCCGCCGACCACCTTGAGCTTCGTCTGGTCGAAACGCCGCCCCCCGCCGTCGTTGTCCCCGGCGAACCTCCCGTGACCGAAGTCATCTACGAAATCGTCGACGCCGCCGGTATCCGCGTGCCGGATGCAACCCAGCCGGTCACCTTCACGATCAACGGCCCCGCTCGCCTCCTCGGCCTCGGCAACGGCGACCTGAACGACACCAGCTCCACCCTCGACCTCACGCACCCCGCCTATCAGGGCCGCGGCCAAGCCATCTTGGCCCCGACCGCTCCCGGCGAAGTCACCGTCCAAGCCACCGCCCCCAACTTAAAATCCGCGACCGTCCGCCTCCCTTAGCCCCCCGAGCCCGCCGTCGCGTAGCGTTGGCGAAGCCATTCGGGTCGCTTCCTGTTTCAAAACCAAACCAGTCACCGTCTCCTTCTTCGTCCCATGCCGTTCTCCCTCCGCGGTCTCCTGTCCCTCACGGTCGCACTCGCATTCGCCGCCCCGGCGCCTGCTCTCGAAAAACCCGACACCACCTACCCCGTCTACCAGTTTCCCCGCGATCAAATCCCGCGTATCGATGGAGACACTACCGACTGGTCCGCCGTGCCGGAGAGCTACGTCATCACCCGCGCCGAGATGCACAACACCGCCTCCGGCACGCCCGCCGCCGGTGATGCCACGCTCGCCGTCCGCGTGAAAGTCGCCTGGGTCGAGGGACTCCATCGCCTCTACTTCCTCTACGAAGCCGAGGACGACTACTGGGACTTCGCCGAACCCGGCCTGCGCAACGACACCTTTGAAATCATGGTCGACGGCGACGTCTCCGGCGGCCCCTTCGTGAGCCGCAACCGCGCCGATATGTGGACCGAAGAAAAAGTCGGCGCAGCCTCCTCCCGCCTCGACCCGCGCATCCCGCCGGCCGATTCACACTGGGCCCTCGCCGGGGTGCACGCGCAGAATTACCACATCATGACCCCCGCCCACCAAAAGGATTGGGCCATGGCCTGGGGTGCGCCCACGTGGACGAAGTCATTTCCCTGGGCCAACTCCGCCCAGCGCTACGCCTTCGCGCCCGGCGAGGGAGGCAAATACACGCTCGAATTCTACATCACCCCCTTCGACTACGCCGGCCCCGAAGGCCCCGCGCGCGCTGTGCCCACTGAGCTCACGGTGAACAAGATCATCGGTCTCTCGTGGATCGTGATCGACTACGACGGCAAGACGCCGCGCAGCTTCTGGGTGCTCTCGCCGCAACGCACGTCTTTCGGCCAGGCGTCCGAATTATGCGCCTTTCGCCTCATGCCGATCGAGCCCGCACAACAACCGAAACTCGCCGCCCGCTGGTCGTTCAAGATCGCCGACATGGACCGCCGCCTCGTCGCCTTCCACGACGACTCCCTCGGCGAGATTACGAGCTGGCACTGGGACTTCGGCGACGGCACGACGGCCGACGAGCAAAACCCGACGCACACCTATGCCAACACCGACGACACCGTCGTCACGCTCACCGTCGCCGGCCCCGCCAGCACCGACCAGTTCACCCGCATCTGGGACATCCAGTTCCGCCGCTAGCCCCCCTCCCCCGCGCTGTATGCCCGTTCACCGCCATCTGATCAACGCCCTCCTCCTCATCGCCGCCACCGGGCCGCTGATCGCCGCGACGGCGCCGCGCCAAACCCTGAACTTTAATCCCGGCTGGCGAATGCAGGTCGGTGATCCCACCGGCGCCGAGGCACCCGACTTCGATGACTCCACTTGGCAAGCGGTCACCCTCCCGCGCGCGTGGAACGAAGACGCGGCCTTCCGCGACGACATCAAGGACCTTCCCACCGGCATCGCCTGGTATCGGAAATCGTTCGTGCTCCCGCCGGGCACCGCCGATCAAAAGGTATTCATCGAGTTCGAAGGAGCGCGCCAAACCGCCGACATTTGGCTCAACGGCCAAAAGATCGGCGCCCATGAAAACGGCATCACCGCCTTCGGCTTCGACCTCAGCGGCGCCATCAAGCCCGCCCCTGCGGTCAACGTCATCGCCGTGCGCACCGATAACGACTGGAACTATCGCGAGCGCGTCTCAGACGGTCGTTTCCAATGGTCCGACCGTAACTTCAACGCCAACTACGGCGGCCTCCCGAAGAATGTCCGCCTGCACCTCACCGGCTCCCTCTACCAGACCTTGCCGCTCTACGCTCATCTCGGCGGCACCGGTGTCTACGTCTACGCCACCGACTTCGACATCGCCGGCCACGCCGCCACCATCCACGTCGAAGCCGAAGTGCGCAACGAGCCCCGCACGCCCCGCACGTTCGAGTTCGACGTGACCCTTCAGGATCGCGACGGCCACGTGCTGAAACAGTTCTCCGGTGGCACCGTCACCGCCCCCGGCCGCGGCAGCATCATCGCCACCGCGTCCGCCCGCGTCGCAGGCCTAAACTTCTGGAGCTGGGGTTACGGCTACCTCTACACCGTCACGACCACCCTCCAGGCCGACGGCGAAATCGTCGACCGCGTCACCACCACCACCGGTTTTCGCAAAACCGCGTTCGACCATGGTCGCGTCACGCTCAACGACCGCGTCATTCACCTCAAAGGCTACGCCCAGCGCACGTCCAACGAATGGCCCGCCCTCGGCCTCTCCGTGCCGCCGTGGCTCAGCGACTACAGCAACGGCCTCATGGTCGAAAGCGGCGCCAACCTCGTGCGCTGGATGCACATCACGCCCTGGAAACAGGACGTCGAGTCCAGCGACCGGGTCGGCCTCATGCAGATGTTGCCGGCCGGCGACGCCGAAAACGACGCGCAGGGTCGCCAATGGGTGCAACGCACCGAGGTCATGCGGGACGCCATTATCTATAACCGCAACAACCCCAGCGTGCTCGTCTACGAATCCGGCAACAACGGCATCAGCGAGGCCCACATGGCCGAGATGAAGGCCCTCCGCGACCGCTTCGATCCGCACGGCGGCCGCGCCATCGGCAGCCGCGACATGCTGGCCAGCGCCGAGGCCGAATACGGCGGCGAGATGCTCTACGTGAACAAGAGCGCCCGCCAACCGTTCTGGCAGACTGAATACTCCCGCGATGAGGGTCTGCGCAAATACTGGGACGAGTTCTCCCCGCCGTATCATAAGGATGGCGACGGCCCGCTCTACAACGGCCAGCCCGCCCCCACCTATAATCGCAACCAGGATTCGCACGCCATCGAAGACGTCGTGCGTTGGTATGACTTCTGGCGCGAGCGGCCCGGCAGCGGCACGCGGGTCAACGGCGGCGGACTCAACATCACCTTCTCCGACACCAACACGCACCACCGCGGCGCCGAAAACTACCGGCGCAGCGGCGAGGTCGATCCCATGCGCATTCCGAAGGACGGCTTCTTCGCCCACCAGGTCATGTGGGACGGCTGGGTCGACGTGGAGCATCCTCGCGCTCACCTCATCGGCCACTGGAACTATGCGCCGGGCGTCGTGAAACCCGTGACCGTCGTCTCCAGCGCCGACGACGTGGAACTGTTCCTCAACGGCCAATCCCTCGGCCACGGCGAACGCAGCGCCCACTTCCTCTTCACCTTCCCCGCCATCGCCTGGACGCCCGGCACACTCACGGCCATCGGCTACGACGCGCAGGGTCGGACGATCTGCGAAGACACCCGCGTCACCGCCGGCGAACCCGCCGCCCTGCGCCTCACCGTCCGCACCGGACCCGACGGTCTGCGCGCCGATGGCGCCGACGTCGCGTTGTATCAAGTCGAGGTGGTGGACGCCCACGGTCGCCGTTGCCCGACCGCGCTCAACCTGGTCAACTTTACCCTCAGCGGCCCGGCCGAATGGCGCGGCGGCATCGCCCAAGGCCCCGACAACTACATCCTCGCGACGGCGCTGCCCGTCGAAGGCGGCGTCAATCGCGTGCTCGTGCGCTCCCTGACCGAACCCGGCCGGATCCGCCTCGCCGCGACCGCCGCAGGCCTCGCCCCCGCCACCTTGGAAATCGAATCCCATGCCACCGCAGTCCCAGACGGCTGGTCGCATGACTTCGCCGCCGCCGCGTTGCCCGGTCAACTCGACCGCGGTCCCACGCCCGCCGGCCCGTCCTACCACGACACCCGGATCGCGGTGCCTGTCGCGTGCGTGACGAGCCCCGATGGCGAAGCGCCCGAGCGCGCCATCGACGACAACGAGACCACGGCCTGGTCCGGCCGCGGTCCCATCACCTTCGAGCTCGCGCACCCCGCCCGCCTGACGGAAATCACGATGAAGACCGGCGGTTTTCGAGCCCGCAGCTACCCGATTCGAATCACGCTCGACGGCACCGAAATCTACCGCGGCGCCACGGAACGCAGCTTGGGCTACATCACGTTGCCCCTCGCCCCCGCCACCGGCCGAAACGTCGTCATCGAAGTGCTCGCCGGCAGCGAAGCCCGCGACGCCTTTGGCGGCATCACCGAGTTGGTTGACCAGCAAAACGCCACCACCGGCGAAGAAAACGTCGGCGCCGGCGAACTCTCTCTCATCGAGGTCGAATTCTACGCCGCGCCGGCCAAATAGGCCCAAGGGCCAACAAGTGAGCTGGCGACCCCGCGACGGGGTTCGAGGTTTGGCTCGTTTTCTGCGTCGTCCCGGCAATAGCGCCGGGGCAAATTGCCGCCCAGTCCTAGAGTTGACTGGCAGCCCCATCGGAGAACGCCCAAAACAACACCTGTCCATGCCTCCCTCTCCCTCCGGTCCGACCCAACGCGCTCCAATGGCGACTCAGGGAGCGCTTCCTGCGCCCCGGAGCGCGCGACGCCGTGCCGGCCGAATGATGGCGGGCCTTCTTTTCGTCACCTTTGCCGCCCCCCTCGTCGTCGACGCCCAGACCCCCGGGCCGGCCGGGCGACGCCCTTCCCCGGTCCATACCCCATCGATCGCCGCCAGCAACGACGACGAGCCCTCGAACTATCGTCTGCAGCTCGAAACCATCGTCGCCCGCTACGTGGACCTCTACTACTCCGCCCACCTCCAGGAGGCGCTCGCCGAAGCCCAAGCAGGCCTCCAACTGGCCACGGAAAATCACCGGCCGCAGGACGAGGCCCAATTCCTCAAGGCCACCGGATACGTTTCCTGGTTGTTAGGCGACAGCGCCGCCGCGACGGACTACGAACAGCGCTTGCTCGCCCTCGCCGAGCGCTTCGACGACGACACCCTGCGTTCGATCGCCTGCCGTGTGCTGGGGAGCATCGCCCGGCAGCTCGGCGAGCTCGACAAAAGCCTCACCCTCACCCGCCAGGCGCGCGATTACGGCGAGCAGGCCGGGGACGCCGACCTGCGCTTCGGCGCCGTGAACAATCTCGGCGTCCTCGCCCTCCAGGCCGGTGACTTCGCCGAAGCCCGCCGGCTCCACGAAGAGGTGCTCGCCTACCGCGAAAGCCAAGGCGACCGCTGGAATGCCGCCGGCTCTATCACCAACCTCGCCGATATCGCCCTCGCGGAGGACGACCTGGCCAACGCCCTCGTCCTGCACGAACGCGCCTACGAGATTCGCCGCGAGGTCGGCGACACTCGCGGCCAAATGCGGTCCCTGCGTCAGATCGCCGGCACGCTGCGCCAGCTCGGGCGGGCCGACGAAGCGCTGGAATGGCTTCAGGCCGCCTTGGCGCGCACGGAGGAGATCACCGGACACGAACTGCTCGGCGACCTCTGGCGCGAGATCGCCCTCACCCAGGAAGCACGTGGCGCCGCCGTCGAGGCTCTCGCCGCGGAGCGCCGCGCCAACACCGAACGCGAGGCCCTCGCCGGCGAGCGCACCCGCGCCCGCATCGCCGAGCTGGAGACCCGCTTCGAGTTGGCCCGCAAGGAACAGCTCATCGCGTCCCTCGACCACGAGAAACAGCTGCAGGAGGCCGAGATCCGCCTCCATGAAATCCAGCTTTCGCGCATCCGCTACCAGCGCGTCGGCCTCATCTCGGCCGCCCTGGCGATCGTCCTCTCCCTCGCCCTCAAAACCCGCCTGCTCGGCATCGCCTCCCACGACCTCCGCAATCCTCTCGGCAACATCCTCCTCCTCGCCGAGGAACTCCAGCGGAAGTCCGGCGATTCCGGCGCCATCGACGACTACCCCGAATTGATCGGGGCCGAAGCCGAACGGCTGCTCAAGCTCGTCCAAGACCTGATCGATACCGCCGCCCTCGAAGTCGGCCGGCTCGAGCTCCACCGCCAGCGCGTCAATTTTGCCCATACCCTCACCAGCGTGATCGCGGAATTCACCCGCGTCGCCGCCGACAAGCAGCAGCGCCTGCAGCTCGATGTCCCCGCCGATGATTCCGCCGAGCTGCTGGCCGACGAGCCCCGCCTCCGCCAAGTCGCCGCCAATCTCATTTCCAACGCCCTCAAATTCTCGCCCCCCGAGCGGACCATTCAGGTGACGCTCGCCCGCCGGGCGGATATCCTGGAGCTGCGAGTGAGCGACGAGGGGCCGGGCCTCACTCCCGCCGACCGGGAACGGCTGTTCCAACCCTTCGCCCGCCTCTCCGCTCTCCCGACGGCCCACGAAAGCTCGCACGGGCTCGGGCTCTCCATCGTGCACGAACTCGCCCGCCTTCACGGTGGCCGCATCCGGGTCGATTCAACTCCCGGCCAAGGCAGCACCTTCATCGTCGAGCTACCCGTCGCCGCGTCCCTCGCCGCCCCCGGCGGCTCCACCCAGATCGCCGACCCGATTCGTTAAAACCCGCGGTTTTCGCGCGTCTGCTCCCACTCTCCCGATGCCGTTCGCGATCAAGACCGAGGTAGGAGACACGGCGTGCGCGACGTTCGATTTTCCGCAACAGAAAACCATGTATGGCGGCAAACGCATCGCCGAGGGGGACACCGTGTTCATCTTCGCCAGCGAAAACGAGGGTGGCCCAGGACTGATCGCGCGAGGCGTGGTGACGTCCGCCCGACCCATCGCCGCCCGTCCTGGAGTCGCTCGCCAAACCCCCTGCGTCAGCCTCACCGTCGCCCGCAACGCTCGCGCCCGACGACGACTCGGGCGCGGCGAACTGGAATCCTTTACCGTCTGGGCCGACGGTCGGCCGGAGACCGAACTGAACTTTAAATTCTACCGCCAAGCCACGAACAAGATCGTGGGACTTTCCTCCGAGACAGCTGCCTTTCTGGAAACGTTTTTCTAGTGCGACGATCGCGCCCGCTGATCGGTCGCCCCATCAACGCCGCCCGCCGCACACTCGCGACCGCATGATTACTTGTCGTCAGATTTGTAGCGCTTGTGACCGTCGCGGCGCATGTCGTTCATCTTTTGCACGATGTCGGTGGCCTGGGCGTTGTCACCGGCCTTGAGCGCCGCTTCGAGCTGGTCGACGGCCGCCACGAGGTGCCCCAAGTCGCGATGATAATCCGCCACGAAGGCCGCGCGTTTATCGGCCGGGAGCTCCGCCGCCATGGCGGGATCAAAATCGGTCGCCTTCGCGAGGTGCGCCTTCATCTCCACCACCAAGCCGAGCGTCTCAGCCGTCTTGCCGGCGTCACCTACCTGGCGGCGAATCGTGCGCCACGACTTGTTCATCGCCTCCATCTGCGCGGTGAGCGGCGTCTCGGGCTCTTCCGATTTCGCGGGCTTGGCCGATGGTTCGGCGGCGTGGAGCGCAGCAGCAACCAAGAAACTTAGAATGAGGAAAAGGCGACGGAGGAGCATGCAGTCAGAGGTGGTGGATGGAATGAGAGGAGAGAGATTGACGGAGAAGACGCATCAGCCGGCGGGGGGTATCATTGGGCATCGATTTGCTCCGCTAAATTTTCCGCCCACTTCACCACCTGCTCAACCTGGGTCGGTGACAGCCGGGCCTCGTGATGGAGCCAACGATAGGACTCCAACGGCATCGTGCCCAACTCCACCTCATCCATCACTTCCTCCAGTTTGCGCACGGCCTGACGCGTCGAGTAGGTGCCGAATTCCGAAAAGTTGAGCTCCGCCTTGCCCTCCTTGACATGCCTCTCCGTCCACCAGGCGACCGGCTGCACGTAACCATACCAAGGATACGCCGTGCGGTTCGAGTGACAGTCGTAACAGGCCTGCACGAGCGTGGTCCGCACCGCCGGCGGCACCTCATGGGTCCGCTCCAACGAGTCCGGTCCCTCGGCTTCACCGTGGTTCAAATCGGGCCGCACCACCTGCGCCAGCAGCAGCCCGGCAAAAAGGATTCCGCCCGTCAGTTTAAGGATTCGTTTCATGTCGTGGCCCGAATCCTTGGCAAGGTCCGCGCCCGACTCAACCGTGGCCGCCCGACGAACGGTCACGATGACAAATTTTCCGCCTATCCTTTTCGTCGGCTTTCGATTTCACCGAATCGGTCTACGATGAAGGCGCTCATGCCGACGCCCATTCCCCTGCACGCCAAGTCCTCCATCGCCGAAATCACCGCCCGCTTTGACGGCGACGTGGAGCGCTTCTCCCATCTCGACACCGGCCAAGTGACCACGATCGACGCACCGCTGGCCATGGACCTCATCACGGCGGCCGCCATGGCCGTGACCCCCACCATCCACCGTGTGCTCGATATCGGCTGCGGCGCGGGCAATAACACGATCAACCTCTTGCGCCGCTATGAGGGTGATTTCGCCTGCGATCTGAACGACCTCAGCCGCCCGATGCTCGACCGCGCCGCTCAACGCGTGCGCGCCGCAACCACCGGGACGGTCTCGCTCTTCCATGGCGACTTCCGGACCGCCGATCTGCCGGAGGCCTCCTACGACGTCATTCTTGCGGCGGCGGTGCTGCATCACCTCCGCGACGACGCCGACTGGACTGATGCCTTCACCAAAATCCATCGTCTGCTGAGACCCGGCGGTTCATTCTGGGTGACCGACCTCGTGAGCCATGAAACCCCGGCGGTTCACGACCTGATGCAGCGCCGCTATGGTGACTACCTCGTCGGTCACGGCGGCCACGACTATCGCGACAAGGTGCTCGCCGCCATCGACCGCGAGGACTCCCCCCGGCCCGTGACTTATCAACTCGATCTCATGCGCCGGGTCGGCTTCGCCTCGGTTGACCTCTTGCACAAAAACGCCTGCTTCGCCGCGTTCGGCGGCACCAAAGCCTGAACGCCCTCTCCGCCCGAAACGAAACGCCTCCGGGCACCCGACGCGGGCTACGAACGTTGCGCCCACCGGCCGGCCAGGACGCCGCAGATCACAAGTTGCAACGGGTGGTAGATCAGCAGCGGAAGCAAAATCACGCCCAACCGAGGATCGCCGGCAAAGATGAGCTGCGCCATCGGCACACCGGCCGCGAGGGACTTTTTGGAACCGCAAAAGATCGCCGCGATTTGGTCCTCGGTGGAAAATCCGAGGCTGCGCGAAACGAGCGCGACCACCCAAAACACCAGCGTGAAGATCATCGCCGCCCCCACGAGGGAAAGGCCGACCGTCTGCCAGGCCTGGCCACTCCACACGCCGCGCTGCACGGAGTCGCAAAACGAGGTGTAGATGATCAGCAAAATCGTGCAGCGATCGACCAATTGCACGCGCTTCTTGTTTCGCGCCACCCACGCGGCCAGTAACGGCCGGCTCAATTGGCCGAGGACCAACGGCAACACCAGCCACAGCAGCAGATCCACGATCACGCCGCCGACCGAACTCCCCGTCACGCCACTCCCCAGCGCCAACCCGATCCATAACGGAGTGAGAAACACCCCGAGCAAACTCGACAACGTCGCGTTAAACACCGCCGCCGGCACATTCCCCCGCGCCGCCGAGGTCAGCGCAACGGAGGACGAAACCGTCGAAGGCAAGGCGCAGAGCACGAAAAATCCCAACGCCAAGGCAGTCGGCAGCGCCTCCGCGCCGAACACGTAGATCACCCAGCCGAGCAGCGGGAACACCCCGAAGGTCGCCAGCTGCACGACCGTGTGCAGCCGCCAATGCAGCGCCCCCGCTCGCATCGCCGCAAACGCCAGCCCCGCCCCGTTGAGGAAAAAGATGAGCGCCACACCCACCTTGTTCAGGATGTGCGCATGCATCCAGCCGCCGTCGCTCCCCGGCCCGGGAAACGCAAAGGCCAACAACACCGCGGCCAGCATGCCGCCCAGAAACCAATCGAACTTAAACTTCATCGCAGGAATGTGGCGGACAAAGAATGGGCATCTTCCCGTCGTCGCCATCCTAATACGCGTCCGCTGGACGAACGACGGCCGAAACCGCCCGCCAGCGCGCGGCATCTCACGCCATCTTTTTCACTCCCGCCCCCACCCGCATTCGACATCGCATCGCTCACCGCGCTACGGTTCCTCGCTCTCGGCACTCCCGCCACCACTCCCGCCCGTGAAAGCACCGCCCTCCTTGACTCCGATCGAACGCGAGCAACTCCTCGCCACGCTGCAGGCTCGCTTCCAGCAACACCCCGCGCGACACGCGGATATCATATGGGCCGAGGTCCAGACGAAGCTCGAAGCCCAAGCCGCCAAGTTGGCCTCACTCCGCGCCATGGAAAACACCGGCGGCGAACCCGATGTCGTCGGCTACGACAAAAAGACGAACGAGTTTATCTTCTTCGATTGCTCGTCTCAAAGCCCGGAAGGCCGGACCAGTTTTTGCTACGACCAAGCGGCCTTGGATTCCCGCAAGGCGCACAAGCCCGCGAACAACGTCGTCGACGCGGCCGCCGCGATGGGGATCGAACTTCTCAACGAGGACCAATACCGCGAACTTCAACAACTGGGCGAATTCGATACCAAATCGTCGAGCTGGTTGAAAACCCCAGCCGCCATCCGCCAACTGGGCGGCGCGATCTTCGGCGATCGCCGGTTCGGCCGCGTCTTCATCTATCATAACGGCGCGCAGTCTTACTACAGCGGCCGCGGCTTCCGCGGCTCGCTGCGTGTTTAGGTTCCGCCGGGCCGCCAGCCCCGAGCCGTCCGCAAGCCTCCTCAGGCCGGCGGCAGCTCGAAGAAAAACTCCGCCCCACCACCCGCCGGGGCGGTATAGCCCACGGCGCCGCCCTGCAATGCCACCAACCGTTCCACGATCGTGAGTCCCCAGCCCATGCCGCTGCGGGAGTCCCGGCGATGCAGCGGCACAAACAAGGTTTCGGGCGGACGCCTCACGCCCGGACCATTGTCGCGCACCGTGTAGCGCACGCGGGACGCCGCGACTGCGGCCGTGATCGTAAGCGTGCGCCCCGGCGGATTGTGGACGATCGCATTGGTGAGGAGTTCGTTCCAGATCCGCAGGATCCAACTCTCCACGCCCCGCACCTTTTTGCCCTCTTCGGGCCAGGTCGCCTGCATGCCGGCGCGCTGGAAGCGCGCCTCGAAGCTCTCGCGCAGTTGCCAGAACACATCCGTCATGTCGACCGTCGTCGGGGTGATCGTTTGCCCCGTGGCCGAAAGCATAAACCCGACCCGCGTCAGCAGATGCTTGATCTCGCGACCGGAGATCAGGACCGAATCGATCAACTCCCGGTCTTCCTCCGGCCACGCCGTCGCGAGCCCGGCCAAACCCGCGCTGCCGGTGCTGATCGCGCCGAGCGGGGTCATCGCATCATGCACCATCTTGCGCCCCACGGCCTGAAAATCCAAACCGTATTGGTTCACCAGATACGCCAGTCGCAACACCTCGGCGGCGGCCGCCGCGCTGGCCGACGCATCAAGCCAAAATTGCGCCGGCGTGACCTCGGCCGTCCTCTCGCCCCATCCGCCAAAGGGAACATGCGCCATGGGGGCCTTCTCAAAGCCCGCCGGATTCGCCGCCAGCACCACCGGCTTGCCGGCCGAGGCCTCAACCTCGCCGAGGGCGGCCGCGTCGACCATCGTCGTCGCACTCGCGTCATGGGCTTCCAGCCACGAAAGGATCGGGGCGGTTTCCGCCGCGGTGCCTACAACGAGAAAATGAAAATTGCGGAGAGATAAGGCGTCAGGCATCGGAGGATTTCGCCGGGGACAGATTTGCGACCAGCGCGGCCAAGGCGGCGTCGAGCTGATCGATTTCGAGAGGTTTGGTTACGTGTTGAACAAAGCCGTTTTGCCGGGAGCGCTTGATGTCGTCCTCCATGCCGTAGCCGCTCAACGCAATGCCTTCCAGGAGCGGCCAGCGCCGGCGCAGTTCACGCAACAACAGGCAACCATCGCCGTCCGGGAGGCCGATGTCGGTGAGCAGACCATCGATCTGGCTCGCGCTCGCGGCGGCCAGCGCCTCCGCCCAGGACCCGGCGCCCGTCACGTCAAAGCCGCGTTGGCGCAGCAGCCGCGCCATCGTCGTGCGCGTGGGCGCGTGATCCTCCACCAGCAATACCCGGTAGCCCGCGCCGATCACGGAAGATGCCGCTCGGGCCGCAGGCGTCACGACGACCTTGGGCGGGGGCGTCGTCGGAGTCTGATCGGAATCTTTGGCCAGCAACGGCAGCGTGACCACGAATGTCGTGCCCTTCCCCAGGCCGGCGCTGTGCGCGACAATTTCGCCGTGATGCATCTCCACCAGACTGCGGGTGATCGCCAAACCGAGGCCGAGGCCGCCAAAACGGTGCACCGACGACGAGGCATGATCCCCCTGGCTAAAGGCGTCGAACACCCGGCCGATTTCCGCCTGGGTCATGCCGATCCCGGAATCCGTCACGGTTACAACCACCCGGTTGTCCTCGCTGCGGAGCTCGACCGTGACATCGATCCGGCCCTCCTGGGCGGTAAACTTAGCGGCGTTTTTCAGGACGTTCCAAAACACCTGGCGCAGCCGCACCGCATCGCCCATCACGCGCACCGGCGTCGACTCGCGGGTAACCCGCCAGACGAGCCGCTTGTGCTCAGTATCCGACTTAACAATACGGAGGGCATCGCACAGCAGATCGCCCAGATCGAGCACGTCGCTGTTGAGGCTGAGTTTGCCGCGAGTGATGCGGGTAAGATCGAGCAGGTCGTCGATCAGCCGGGCTTCGAGCGCGACGTTTTTGCGAATCGCGTCGAAATCCTCCCGCACCGCGTCCGGCAAACTGCTGTCGGCGGCGCGGGCACTGGACGTGAGCAGCACCGGATTCAGCGGCGTGCGCAGCTCGTGCGAAAGCGCGGCGAGAAATTCATCCTTGGCGCGCGAGGCGCTCACCGCCTTGTCGCGGGCGGATTTGAGCGCGTCTTCCGTCTCCAGTTGGGAGGTGATGTCGGTATTGGTGCCGAACCAACCCAGCACCTTGGCGTTGGCATCGTGAATCGGCACGGCCCGCGAGAGAAACCAACGGTAGGCGCCGTCATGGCGCCGCAGCGGAAAGGTATCCTCCCAATGCAGGCCTTCGGCAAAGCAGCGGCTCAACTTCTCCACCACCCGCGCCTCGTGGTCCGGGTGGTGCACTTTCCGCCATCCCCAACCGCGCATGTCTTCCAAGGTCGTGCCGGTATACTCGAACCACCGGCGGTTATACCAATAGATCGCGCCGGTCTCGTCGGTCATCCACGCGAGTTGAGAGATATTGTCGGCGAGGCTGCGAAACTGACGCTCGCTCTTCCGCAGGGCTTCCTCGACTTGGTGGCGCTGTTCGGACGCCCCCTCCATCTGCTCCACCGCTTCGGCGAGCTCGAGATTCTTGCGCTCCAGCTCGGCCCGACTGCGTCGCACCTCGCGCCGGTTGGACGCCTTTTCGTAGGCATCCCGCACCGCTTTGCGCAGCTGCATGGACGTCGTCCGTCCCTTGTGCAGAAAATCATGGGCGCCCGCCTTGAGAATATCCACCGCCACGACGGCACTGTCCGACGCGGTCAACATGACGAATCCGCAGGCATCCTTGCCGTGCTCCGCAATGATCTCGCGCAGGAGCGTGATTCCGTTGGTTTCCGCCAGATCGTGATCCATCAGGATGCAATCGGGCATCGCCTCGCGGATCTTCGCGCGAGCCGCCGCCGCGTTCCCCACATCAACGATTTCCCAACTCGCCCCGATGCCGGGCGGCGCCAGTTGCCGCCGGATTTCGACGCGGTCCTCCGGCACATCGTCGATCACGAGAATACGAAGCGGAGGAAGTGAAGCGGCGAAAGGCATGGTTAGCGGGCGGAGGATGGCGGGGCTCGCTCCACGCCAGCGTAGGCAGAGGATGCATCCAGCGTGAAATAAAATGTCGACCCCACTCCCAGCTCGGACTCCAACCAAATCTGCCCCCCCATGCGGGACAAAATCGAACGCACGACCGTGAGTCCCGCCCCCGCGCCCCCGCCGAAGGCATCCCGTTCGTGCAGCCGCTTGAAGATACGAAAAATCATCTGATGATACGCGGGCGCGATCCCGATGCCGTTGTCACGGACGTATAGCTGGCACCCGCCCTCCGCCGGCTGCAGCCAACCGATCTCCACCCAAGCGTCGGGCTTGTCGTTATATTTCACGGCGTTGGAGATGAGATTGGTAAACACCTCCGTCAACAAGGCCGGGTCGCCCTCAACCACAGGCAGCGCCCGCGGTATCCGGATTTCCACCGGGTGATCCTCAAGGCGCGCGATCAACAGGTCCTGCGCGTGGGCCACCACCGTGTTGAGATCGACGGGCTTGGCCTCGATCTCGGAACGTCCCATGCGCGAGTAGTGGAGCAGGGCGTCGAGCAAATGATCCATCCGCTGCCCGAGCCGCTCGATGGTCGCCACCTTCCGCCGGGCTTCTTCCGTCAGCTCGCTCGCGTGATCCTCGCCCAGGTAGCGCGCGTAGTTGCGCAGGCCCCGCAGCGGCTCCTTCAAATCGTGCGACGCAATATAGGCGAATGAATCCAGATCTTGGTTACGCTTTTCCAGCTCGACTTGCCAGCGCACGAGTTGCTCGGTGCGTCGCATCATCACCTCGAGCACACCGTGGCGCAGGCTGCGCGCCGCCTCGACCTCGGCCCCCAGCCACGGCCGCGACCGGTCCCGCACCTCCTCCTGCCAGAGCGCAAACGATTTCCGCGGGGTCAGGCGGTCTCCGTGCGGGCCGGTTTCCATGGGCTTGCGCGGGTCGCCGGCCCATTTGACCAAAAATGCCTCGGGCGGCCGAAACCAAAACAGATAGGCGTTGGGCCGCCGGCTCAACCGCGCCGCCAAAACCCCGCTCAATGGCATGGTGGCCGCCGCCAATGTCGCCTCCCACCGCGCCAGACAGGTCGTCGCCTTGACCGTCTCCGTCGAATTTTCGCTTAACCAAGCCCCCAGCGCCTGGATCGTTTCGTCGGCCGGCACCCGACCGGCCGTGTAGACCGCATCATCCAGCACCAGCGCCGAACCCACCGCATCCAGCCCACCCAAAATGTCCGTCTCGCCGCCGAGCGCGGCGGACAAATCGGTCCCGACCTGCAACCGCGCCATGAGCGCGGTGCGAGCGAGGTTAAGCCTTTCCGTGTAAGCAGACTGCTCGCCCCGTTCCTTGTCGGCCACCTGCAGCGACAACATCTGCGTGATGAACTCGCAGGCCATGCGAGCGCCGTGCGTCACGTAGCGGGGCGCATAATGGTGGCACGCAAACAAGCCCCACAGACGCCCCTGCACCACGATCGAAAGCGACATGGATGCGACGACGCCCATGTTCTTCAGGTATTCCACGTGAATCGGCGACATCGAACGCGTCACGCAGTAGCTCATGTCCACCGGCCGGCCATCCTCCGCGTGCAACCCCGGCACCAGCGGAACAGGCGTGTAGTGAATATCTGGATTCAGGCGCACCGGCGAACGCCGGAAAAGCTCGCGCGCCTGCGCCGGGATATCGGAAGCCGGATAATGCAGGCCCAGATAAGCCTCGAGGTCCTCGCGCCGCGATTCCGCGATCACATGGCCGGAATCATCCTCGGCAAACCGGTAGACCATCACGCGATCAAAGCCGATGAAAGCCCGCACGCTCTCCGCCGCCCGTTGGCAAAACTCCACCAACGAAGTCGTGCTGCTCAACACCGTCAGCGTGCGCTGCAGATGCGGAAACGCCAAGGCCGTCCCCATCATGTCGCCCGTATCCCAACGCTCGAATTCCATGATCAGCGTGCCGTCATGCCGGTGCAGCAACACTTCCCAAGCCGCTGTCGTAGCCGTGGCGGGTAGCGGCGTGAGGTAGCGCGGGGTCTGATCGAGGCTCTGGCCCGTCAATTCTTCGCGCCATCGCCCGACTTGCTCCGCCGGGAGGACCTCATGGAGCCCGCGCCCGATGATCACCCCCACCGAGCCGAAAACCGCTGCCGCGTTCTCGCTCGCGTTGGTCACGGTCCAATCCGGTTCCGCCAAGACAAGCATCACCGCGTGCGCCTGGATCGAGCCTGGCACGTGGATGGGTTCGCGGTCGCAGTTGCTCAGGTCTACGGTGCTCACGACGACACCCCCGCTTCCGTCGGGACCGCCAGATGCTCGCCAAACCAACGAAACGTCGTCACCGCCCGAGCCGAGGCCGCCGCCTCGTCCGCCGCACTCCACGCCTGCGCCTCCATCCAGGCGCAAAACGCCTTCCAGCGTGCCGCCGTTTCCGGCCCGCGGCCGGTAAAAAACCGCGCCCCGCGCTCGGGCGTCACGCCCAACTGCTCCGTAAATCCTCGCGCCAATCGCACCCCGCCTAGCGCTGAACCCTCAATCACGTAAAGACAGCCGACCACCTCGGCCCGCGACGTGAACGGCGCGAAGCGTCCGTCGACCGCCGTCCCCGAACCTGCGGACGCCATTGAGACCGCCCCGTCCGTTGGCCCCGCACCGCCCAAAACCGTCAGATCCTCACGCAACCACCCCCGGCGCTCGTCCCCATCATGCGGCCAATCGACCAGCGGCCCCGTCGCCGCCAAACAAACGCTCAACCCCTCGTAGAGGTCCAAATAACGCCTCAGCAGCGCGCCGTATTTGGCCACCGAATCGATCCCGGCAAAACCACGTAACTGGTTTTCCAAATCGTGATGAATGGGCTGAGTGTTGGTGCGAAGTAGGGCAAGCATGGGAAGAGTAATTGGGACGGATGCCTCTACTCACCTAGGCCCATATGTTGGTAAGGTTAGCCGGGCCAGCGCAAGCAATTGAATACTAGGGTGGTTCCCTTATTTTATCTTCGCCAGCATCTTGCAGAAACCCGGTAGATATCCTGTCCGCCCGGTCCACCGTGACCGGCTCTTTACATCCTCGACCTCACTCCGGGCATGAATCGCGCTGCAGGCTCCGGCAGATGTCCGTCTGGTCCTGCAACGTCGGCGCCCGTCGCCACACCTTTGGTTCGCTCCGAGAATTAATGGCCAAAGCCACCCCGCGCCGCTCCGGCGACGCCTTGGCCGGGGTCGGCGCCGCCTCCGCCGAGGAGCGTGTGGCCGCCCAATACTGCCTCGCCGATGTGCCGCTCGCGCAGTTCCTTACCGACCTGCTCGTCCCCTACGAAACCGACGAGGTCACTCGTCTCATCGTCGACACCCACGACCCGGCCGCCTTCGCGCCGGTGGCCGCGCTGACCGTCGGGCAATTCCGCGACTGGCTGCTGCGCTACGAGACCGACGCCGCCACGCTCACCGCCCTCGCGCCCGGTCTCACCCCCGAAATGGTCGCCGCCACAGCCAAGCTCATGGCCAACCAAGATCTGATCCTCGCCGCCCGGAAGTGCGAGGTTGTCACCGCCTTCCGCAACACGTTGGGCCGCCGCGGCACCCTCGCCGTGCGCCTCCAGCCCAACCACCCCACCGACGACCCGCAGGGCATCGCCGCCTCCCTCGTGGATGGATTGCTCCTCGGTTGCGGTGATGCCTGCCTCGGTATCAATCCCGCCACCGACAACGTCGATGCGACGATCTCGTTGCTGCGCCTGCTCGACGACCTGATCCAGCGCTACGCCATTCCGACCCAGTCCTGCGTGCTCGCCCACGTCACGACTTCCCTGGAGGCCATGCACCGCGGCGCGCCCCTTGATCTCGTGTTTCAATCCGTCGCCGGCACCGAAGCGGCCAACCGGAGCTTCGGCGTCGATCTCGCCCTGCTCCGCGAGGCTCACACCGCCGCCCTCGAACTGAACCGCGGGACGATCGGCCGCCACGTCATGTATTTCGAGACCGGCCAAGGTTCGGCGCTCTCGGCCGACGCGCATCACGGCTTGGACCAACAAACCTGCGAAGCCCGCGCCTATGCCGTCGCACGCCACTTCAATCCCTTGCTCGTCAATACCGTCGTCGGCTTCATCGGCCCCGAGTATCTCTACGACGGCAAACAAATCATCCGCGCGGGCTTGGAGGACCACTTTTGCGGCAAACTCCTCGGCCTGCCCATGGGGGTTGACGTGTGCTACACCAACCACGCCGAAGCCGATCAAGACGATATGGATACGCTGCTCACGCTCCTCGGCGTCGCCGGCTGCAACTACATCATGGGCGTGCCGGGAGCCGACGACATCATGCTCGGCTACCAATCGACGTCCTTCCATGACAGCCACTACCTGCGCCAAGCCCTGCGCCTCACGCCTGCCCCGGAATTCGCCGCCTGGCTCGCCCGGCAGAACCTCACCGAAGACGCGACCGGTCACCTCCTCGCCGTGCCGCCTTCCCACCCCTTGCTCCAACTCAAAGGCTGACCCATGGATGACGCCCACGCCGCGCCCGCCGCGCCCCCTCCCCGTTCCCTCGTTTCGCCCGGAGCCCCGCCCCCCGAGGCATGGACGCAATTGCGGCGCTTCACCGCCGCCCGCCTCGCGCTCAGCCGCACCGGCGGCAGCGTTCCACTCGCCGCCGCCCTCGATTTCCGCCTCGCCCATGCCCGGGCGCGCGATGCGGTCCACACGCCCTTTGACGCCGGCGCGCTCGCTGGCGCGTTGCGCGAGGCCGGTCACAAAACGACGCGGCTCGCCACGCGCGCGAGGGATCGCGCGACTTACCTGCAGCGGCCGGACCTAGGCCGACACTTGGACCGGGAGTCCGTGGCCGTGCTCGCCCAACTCCGCGAAGACACACCGCCCGCCGATATCGCGCTCATCGTCTCGGATGGCTTGTCGGCGCTGGCGATCGAGCGGCATGGCGCCACCACGATCCTCGCCCTGCAGGCGCACCTCGCGAACTTTGGCTGGCGGGTCGCGCCGATCTTCATCGTGCCCTTTGCCCGTGTGAAACTGCAGGACCAGATCGGCGAGCTGCTCGGCGTGCGCCACACCGTCATGGTGCTGGGCGAACGCCCGGGGCTCGGCGCACCCGACAGCCTGGGCGCGTATTTCACCTATCAACCCCGCGCCGCCTGCCGTGATGCCGACCGAAACTGCGTCTCCAATATCCGGACCGCGGGTCTATCACCGGTCGCCGCCGCCACCAAGCTCGCCCAACTCCTCGCCGAATCCGCCCACCTCGGCTACAGCGGGGTGCGACTTAAGGACACCGCGCTGCCGCCCCTGCCAGCCCCCTCCGGCCGGTCTTGAGCGCACGCCCCCCCCCTCACGTCACGTCTCCCTGCGACCATCACAGGGCCCAAAATGGCACAAAAACGCGAGTTTGGACCCGATTGGCCCGATTTTGGGGCCGTTGAACGCACGTTGTTGGCGTTTCATCGATTTTTCATTCTTGTGCCCCGTCCAGCCGCCGCCGACCGTGGCACGCGTTCGTTTCACTCCTCATGCGGGACTACTTCCTTAGACGATTTCTTCTCATCCCGCCCACCCTGCTCGGTGTCACACTGATCGTGTTTGTGATCACGCGGTTCGTGCCCGGCGGGCCCATGGAGCGCGCCATGGCCGAGGCCCAGCAGGCGGCTCTCTCGGGCGGTCGGGGCGGCGCGAGCCAGACGATGGCGCTCTCCGAATCGCAGCTCGACCAGCTGCGCGCCTACTACGGTTTCGATAAACCCGTCCTCATCAGTTACGGTCTGTGGCTCGGCAAAATCGTGCGGGGCGACCTCGGCAAATCCTACCGCTACAACGAACCCGTCTGGGACATCATCAAGGCGCGTTTCCCCGTCTCGCTGTTCTACGGGCTCATCACGCTGGTCATCACCTACGGCATCTCGATCCCCCTCGGCGTGGCGAAGGCGATCAAGCACCGCACGTTTTTGGACAACGCCAGTTCGGTGCTCATCTTTGCCGGGTATGCGATTCCCGGCTACGTGCTGGGCGCGTTGCTGCTGTTGTTCTTCGCGGCCCGGCTCGAATGGTTTCCGATGGGCGGCTTCACCAGCTACGATTTCGACGATCTGTCGCCCATGGCGCAGGTGTGGGACTTGGTGCACCACGCCACGCTGCCATTGGTCTGTTATCTGGTGGGCAGTTTCGCGGTGACCACCTTGCTCATGAAGAACCACCTCATGGACAATCTCGCGGCCGACTATATCCGCACCGCCGTGGCCAAGGGCGTGTCGTTCCGCTCGGCCGTCCTGAAGCACGCGCTGCGCAACTCGATGATCCCGATCGCGACGACGTTCGGGCAAAACATCACGTTGCTCGTGTCGGGCTCGTTCCTCATCGAAACGATCTTCGACATCGATGGCTTCGGGCTGCTCGGCTACACCTCCATCGTGGACCGCGACTATCCGGTGGTCATGGGCGTGATCTTCCTTTCCAGCCTGCTTCTCCTGGTGGGCAACATTCTCTCCGATGCGTTGGTCGCGATGGTCGATCCGCGCGTGCGCTTCAAGTGAGTCCCATGCGCCTGAATCCGCTCACCCTCCGCCGGCTCAAACGCTTCCGTGACATCAAGCGCGGCTACGTTTCGTTTCTCGTGCTGGTCGGCCTGGTCATTGTTTCGCTGTTCGGCGAGATGTTGGTCAACAAGCGCGCACTGATCGTGCGCTACGAAGGGCACACCTACTTTCCGACCTACGGCGCCAACCTGCCCGGCACCACCTTCGGCTTCGACTACGGCTACGAGACCAACTACCGCGACTTGCAGGCCCGTCTCGCTGAAACCGGCGAGGAGGGCTGGGTGCTCATGCCGCCGGTCGCGTTCGATCCCAACGAAAACACGCCCTACGAAAACGTGTTTAAACCCGCCCCGCCGTCGTGGATGGGCGGCCCCGCCGGCCATTGGCTCGGCACCGATACCACCGGCCGCGACATCTTCGCGCGCCTCTTCTTCGGCTTCCGCATCGCCATCCTGTTCGCCTTCACCTTCACGGTGTTGACCTACCTCATCGGCGTGACCCTCGGCTGCCTCATGGGCTTCTACGGCGGCGCCTTCGACCTCCTCGGCCAACGCCTGATCGAGATCTGGTCCAACATCCCGTTCCTCTACATGGTCATCATCATCAGCTCGGTGATGCCCTCCACGCTCTCTGTCATGACGCGCATCATCGTGCTGCTCGTGGTCATGGTCCTCTTCTCTTGGACCAGCATGACCTACTACATGCGCACCGCGACCTACAAGGAGAAGGCCCGCGACTACACGTCCGCCGCCGTCGTCATCGGCGCGAGCAGCCGCCGCATCATTTTCAGCCACATTCTGCCCAACAGCTTGTCCACGCTGATCACCTTTGTGCCGTTCACCGTCGCCGCCGCGATCAGCTCGATCACCGCGCTCGATTTCCTCGGCTTCGGCCTGCCGCCGCCCACCCCCAGCATGGGTGAGCTGCTCAAGCAGGGCACCCAAACCCTCACCACCGCCCCGTGGATCGTGTCCTCCGCCTTCGCGGCGCTCGTGATCA
>CAXBDS010000060.1:0-24769 GCA_963974355.1 uncultured Opitutaceae bacterium
CGCCACTAGACGGCCCGGTTCGTCGTTGTCGAGATAGAGCGGCGGCGCATCCGGCACCGCCAGTCGCAGGCCGGTGATGATCGAGCCGCCCCGACCGATTTGCACCGCGACGTAATCGAGGCTGAGCCGACGCCCATCCGCCGCCGCGATTTCACCATGCGGCCGACTCCCGCTCGCCAAGACCGGTCCGATTGTGAGCAACGCTTGCTCGATCTTCGTCTCCGGTTGCCAGCGCACGCGCTCCACGACGGCGGACTCCTCCGCGCGCACCGCCCCGATTGAAATCAAGCCCAGCAAACTCAGGAAAATGGCGTGGCGTTTCATGGAGTCATTCAAACCCGGGCGACGAAAATCGCAATCTACTAACGCAAGCCAGCCGCACCTCGCGTCGCTCCCGTTCACCGTCCCATCGCCACGACCTCGCGGTATTCCCGGCTGCGGCGCAGATCGGATTTAATGCGTTCCACATCCCAACCGTGATCGATGATGAGACCGCGATAGTGCTTCAGGCCCGACTGATCCGCGTCACGATGCAGCACATCTTGGTAGGCCAGATGAACGAAACGATCCACCCGCACTTCGCGGTATTCGTCGCTGGCGCGCAACGCATCCTCGACCATGGCGCCAGTCCAGCCCTGATCAACCACGAGGCGCGTGTAGTAACGCAGTCCCGCCGCATCGACCTCGCGATCCAACACCGTGCGATAGGCGAACTTCACGGCCCGTTCCGCGGCCACCGGCGAAAGCGCGACCGGCCGACCGCGACCGCCCCGCCCTTCGCCCGCGACGCGCAAGGACGAGATGCGGTTGCCCCAGTGATTGGGACTCTCCGGCGGAAAATACGTCGCGAGATTGCGCAGATCGCCCGTCGCCCGGAAGACGGCACCGTTAAACCGGCTGTTCTCATAAAGCGTCACGCTGGCCCGGCCGACGATCTCGATGGACATGACGCGATCATTCGCCCGGGAGCCGTCCGGAAACCGCAGGTCGGCCAGATTATCCACATCGTCGCCCGGATAAAACGCCAACGCTGGCCCGCGAAAATCCGGGCGAGCATAGAGTAACACCACCGGTTGAAACTCCCCCGGACGGCCAACCGACACCGGGCCGCCCCACTCCCGCACTTGGCCCGCCCCCTTCAGCCCACCGAGCAACATCGCCGCTATCACCAACACGATTTTCAAGTTCATGCCCTTGGGACGAATCGCGCCGGGCGAATATTCACTTCATTCGCCGACATTTTCGCCGTGTCTCGTTTTGGGAACCGCGGTTGCTCCCGACTACGGTTTCAGCATGGTGCCTCACCATGTCTGATTCGCTCGCATCCGACGTCACCGTTGCTACCGCCTCCGCCGCCACCCTGGAGGTGGATGATTGGGGCCGCACCGACTACGCTGCGGCACAGGAACGCCAAAAGACCGCCGTCGCGGATCGCATCGGCGGAACCCGACCAGACACGCTCGTTTTCACCGAGCATAACCCTGTCTTCACCGTCGGCCTGCGCTTGGGCGCCGAGAGCAATCTGATCTGGGACGCCGCTCACCTCGCTGCCCTCGGCATCGACGTCGTCAAGACCAACCGAGGCGGTGACATCACCTACCATGGTCCCGGCCAAATTGTCGGCTACCCGATCGTGGACCTGTCACCCGTGCGCGATCTGCATGCCTACCTCCGCTTCCTCGAACAAGTGATGATCAATGCCGTCGGCACGCTCGGCTTGGTCGCGTCCCGGCGAGAGGGGCTGACGGGTATCTGGATCGGCACGCGTAAGATTGCCGCCATCGGCGTCGCCGTGCGCCGCTGGGTGGCCTACCACGGCTTCGCGCTCAACGTCGCGCCCGAGCTCAGCCACTTCACCGGCATCGTGCCCTGCGGCATCGCCCCGACCGACGGCACGGTAACCTCCCTCGCCGCGGAGCTTCCGACCACCCCGCCCACGATGGACGAGGTGCGCCACGTGCTCGCCCAAGAATTTAACGCGCTCTGGCCCAATTTCTTAAACCGCGAATGAACCTGCGTTCATCCGTAAAACAGAGTTTCTGATATCTGTTTTTATCCGTGTCTATCCACGCCCAACTGTGGTTAAGCTTCTTCCCTTAGTCTCATGGAATTGACCGATACGTCCCGTAAACCGTCCTGGCTCCGCGCCAAATTGCCCTCAGGCCCGGGCTATAACTCCGTGCGCAAGCTCGTCGACGAACATGCGTTGCACACCGTCTGCCAGAGCGCCCAATGCCCCAACCTGGGTGAGTGCTGGTCGCGCGGCACGGCCACGGTCATGATCCTCGGCAACATCTGCACGCGATCCTGCAACTTCTGCGCGATCCAGACCGGCCGCCCCACCGAATACGATCTCGGAGAGCCCGCGCGCGTCGCCGACGCTGTGGCCAAGATGAATCTCAAACACTGCGTCATCACGTCCGTCGCCCGCGACGAATTGGCCGATGGCGGCGCCAGCGTGTGGGCCGCGACCATCCGCGCCGTGCGTCACCGCAATCCGAATACGGCCATCGAGGTGCTCGTGCCCGACTTCAAGGGCCGCACCGAGCCCATCGACACCGTGCTCGATGCCGGACCCGATATTTACAACCACAACGTCGAAACCGTCGAGCGCCTCCAAAAGCCCGTCCGCGTGCAGGCTCGTTATGATCGTTCGCGTTCGGTGCTGCGCCACGCCAAATCGCGCGGTTTCACGACCAAGACCGGCATCATGCTCGGCCTCGGGGAGCGAAAGGAAGAGATCGAGCAAACGCTCCGCGATCTTGTCGACGACCAGATCGACATCCTCACCATCGGCCAATACCTGCAGCCCACGGCGAAGCACTGGAAGATCGACCGCTGGGTGCATCCCGACGAGTTCGCCCACTGGAAGGAATGGGGCCTGCAGCTCGGCTTCGGCGTCGTCGAAAGCGGCGCCATGGTGCGCTCCAGCTACCACGCCGACGAGCAGTCCGAAAAATACACGGGCGTCGAACATCTGAACAACGCCAACGCGTTGGCCGGCGTCTAGGTCGGTCCGGCCGATTCGGCCATCGCGTCGCGCACGGCGTGTAGCAACAGGTCCGGCGTAAAGGGTTTCGCGAGGAACTGGCTGACGCCGTTTTCGAGTAGTTGGTCCATCTTGCTGCGGTCGTGCAATCCGCTCGCCGCCACGATGGGCAGATGCGGCGAACGGCGACGCAGCTCCTGAATCAAGCTCATGCCGTCCATCACCGGCATCATGAGATCGGTGAGCACCAGTTTAATCTCCGCCGCATTCGCCGCGAATAGCTCCAAAGCCTGCATCCCGTTTTCCGCCGAGATGGTGCGGTAATCGAAGAGCTGTAACATCTGCATCGCGACGTTGCGGATATCCCCTTCGTCGTCGACCAACAGAATCAGTTCACCATTTCCCCGCGGCATCACCCCATGCTCGATGCCGGTGCTCGCCGCGGCCGCCCCCGAGGCGTTCGCCGGCAGATAAACAATGAAACGACTCCCGCGACCGGGCCCGCTGTCCACCGTCACCGCCCCGCCATGACTGCGCACGATACCCAGCGCGGTCGACAGGCCCAGTCCACTGCCCTCGCCGATCGCTTTGGTCGTAAAAAACGGCTCGAACACGCGATCCTTCACCTCATCCGACATGCCGGAACCCGAGTCCTCCACCGTAAGCATGACATAGTCGCCCGCCACGATCTCGCGATCCAAAGGCGAGCACTGACGATCAAGGGTCACATTGGTCGCCGTAAGCTTGAGGTGCCCGCCCTCCGGCATCGCATCCCGCGCATTAACACAAAGATTCAAGAGGACTTGGTTCAGTTGCGTCGGGTCCCCTTCCACCAACCACAGGTCGGGGTTCACGTAGCAAGTGAAGCCGATGTTTTTGGGAAACGTGTTCGAGACGATGCCCTCGATCTCATCGAAGATGTGTCTGAGATGCACCGCGACCCTCGCCCCGTCGACACCGCGCGCAAACGACAGCACCTGCTTCACCAAACCTGCCGCGCGTTTGGCACTGCGTTCGATGTTCTGCAGGACATTACGATTCGCCTCGGTCGGATCACGCCGCCGGATGATATCCACGCCCATGATGACCGGCACGAGCAGGTTGTTCAGATCATGCGCGATGCCACCGGCCAGGGTGCCGATGCTTTCCATGCGCTGAGCGCGGAGGAATTGCTCCTCCAGCCGACGGCGTTCCGTGATATCGCGCACGATGGCGACCATATGCGTGAGACGACCGGTTTCATCGGCGACCGGGCTGGTATTCAACTCCACCCAGTAGTCCCGGCCCGCTTTCGTGCGGCCCAAGACGTCAATGCAGCTCGCCCGCCCGAGCACCAAGTTTGCCCGCATCGTATCCAACGTATCACGGGAAGCATGAGGCGAGTAGAGGAAACGCGGGCTCTGACCCAACGCATCTGCCGGAGTGTAACCCGTGATGGATTCGAACGCCTCGTTCACAAACAGGATCTCCGGTCCCGGCTCTCCCGGCGGCATCACGCGCGCGATGACCACCGCGTCACTAAGCCGTGCGACGCAATTTTCGAGCAGGCGTAACTGCTCTTCGGCCAAACGGCGATCGGTAATGTCCTGACACGTTCCCACCATGCGCGCCGGAGACCCGTCATCGGCGAAAACCGTCTGCCAGCGCTGCTCAACATACTTGATCCCTCCGTTTCCCACCACCAGTCGATGTTCGCCGACCCGTGGCTCGCGCTGATGCAGCGACTCGCGAAACGCGGCATCGACCAGCGCCCGGTCCTCCGGATGAACAAACTCCAGATACTCCTCATCGGTCGGCTGGTAGACCTGCTCATTCGTTTCGAAAATGCGATGCGTCTCGCTCGACCACCAGACCTGCCCAGACACCAAATTGCTCTCCCAATGCCCGAGCTTGGCAATCGCCTGAGCGGCCGCCAATCGCGCCCGCTCCACCTCCAGGCGGTCCGCCAGAGCACGTTGCTCCTCCTCCGCCCGCGTCCGCCGGTCCACCTCCGCCCGCAGTTCCTCCGTGCGGCGACGCACTTGCCGGCGAATCTGAAGGTTCCAGTTCAACACCAACACCACGATGAGTCCAACGGCGCCCGCTCCTACCGCCAGCCGGCGCCAGACCGTGCGATCAATACGCATCACCGGATCGTAGATAAATCCGTCCAACGAGGAGTCTCCCGGCACGATTCCCTGCGCGACATACGTCTCGGCGATTTGCCCCCACCGGCCGGGGTTCATGTGACCGATCTCCACGACCGACGGCAACACGAGTTGCCTCATCGCATCGGCTTCAGCCAAAAGTTGCGCCCGGGTCGTGCCCCGTTCTTTCACCCCCGGCAGGCCCAAGATCAAGTCCGCCACCTGCTCGGGATGCGCCATCGCATAATTCCACCCCTGCAGACTCGACCGCACGAAGGCCTCGGCGGTGGAGCGATTCTTACGAAGATAGTCGTCGGTCGAAAAGAGAGCGTCGCCGTAAAAATCCACGCCGTAATCCAACGTGCGCAGAATCGCCGGCTCCACACCCATTCGCCCCAGTTGGAACGGCTCCACCGTCGCATAGGCCGAAACCGCATCCACCTTGCCCGACACCAGGTCCTGCAAATCCCAAGAGTGCGGCACCAGCTGTATCAGCCCGGGGGAGATGCCTTCGAGCGCCAGCATCGCGCGCAACTGCGCCGCACCTTGATCCCCCGCCAACATGACGCGCTTCCCCACCAGATCATGGGGCGAACGAATACCACGATCTGCCCGGCTCAACAGCACGTAGGGTGAATGTTGGAAAATCGCCGCGCACACGACCAAGGGTTCACCCCGCAGACGCGCCACCAACACATCGGTATCGCTCACGCCAAAATCCGCCCGGCCGGCCAACACTTCCGGTAACGGCGAACGCGTCGGCGTGCCGGTCGTGATCTCGACGTCGAGCCCCGCCTGTTCATAGTAACCCTGCGCCTGGGCCGCGTAGTAACCGGCAAATTGAAATTGGTGATGCCACTTGAGTTGCAATCGCACCGGCGTCGCGGCCGGCAGCGCGCCGGAAACCGCCAGCGCAGCCCACAACGCCAATCCGACAGGTTTAAGCGATCGCCCCCGGGCCCGGCCAGAGCCAGATCCACGAGCCCGTGCCCACTCAAGGCTTGCCCGGCCCCCGAGCTCCGTTCGTGCCAATGAAAGATATTCACGCAGCCTCATTTAAGCGATCCGTCCATGCTTCAGACGAACCCTCGCGAAGCGATCCTTTAACCATCGTTTACCCGCCGCCGATTCGCCGACGATTCGTGCCTGCTGCCGCGGAGGCAACCCCGCCTAAGAATCCAGGCAGCGTCGAATCGCCGCCAACAACGGCCCGGGCGCGCAGGGTTTCTGAATGAAGTTCTGCCCGTCCAAAAGTTCCAATTCTCGCCCGGCGATCTCCGCGCTGTAGCCGCTGGTAAAGATCACCTTCAACGCCGGACGCAGGGCCTGCAGCTGCGCCGCCAATTCCCGCCCGCTGAGGTTTCCCGGCATGACGATATCGGTCAGCAAGAGGTGCACGCCGGCCCCCGACTGTTCCCACATCTCCAACGCGGCGGGACCATTTTCCGCTTCCAAGACCGTATAGCCCACCCGCTCCAAGATGATCCGGGTCAACATGCGCACATTCGATTCGTCCTCAACGAGCAAGATCGTCTCGGCGCCCCCGCTAAGCTGGGTCTCGACCTTCTTGGCCGCCGGTGAGGTCGGCGCTTCATCGTCAGCCCGCAGAAAAATCCGAAAGGTCGCCCCCTGCCCTTCTTCACTCTCCAACGTGATGGCCCCCGCGTGTTGCTTCACGATGCCGAACACCGTCGCCAAGCCCAGCCCGGTGCCCTTGCCGGGCGCTTTGGTGGTGAAAAACGGTTCAAAGATCCGCGTCCGGTTCTCTGCCGAAATACCACTCCCGCTATCGCTGACGGTCAGGCTCACGTGCCGCCCCGGTTGCATGTTGCTGGAAATGGCGGCCGCCTCCTTTTCGTTAAAAGTTGTCTCACCTGTTTCGATACAGAGTGAGCCTCCCCCGGGCATGGCGTCCCGCGCATTCACGACCAGATTGAGCAGCACCTGATCGAGCATGCCTGCATCGGCGCGCGTCAACAGCGGTTGCGGATGAAGCTTCAACTCCAAGCGCACGTCTTCGCCCAAAATCCGCTGCAGCATCTTTGTCAGACTCGACACGATTTCGTTGAGATCCAGCTGCCGCGTCTGGATCACCTGGCGGTTGCTGAACGCCAACAACTGCCGCGTGAGGTTGGCCGCCCGCTCCGTGGCGCCCTTGATGTCTTTGAACATGTCCCGGGCAAGCTTCGGTAGGTGGGGCGCGAGGGAGCCGAGATCCGCCTGCATCATGATCGCCGCCAAGATGTTGTTGAAATCATGGGCGACGCCGCCCGCCAGCTGGCCGATCGCCTCCATCTTTTGTGACTGGCGGAACTGTTCCTCGAGTTGCCGCTGCTCCGTAATATCGCGAAAGGTCCAGATGCGACCGTAGTTGCGCCCCGCCTTGTCGCGCACCGGCGACGAAAAGCGTTCCAGGATGGTGCCGTTCACCAATTCAATTTCGTCGCGGCTTACCCGGTCGGGATTGGCGCGCAGATAGGCGACCTTCTCAGTGTAGCGCTCCGGTTCCGTCGTTTGACGGGTGATGAACGCGATGCGGACCGCACTGTCTTCGCTTTCCGCGATTTCGGGCGGGATGCTCCACACCTCATTCATGCGTCCATTCTGCAAAATCCGTTTATCCTGATTATCGACGACCAGAATCGCGTCCATCGACGATTCGACCTGCGCCTCGAAGAACGCGGTTTTCCAGCGCAGCTCCTCCACCGCCGCCTGACGCTCCCGAGCTTGCCGGCCGACTTCCAAGGCAAACGAGATATCCGACGCCAATTCGTCCAGCAAACGCAACTCGGCCGCGTCGAAGAAGTCCTTCTCGGCCGCGTAAAGATTAAACGTCCCGATCACCTGTCCCGCCTGCTTAAGCGGCAATGACGCCATCGCATGATAGTCCCGCTCCAGCGCCGCCTCGCGCCACGACAGCGATTTCGGATCGGTCGCGATATCGTTGCACACCCCGTGTTCTCCGGTTTGCAAGGCCGCGTAGGTAAAGTCGCAATCCGGACGATCACCGCCCACGAGATCACGCAGGATCGCGACCGTTTCATCGGAAGCGCCCGCATGCGCCGTGATCGTGAATTGCCCCGAGACGGGGTCCACCAAGCCGATCCAAGCCAGGCGGAAGCGCCCCTTCTCGACCGCGATGCGGCACGCTCGTTTCAACATTCGCAGCGAGTCCCGTTCGTGCACGATGGCCTGATTGATGCCACTCAACACCGCATAAACCCGGTTCAGATGCTGGACGCTCTCCTCCGCTCGCTTGCGCTCGTCGATCACGTTACTCGACGGCACCAGATACAGCACCTCACCGGCGTCACCAAAAACCGGATTCATCGAGAGATCGATCCAGATCAGAGACCCATCCGCCGCCTGGATCTGCACGTCGTAACGGGACGATTGTCCTTGGGCCGCCCGTTGAATCACGGCCCGCAACTCCTGCTGCACCGTGGGTGAGTAGGAAAACCAATACGTCTCGTCGACCGGTTTGCCGCGCACGTCATCGAGGGTCAGCCCCGCCACGGCCAACGCCGGTTGATTCGCTTCCAACAGGAGACCGTCGACCGTAAGCAGCCCTACAAAATTGTGGGGACCGAACCCGTCCATCACGTTGCGGAGTTTGTGCTCGCTCTCCCGCAACGAAACTTCCGCCGCCTTCCGGGCCGTAATATCCCGCGATACGCCAATCACGCCGAGAATACGTCCGTCCGGTCCGCGCCAAGGCGCTTTGCTCGTTAACACCACCCGAGAGTCCCCGTCGAAGGTGACCGTTTCTTCTCCGACGCGGACTTCTCCCGATTCGATCACCGCATCGTCCAATTCCCGGAAATGCCGCGCCGATTCAGCCGAAACCAGATCCGTGTCCTTGCGGCCCAGCATTTCAGCCGGAGTGTGACCAATCAAACGCGCCCCGGCTTCATTGATCACCTGATAACGGCCCTCCCGATCTTTGACGAAAATCGCATCCGTGGTGCCTTCCATGATGGCCTGGAGTAGCGCGTGATTTCCGCGCGAAGCCTCCTCGGACTGATGCCGACTGATTGTGATCGCCGCGATATGGGTCGCCACCTCGATCAACCGGATATGCCCCTCGGTCGGCGCGCCCAAACGATGGTTGTAAATCGCAAACGTGCCCAACACCCGCCGTTGCTCATCAAAGATCGGCGTCGACCAACACGACGCCAAGCCATGCTCCAAGGCGAGTTCGCGGTAGTCTTTCCACAGCGGATCGGTCGCGATATCCGCCACGAAAACCTCTTGGCGCAAAAACGCCGCCGTCCCGCAGGACCCAACCGTCGCGCCAATCACCACGCCATCGATCGCTTCGGAAAACGCCGCCGGCAAAGTGGGCGCCGCCGCATGGCGCAAGCGTCGGCCGTCCGCGTCGAGCAACAGCACCGAGCATTGCGCGCCTTCCAGTTGCTTTTCCACAAACTGCGCCAAAGCCACCAGACCGGCGGTGAAGGGGATGCCGCCCGCCATCAACTCGAGCACCTTGCGCTGACCATCAAGCAATTGCTCCCGCTGGCCCAGCGCCAACGCTTGGCGGCGCAGTTCCAGTTGAGACATGACCTGTCGACTCAACGCCTGCAGCGCACGCCGCTGTGCGTCGTTCAATTGCCGGGCGTGGTAATCAATCACGCAAAGCGTTCCGAGTGCCTCGCCCTCCGGAGTGATCAAGGGGGCTCCAGCATAGAACCGCACGGGGGACGGGCCCACGGTCAAGGGATGGTGCGCGAATCGTTCGTCGGCCCACACGTCCTCCACGACAAACAGGTCCGACTGCCGAATGGCGTGGGCGCAGACGGAGACATCAAGCGGCGTTTCTTCGGCCGTGATTCCGACCTTCGATTTGAACCATTGCCGATGCTCATCAATTAAGGTGATCAAAGAAATCGGCGCCTCACAGATGTGCGCCGCCAGCGAGGTCAAATCGTCCAGCGCCTGTTCCGGCGGCGTGTCCAGCAGGTCATAGCGACGCAAGGCCTCTAGGCGTCGTGCTTCTTCGCTGGATGAAAATCCGAAAGTCATTTCTCAAACCATTGTCTATAGGGGCCTGCCCTCAGGAGGCCAGTCAAATGCCCCAAGCCCATGGATCCAAGACCCCTGCGACAGTCCGTGTATCCCCGATAAAAGACTCCCAGATGGCCGCGCCCCCCGAGGCGGGTTTTATCGTTAGGCTCGTCGGCCGGTCGCCGGATCGATAATTCCGCTTTCGCCTTCCCGTGGGTTACGTCATGTTGCCTCATGCCTGACGAGACGAAGCCGACCGCCGCCGATCTGCCCGAAAAACCGCTGCTGAAAAAACGCGCGTTGAAAACCCGCCGCGATATTGTGGAGAACTGGCTGCCACGCTACACCGGCGTCCCGTTGGAAAAGTTCGGCGATCACATCCTGCTCACCAATTTTTCCCATTACGTGAAACTCTTCGCGCAGTGGAATCGCGTGCCGGTCCAGGGCAAGGACAAGCCCATGCCCAACGCCACCGCGGGACGTATCACCATCATCAACTTCGGCATGGGCAGCGCCACCGCCGCGACGGTCATGGACCTGCTCAGCGCGATTCATCCGAAGGCCGTGCTCTTCCTCGGCAAGTGCGGCGGCCTGAAACACCGCGCCGAGATCGGCGACCTGATCCTCCCCATCGCCGCCATTCGCGGTGAAGGCACGAGCAACGACTATTTCCCGCCCGAGGTGCCCGCCCTTCCCGCCTTCGCACTGCAGAAAGCCATCTCAACCACCATCCGCGAAGCGGCGCGCGACTACTGGACCGGCACCGTTTACACCACGAATCGCCGCGTCTGGGAACACGACGCGAAATTCAAAAAATACCTGCGCAAGATCCGCGCCCTCGCCGTGGACATGGAAACCGCGACGGTCTTTATGACCGGCTTTCACAACGAGATCACGACCGGCGCCCTCCTCCTCGTCAGCGACCAGCCGATGATTCCCGAAGGCGTAAAAACCGCCGAAAGCGACAAGCAGGTCGACACCGACTACGTCACCGACCACCTGCAGATCGGCATCAATTCACTCAAACAATTGATCAATCAAGGCCTCACCTTGAAGCACCTAAAGTTCTAACGTCGGTCTACCCGACGAAATGGCTTCAAAATTAAAAGGTTGGTGGCGCGAGCTTCGGCGGGGGAAACCGGGCCACCGCTTCACGGCCTACTACCAGAGTCGGGAGGAACGCCGTCGCGCGGGTGAGTCCCGCTGGCACCGCCCCTTACGCATCATTGGCGCCCTCCTGTCGATCGTGGTCGCCATCCCGTTGATGGTGCTGCCGGGGCCCGCGGTCCTTTTTTACGCCATCGCTGGCCTGCTCATCGCCGGCGAATCCGCCGTCGTCGCGAGGATTCTGGACCGCTGCGAATCCTTCATTCACCGCCAGTGGCAACGCTGGCGTCACCGCAAAAAATAACCCGCGCCTCCGCCATGCCCGTCCGTCTTCTCGCTTGTCTCCTCTTCGCCGCGCTCCCCTCTTTGGGCATGTCCCAAACCGCCGCCGGCAGCTTCGACGTTGATCTCAAACCGCAAGCTCCGGCAGAGGGCGATGCGTCCAACGTGGGTCGCATGACGATCAACAAAACCTTTCATGGCGATCTCTCCGCCACCAGCGTGGGCCAGATGCTGGCGTTCATGACCATGACCCCCGGCTCGGCGGGTTACGTCGCGATGGAACGCGTCACCGGCACGCTCGCAGGGCGCACCGGCGCGTTCACCCTGCAACACACGGGCTCGATGAATCGCGGGGAGCCGTCCTTGAGTGTGACCGTCGTCCCCGACTCCGGCACCGAAGGGCTCACGGGCCTCACCGGCACGATGCAGATCGACGCGCGTGCCGAAGGCCATCGCTACACGTTCGACTACGCTTTGCCGGCATCCGAGTAACGGTCCGGCTCGATTCGCAACGCCCCCGCGGCGCGCAACGCCCGCACCGCCACCAGCGCACTGGACCCCAGCATCAGCAGGGCCGCGACCACTGGGTGTAGCACCCCACACGCTGCCAGGGCCATGCCCGCCGCATTGTAGCTGAAGGCAAACCACAGGTTGCTCCGCACGCCGCGTCGCACGTCACGCGCCAGCTCAATCGCCGTCGGCAGAAACCGCAGATCCTCGCCGGCAAAGACCGCCATCGCCGCCGCGCGCGCCAATTCGCTGCCGCCGCGCAACGCGATGCCCGCCGCCGCCTCGCTCATCGCCGCCGCATCGTTGACGCCATCCCCGACGAACGCCACCACGCGTCCATCTGCATTCAATTCTCGGATACGTGCGAGTTTCTCGGCCGCCGACAGCCCCGCCCGCACCGTCACCGGCAACCCGTCCGGCGGATGCGGATCGCCCGTCAGCACTTCGCACGCGATGCCTTGCCGCTCCAATTCCGCAAACACTTCCGCCAACCCCGCGCGCCACGTTTCACCCAAGGTGATCGTGGCCGCGAGGCGACCGTCGACCGCGACGTAAATTTGTTTGGCCCCGCCCGCCGGCCGCGGGTCGGGCCAATGATGCAGCTCCCATTCGCCGATGGCGATCGCGCGCCCCTCGACCGTGCCGGTCACCCCGGCTCCGGCCACGATCTCCCGCGAGGACCGCGTCAACGCCGACGATGCCTCCGCCAGCGCCTTCGCCACCGGATGCGGCAGACCCGCTTCCACCCCCGCCACCGCTCCCCGCAACCATACCTCCCGCGCCCCCGCCCAATCCGGCGCAAAGTCCCAAGCCTCCACCGTGAGCGCCTCCGTCGACAGGGTCCCGGTCTTGTCAAAAACCAACACGTCGGCCCGCGCCAACACATCCAAAAAGTCGCCGGTGCGCGCCACCAACCCGAAACGGGCGAGTCGCGCCAACCCGCCCCACACCGCGACCGGCGTCGCCAATCCCATCGCGCACGGGCACGCCACGAGCAGCACCGCCATGGCGTTAAACAAGGCCTCGGTCCACGTCACCCGCCCCGCCCAGAACCAACCGGTCGCGAGACTCGTGCCGATCACGACCGGCAGAAAAATCGCCATCAACCGATCCGCCTGCGCCTGCAGTTGACTGGGCTTCACGCGTGCCTCAGCCACCGCCCGCAAAACGCCATCGAGCTTTCGCGGCCCAGCCGTCGCCACCACCTCGAGCGCACCATCCACCGGGTAGGAGCCCGCCCACACCCGATCGCCCGGACCTTTCGCGACGGGCGCCCACTCGCCGGTGATCGACGTTTCCTGCACATAGGCACGCCCCTCGGCGACCCGACCGTCAACGCAGATTGGCGCATCGACGCCAACCAGGACGGTCTCCCCGCCCTCGAGCGACCGCACCGCAACCTCGGCGGTAGAGCCGTCGCCCCGACGCACCACACACCGGTCAAAGACCTCGCGGGTGCGATCTGCGGCCTGCAACGCCGCGAGCCGACTGCGAGCTCCCAACATCTTCCCGGCGGTGTGCACCACGATCAGGATGGCCACGACTTCGTAGTAGACCGATCCCGTATGCGTGAACGAGCTCACCATCGATCCGGCCAACGCACCGACCAGCGTCACCAAAAACAACAAATCGATCGAGACGCGCCCCCCCCGAATGGCCTCCAGCGCGCTGCCCATCAAATCACGTCCTAGAAAAACCAATACAGCCAACGCGCTCGCCATCAGCCCGCCGTGCGCGATCCAATACCCCACCCCTTCCGCCGGCGTGATGTTGATGGCCAGACTGAACACCATGGCCTGAGCCGCCACGGCCAGACCGATGCCGATGCGCAACCACGCCCGGCTGACGAGGGCTTGATCGGCTTGCAGGCCGGGAGGCAGGTGCAGCTCAGACGACATCAATTTTTTTCGTGGTCATTCGGGCCTTTAACCTCGCCTCACTAACGCCATCGGGCTGCATTTTCACACCGTGCGAAAAATCCCCTTTATCGTGTTCGCCGTCATCGCGTTTTGCGCGGGCACCCGCGCCGGCCTCGGCCGCACCTTCACGGCCACCGACGGTCGCACCATGGAGGCCGAGATCATCGCGGCGACCACGGCCACCGTCTCGGTCAAACGCGCCGATGGCCGCACGTTTGAGTTTCCGCTGGACCGGTTGAGTCCGGCCGACCGGACGTTCGTCGAAACGTGGCGGCGCGCCCAACCCAAGCCCGCGATGCACCTCGACCTCAGTTTCCGCATGCAGTCGAAAATCGTCGATCAGGAGACGGGCACGCAGACCGGCATCGACACCAAGACCGAGCGCAAGGCCTACGTGGTGGTGATCGAAAACGAATCCTTCCAACCCGTCCCCGCCGTCACGGTCGAGTATCGCATGTTTGTCCTCGACGACCAACGCGGCATCGACAGCCGCAGCGACATGCCGATGAAAAAGACCTCCGGGCAGACCCGGCTCACCGGCATCCCCCGCCTCGCCGAGACGACGTTCACGACCGACGCGGTGGAGCTGAAGCAATCGAAACTTCAATCTGGATGGGTTTACGCCGACGGCAGCAAGCGGCGGATCAAGGACGACCTCTTCGGCCTCTGGTTGCGTGTCATCCATGACGGCAAAGTCGTCGCGGAATGGGCCCAACCGGATACCCTGCCGAAGAAGGAAACGTGGTGAGCGGTCGCCGCTGCGGCGAAGTCGACCGCCCGCGTTTGCCTCAGGGCAACACGTCGAACCAAAATGGCGCATAACGTTCGGTGCCGCTGACATTGACCTGCGCCCAGATCACATAACGGCCGGGTTCCGGGATGGTGATGCGAAACGTCAGCGTCGGTTTCGTGGCGTCAGGCCGGACGCTGAGGTCGATTTGGTCAGGATGCAGATGGGCGAATCCCGAGCGGGTTTCGTTGAAGGCCACGAGATGGGCGTAGGCATCCATCACCGGCGCCAATCCGACCATGCCCCCATCGAGCCGCTCCACCGTGAACGTGAGACGGGCTTCTTGGCGAGAGACGATGGGATCGGGATCAGCGGCCAATTGAAAACGCAGTCCGTGCGCTTCGAAAACACGGTTGGGCGTGTGGTCGACCACGACCGAGGGGCGCGGCGCGCCCGCCCGCGGCGCGGCCGCGACCTCGAAATCGGCCGAGGCGTAAAGACCACGGGCCGTCACGGCGGGGGTGAAATCCGCAAAAACCCGGTAGGTGCCGCTCTCACTCGGCGTCACCGCAAAGGTCCACTCGCCCGGCTTCTCGCCGGGTTCAGGATGCACGTGGTGGTAATCGCCGAGGGCAGGATCGACGACCATGAGATGCAGCTTCCGCGTGTGGGCGACGAGCAGATCGACCGGGCCGATAGGCTGGCCACTGGCGGTCGCGAGCGTGAGCGTAAATGAAGTCTCACGACCGACGGTCACCGGGCCGCCCGCCGCGGCCAGTCCCATTGTGACGGGCGAGCGCACCGCAACGACCGGGATGAATTGAGGATTAGCCGGGTCGCAGAATTCGATGACCTTCCCGGAACCGCCCGCCACCGAGAAATCGGTTTGGTGCAAATTCGTGCCGGTGGGCAACAGCCGCCCAATCATGAAAAGCACGATCGCGCCGAGCGTAACCATCACGACCTGACGCCGTTGGGCCGAAGTCAGACCGCCCCCGACACTTGGAGCTGAAGCGGAAGGATTCATGACGTCGGCTCGGTGGTCTCGCGGGGCAGGATGCGTTTCAGAAACTGATCAGGCTCCCAACGCGTGCCGTCGGCCCGGTCGATGATCCGGCCGCGTTCATCGATGAGCAGGGTCGCGAGGCTGTGCTGGATCAACGGGCCCTGAACCTCGGCGATGACGCCGAGCTGCTTGAGCAAGTCGCGGATCGCCGACTCGGGGCCGGTCAAAAACGAGTAGTTGGACGTATCGATGCCCCGATCGTCGGCGTAAGTGTGCAGCACGCCGGGTGTATCGAACTCCGGATCGAACGAAATCGAAACCAGCTCGAAGTCCTTCACGCCCGCGTCGGCTGCGGCGCGTTGGACGGCGGTCATCTTGGCGACGGCAGCCGGACACATCGTGGCGATCGGGCACCGGGTGTAGATGAAGTTCAGCAGCACCTTTTTCCCCCGGAAGCGGGCCCCGGAAACGACTTTGCCGTCCTGATCGTAGAGGGCGAAATCGGGCAGGTTCTCCCCAATCTCACGGTAGGCGCCCCGACCGCGAATTGACGTGTCTTCGCGAAGCGCGGAGGTGGCGGCGGCTACGGTGGCATCGGCCACGGCATCGACGGGCCAGATTTTCTCGAGGTGAAACGTGCCCGCCTCGTCCTGGTAGGTCTCGCCGCGGATGCGTTGGCCTTCGACGGCGTTGGCCAGATCGCCCGAGCTCACTTTAAACTCCATCACCATGGCCGGCATGAAATCAGGGATCGCCTCGTGATCGATGAGCAGCGTGCGACGATCGGGCTGGAGGCCCACGATCTGGCCGGTGATTTCGTAGTGCCCCTCGGCGAGGCCGGTCTCGGCGGGGTCGACCGACTTCTTTCCACAACCGGCCAAGGGCAACATGAGGGCTCCGCAGGCGGCGACCGCAACCAGGCGGACCAAGGTGAATCGGACATTAGCCAACATGCTCCTACCGATTCCCCACCGTGTTGGTTTGTCAAAGGGATTGCCGATGATAGCGCGCGTGCTTCTTTCGGTGAGTTTCATCGCTCATGAGTTTGTCCGCCTTGCATCATCGACGTTCCACCTACCAGCCCGCGTTGGCTTGGTTTTCGGCCGTGGCCGGGTTGTGGGTGTTCGTGCTGGTGATGTTGGGCGCCTTCACAACGAGTATCGGCGCCGGCATGATTTTCCCGGATTGGCCACTGTCGAACGGGTCGCTAAATCCCGATGGCTGGCTGACCGACATCGCGAAATTCGCCGAGCACTCGCATCGGCTGAGCGCGGGACTGATGTCGATCCTCACGATCGCCATCGGGATCGCGGTGTGGCGCGGCGAGGCGCGGGCGTGGGTGCGCCGAGTGGCGGGAGGCGCAGTGATCTTGATTTTTGTGCAAGCCCTCGTGGGCGGCCTGCGGGTGCTATTGGACAACCGGCATGTGGAAATGGTGAACACCAGCGTGGGGCGGCTGTTTGCCATGCTACACGCGACGCTGGCCCAGATTTTTGTGTGCACCCTGTTGCTGGTCGCGCTCGCGCTCTCGCGCGGTTGGATCGCCGGCCGAGCGGCGACAAACCGGGCGGATGGTCAGGGGCTGCGCCGTTGGGCGGTGCTGTGTTGCGGATTACTGCTGTTGCAGTTGGGCATCGCGGCGGTGATGCGGCATAGTTTTGCAGGGCTGGCGATCCCGGTTTTTCCGGCGAGCAACGTCGATGGCGGCTGGCTGCCGACCGCGTGGGATTTCCGTGTCGGGATCCACTTCGCGCACCGAGTGATGGCGCTGGCGTTGACGGTAACCTTGCTGGTGCTGGCCTGGCGGGTCTGGAACGCGCCGCATGCCACGCGCGGCGAGCGTTTCGGGGCGGGAGCGATCTCGTTTTTACTGGGCCTGCAGGTGTATCTCGGGGCCTCGGTGATCTGGAGCTATCGCAACCCCTACATCACCACGGGCCACGTCATCGTGGGCGCCTGCCTGCTGGCCACGACCTTCGGCCTCGCCACGTGGCTTCATCGGCCCACCACCGCCTCCGCGACGGCGACCGACGGCAAATCCCAAGAGTTGGCTCGCGCATGACCGACGGCGTCCTCATCGAAAAGGCCGTGTCACGTTCGGCCTTCGCAGACTATTTGGAACTCACCAAGCCTCGCCTGAGCATGCTCTCGGTGCTGACGGCCATCGTGGGCTATCTGGCGGTGCGCGCCCCTTGGGACTGGGGCCATTTCATCGCAACGGTGTTGGGCACCTCCGCCTGCGCCGGCGGCGTGGCGGCGCTCAACCAGTGGATGGAAAGCGACACGGACCGCCAAATGAAACGCACGGCGGACCGGCCGATTCCGGCCGGCAAAGTCGCGGCGGGGTCGGCCTTCGTGCTCGGCTGGGTGCTGTGCATGAGCGGGCTCTTCACGTTGTTCACCTGGTCGAGCGCGTTCGCGTCGCTCTTCGCCCTGCTGACGATCATCACGTATCTCGCGTTTTACACGCCGTCGAAACGCTGGTCGCACTGGAGCACCGAAATCGGCGCGGTCGCGGGGGCGTTTCCCCCGCTGATCGGATGGGCGGCCGCCGATGGCGGGGTCCGGCCGCTGGGCTGGATCCTGTTTGGCGTGCTCCTTTTTTGGCAGATTCCCCACTTCATGGCGATCGCCTGGGTTTATCGAAAAGACTACTCCACGGTGCATTTTCCGATGTTGCCGGTGCGGGATACCACCGGGGTGCGCGTGGCGCGCTGGTCGCTCATCAACACCGTGATCCTCGTCGGCGTGAGCGCGTGGCCGACTTTTATCGGCGAAGCGAGTCGGGGCTATCTCGTCGTAACGCTCGTGTTGGGCGCCTGGTTCCTGTGGAAGGCGCTGGCGTTCCTCAAAGTCGAGGGCCGCGACCAGGCGGCGCGCTCGCTCTTTTTCACGTCGATCGGGTGGCTGCCGCTGCAACTCGGGGCCTTGGTCGCCGACCGCTTCATTTCATCATGACAATTCAAAGTATTCCCGCGCTCAATGCCACGTTGAACGCGCTCGCCACCGTGCTGATCACGTTTGGTTTCATCTTCATCAAGACCGGGCGCAAGGAGGCGCATCGCAAGGTGATGACCGCGGCGGGCGTGGTATCGGCGATCTTCTTGGTCGGCTATGTCACGCACAAGATCCTCATCCACGGCGTGCATACGCCCTTCGGCGGCGAAGGAGCGATCCGCATCGTTTACTACACGATGTTGATCACGCACATCATCCTCGCGATCAGCATCGCGTATCTGGTGCCGCGCACCTTCTCGTTTGCGTTCAAGGGCGACTTCGCGCGTCACCGCAAGTGGGCGAAGTTCACCTTTCCGATCTGGTATTACGTGAGTGTGACCGGGGTGCTGGTCTACTTCTTTCTCTACATCTGGTGGCCCGCGACCCGGTGAGCGCGGGGGCTTAGCCGGCTCAGACGCGGCGGCGTGGCGCCGCCCTTACTTCACAACCAGAACACCCTTCATCCCGGCGATGAAGTGGGCGGGAAAGCTGCAGAGGAAGGGATAAGTCCCCGGGGTCTCAGGCACGGTGAAGGTGATCGTGTCGGACTCTTTCGGGCCGAGGAGCTTCGTCGCAGCGATCACTTGATCGGCCAGAGCGGCAGGCTCGAAATCGGTTTGGGCGGCTTGGATTGCCGCCGACGCGTAGACCTCTGGATCCGCTTCGGCCTTCAGCAGGATGAAGTTATGCCCCATGGCCTGCTTCGGCATGGTGCCCAGATTGGTCAGCTTTACGCGGATCTTCTCGCCGGGCGCCGCCGTGATTTCGGTGACGCTGAAACGCAGACTGTCCGAGGCCGTAATCTCGATCAAACGTCCCGCGGGATCCGGTTGGGTCGCCACCACGGGTTGCGCGACGGGAGTCGGGGCTGCCACCGCCGTTTCGGGCGCCTCCGACTGGCCGCAACCGGCCAAGCCCAACAGCACCATGCTCGAAAACAAAATCGGTTTGATCATGCGCCCAGTAAAAGCGCGGCAAGTGAGCCCGCAAGGGACGAAGCTGCGCATAAATTGGCATTTGGCGCGCCTAATGGAAACGCCTCCAAAATTAATAATTGCCCCGGAGTCGCTCCGCAGGCGGCTATGGCCCCTCGGTCGTCCACTAAGAGCTTGAAAACCGACGACCGACGGCGACGCTCTTCCGGCCTGCGCCGACCGTGTGGGTCCCTCACTTTTTGATCACATGAGTCTCTCTTATCGCTTTGGCCCCCGCCTTCGACGCCTGCTTCCCGCGTTGGGATTGGCATTTGCCGCCCTGCTTTGGGGTGGCTGGATCGGCGGTCCTCAAAACACATTCGACACGAAGGGCCCGGTTGCGCGCACGCAGATGGACCTCTTTTGGGTAACCCTCTGGGTCGTCGGCGTGATCTTCGTGATCGTGGCCAGCGTCCTCGCCTACGCCACCATCAAGTTCAAGGCCAAGCCCGGCAGCGAAAACGCCCCCGTGCCGCCACAAGGCCACGGCAACCCCTTCGTCGAGATCGGTCTGATCGGCGCCTCCGTGCTGGCCCTCGTTGTCATCGCGGTGCCCACCCTCCGCGCCATTTGGTATGTCTACGACGTTCCGGAGGCCGAGAAGGCCAATGCCTATGAAGTCAACGCCATCGGTTACCAATGGTGGTTTGCCTTCCAGTATCCGAGCGAGCCGATCGACGGCGCCGGTAATCTCGTGACCGGCAATGAACTCGTCATCCCCGCCGGCCGCCCCGTCCGTATCAATCTGCGCACCACCGACGTGATTCACTCCTTCTGGGTGCCGAAACTCGCCGGTAAGGTCGACATGATGCCAAACCGCGGCAACCACCTCTGGTTGCAGGCCGACGAGCCTGGTTACTTCTGGGGCCAATGCGCCGAATACTGCGGCGAATCCCATGCCGTCATGCGCTTCCGGGTGATCGCACTGAATGAGACCGATTTCGCCGCGTGGTTGAAAAACCAAAAGAGTCCGGCTCGCACTTTGGACTCATCGAACGCCGTCGCCGCCGCTGATCAACCCAAGGCGCAACTCGCCAGCTACACGTTTAAAAAGAACCAGCCCGGTTGGTCGGAAGAATTCGACGCCGATCCGATGGGCAACTGGGTGCAAAAGCAGTTCCCGAACAAGGGTGAGGACTCGTTCCTCGTCTCCACCGGTCGCCAGCTCTTCAAGGAGAAGTCCTGCATCACCTGCCACACGACCCGCGGCCACGACGGCGTAGGGGTGGTTGGCCCCGATCTGACGCACGTCGGCTCTCGCACCACGATCGCCGGTGGATTGTTGGAAAATACGGAAGAGAACCTCATCCGCTGGATCCACGAGCCCGATCAAGTGAAACCCGGCAACCACATGTATTACGGCGTCGCGATGCCGGGCTACATGAAGCGCGTGGAGGAAACCGATGATCACGGTCACGTCACCGACCACTGGGAAAAGAATTTCGAAGTCAGCATCGAGGAGGCCCGCGCTCTCGCCGCCTACCTGCATAGCCTGAAGTAACTTTAGTAAGACCAATCGCCGCCATGGACCAAACCGCTCCCAAGACTGCCTTCATCGGCAAGGACGCTCCTCACCCTCAGGTGACGAAGCGCCCGTGGATCTTCGCCCGCCCGACTGCCTCCACCGGACTCGTCAGCTGGCTGACCACCGTCGACCACAAACGTATCGGCATGCTTTACGGCATCTCGGCGTTGTTCTTCTTCCTCGTGGGCGGCACCGAGGCACTGATGATCCGCATCCAGCTCGCCTTCCCGAACAACACGTTTCTGAGCGCGCAGACGTATAACGAGATGTTCACGATGCACGCGACGACGATGATCTTCCTCGCCGTCATGCCGCTCTCGGCCGCCTTCTTTAACTACATGATGCCCTTGCAGATCGGGGCACGCGACGTCGCCTTCCCTCGCCTGAACGGCTTCGCGTTCTGGGTGTTCCTGGCCGGGGCGATCGTGCTCAACATCGGTTTCTTCGTGAAGTCCGGTCTGCCGGATGCCGGCTGGTTCGGCTACGCGCCCCTCACCAGCAAAGCTTACTCGTCCCAATTCGCCGGTGACATGTCCACGGACATGTGGGTGATGGGCCTGCAGATCCTCGGTGTTTCGTCTGTCGTGGGCTCGCTGAACTTCATTGTCACGATCATCAACATGCGCGCCCCTGGCCTGACCATGATGCGTCTGCCGGTGTTCACGTGGATGACGCTCTTCACCGCCTTCCTCATTATCCTGTCCTTTCCCGCCATCACGATCGCGTTGGTCGAGTTGATGATGGACCGCTCCTTTGGCACCGGCTTCTTCGAAGTCTCCAAGGGTGGCCTGCCGATTCTGTGGCAACACTTGTTCTGGGTCTTCGGCCACCCGGAGGTCTATATTTTGATCCTCCCGGCCATGGGCATCATCTCGGAGATCTTGCCGACGTTCGCCCGCAAGCCGCTCTTCGGCTACCCTATCGTGGTCTTCTCGGGTGCGGTGATCGGATTCCTCGGCTTCGGCGTGTGGTCTCATCACATGTTCACGACCGGACTCGGCACGGTGGCCACGGCCGCTTTCTCGCTCGCGACGATGGCCATCGCCGTCCCGACCGGCGTCAAGATCTTCAACTGGGTCGGCACCCTTTGGGGCGGCCAGCTCAAGATGACCACGCCCATGATGTTCGCCCTGGGCTTCATCTGGATGTTCATGTTCGGCGGCTTCTCCGGCATCATGCACTCGGCTGCCCCGGCTGACGCGCAGCAGCAGGACTCCTATTTCGTGGTCGCCCACTTCCACTACGTGCTCATCGGCGGTTCGATTTTCGCGCTGCTCGCCGGCATTCACTTCTGGTTCCCGCTAATGTTCGGCCGCAAGGTGAGCGAGAAGATCGGCAAGATTTCCTTCTGGATCATCTTCGTCGGTTTCAACGTCACGTTCTTCCCGATGCACTTCCTCGGGCTCAATGGCATGCCGCGTCGCACCTTTACCTACGATGGCAACATGGGATGGACCGGCGCCAATCAGATCGCCACGATCGGCGCGCTGATCCTCGGCGTCGGCATCGCCTTCTACTTCTTCGTGATGATCTACACCTATCTGAAGGGTGAAAAAGTGAACCACGACGTCTGGGATGCCCGCACCTTGGAATGGTCGGTGCCCAGCTACCCGCCGCCAGGTCACAACTTCCACGTGACCCCGACCGTGCACGCTCGCGACGCCTTCTGGTATGAGAAGCAGAACAAGGCCGAGATCGAAAAGGAAAAGGCAGCTCACGCGGCCGATGACGAGGCCCACGGAGGCATTCACATGCCGAGCCAGTCTTGGTTCCCGATCATCACCGCGGCCGGCTTCCTCACGGGCGCCATCTTCTTCATCAACCACATTATGATGGGCGCCATCGCAGGGGGCGCCGTGCTCGCCTTCGGCGCGATCATGTGGGCGCTCGAAGGCCCCGGCGGTTATCATCTGCACGTGGACAAGGCCGGCAATGTCACCCGCGACGACCACTAAGTCGTTTCCGCTCCCGCCTCGCCTCCCGGATTATCTCTTACCTTTTCCATCATGAGTAGCCACGCCGCCGCCGGCCATATCGACCACCACCACGACGCCACCACGACGACGGGCATCCCGAACAAGAAGCTCTTCATGTGGGCGTTCTTGGCGTCGGATTGCATGTTCTTCGGAGCGCTGATCTCGACTCACCTGATCTATCGCCTGCATCCGCCGGCCGGATCGCCCGACCCTCGCGACCTGTTCTCCATCGAGCTTACCTCGGGCTCGACGTTCGTGTTGCTGATGTCGTCGCTGCTCATGGCGCTGGCCGTGAACTCGATCCAGCAGGGCGCGGTGCGCACCACCCGCAAATACCTGTTGGGCACGGTGATCTTCGGTCTGATCTTCCTCCTCGGCCAGGTCTACGAGTTCAACCACTTCGTGCACCACGGCGGTCTCACGCTCTCCAGCAGCCTGTTTGGTTCGACCTTTTACACGTTGACCGGCACCCACGGCTGTCACGTCGCGATCGGCGTGCTTTGGCTCGTGTTGATGTATATCCGTTCGTTCAAACCGGCCGACGCCGAGTCGCGTCCGAGCTGGCTGTGGAAGAGCCTGCTGCACATCGTCGCCTGGGCGGTGGCCGTGGTGTTCACCATGTGGTCGCTGATGGATCTGACGCACGTCCTCGAAGCCGGCGAACCGCTTTCAACCTTCTTTAGCCATAGCTTCATCCACATCGCGCTAGGCCTCGTGGGTATCGGCGGCATCTTCGCGTTGTCCCGCAGCTCCGGTCCGGTGGAGTTCGGTGAAGCCAACGCCATCGACGTCGAGTCCATGGGCCTTTATTGGCACTTTGTGGATATCGTCTGGATCGTCATTTTCCCGGTCGTTTATCTGCTCGAATACATTCTCCAAGCATGAGTGCTCACGCCCACGCCGCCTCCGCCGAGCTGCCGCTCGATTCGCATTCCTCCGAGGGTAAGTTTCACCTCTTCGTCCAGCTGGCGATGATCCTCTCGATCATCACGGGCGGCGAGCTGCTGATCATTTACCTGCCCATCGCCCATTGGATCATCATCACGGGTCTGATGTTCATGAGTGCGGTCAAGTTTGTCGCGGTCGTCTACATCTTCATGCATTTGAAGTGGGACAAAGCCTTTAACACTATCCTCTTCTGTATCGGCCTCGCGGTCGCTGGCGGCACGATGTGGGCGTTGCTCACCATCTTCAGCGCGCATGATTCGATGCCGGTGGGCCAAGCTTACGAACAGCTCTGATCGCAGGTCCCTCCTTTGGCTATCTCAAGGCGACCGTGGATGGTCGCCTTTTTTATGGCCTTGTAATCAATGATGATCGATTGGCGCCACTGGCATAATGAACCTTACCTGCTCGGGGGTCTGATCCTCGGCGCATGGCTCTACGCCTTGGCGACGGGACCCTTTCGACAGCGGATCGCGCCGGGGCAAGTCTACGACCGGCTCCGGGCATGGTGCTACTACGGCAGCTTGGTGCTGTTCTATCTGGCCGTGGGGTCACCTCTCGACCAAATCGGCGAACGCTTCCTGTTCAGCGCCCACATGGTGCAACACGAGTTGCTCATCTACCCGGTCGCGGTGCTGTGGATTTTCGGGCTGCCGCGTTGGCTGGTCGATGCCGC
>CAXBDS010000061.1:0-24200 GCA_963974355.1 uncultured Opitutaceae bacterium
GGGGCATCCGTGGAGGGGCGGGGGGATAGGTGCCGGAGGCGCCGGCCCGAGCTAACAAAACCGTCAGCAGGGCGCCGGTGAGAACTAGACTACGGAAGTCGCGCATCCGTCTAGGTGGAATACGACTGACGCGGCGGGTCAACCGGTAGCTCTGCTTAACTTATCCCTCGGAATATACCCAGCCGGCGGGCGACGCGCGCCCGGGGGACGGGCGTTAGGAAACGCGGCGCAGCTGAATGCTGTCCACCAGGCGGTCGTGGGAAACGATATCGGTCGCGATGACCAGCTTGTCCCCGACTTGGACGCGTCCCTCGCGTTTCAATAAACTGATGGCGTTTTCGATGGTGTCGTTGGGATCGGAGGCGAGCGTCATCAAATGAGGTTCCACGCCGCGCAGGATGCGCATGCGGCGGAGCGTTTCCACCGAGTTGGTCATCGCAAAGATCGGGGCGCGGGCGGGGCGCAGGGCGGCCACGCCGGCCGCCATGTAGCCGCGGCGCGTAAACGTGAGCAAGACGCTGCCGGGGGTCTCGTCGGCCAGCACGACGGCGGATTGGAGCAGCTTGATTTTGTCTCCCCCGAGGTGGGCGGGCTCGATGAATTCGAGCGGGTTTTCCTCTTCGATGCGGCAGGCGATCTTGTGAAGGATCTCGACGCATTCGGCGGGATATTTGCCCACGGTGGTCTCGCCGGAGAGCATGACGCAGTCGGCACGTTCGTAGACGGCATTCGCGACGTCCGTGATTTCGGCGCGGGTCGGAAGCGGAGAAGTAATCATCGATTCCAGCATGTGCGTGGCGATGATCACCGGTTTTCCGTGATCGAAGCAGGCGCGCACGGCCCGGCGCTGAATCACGGGGAGTTCTTCGAAGGGGCATTCGATGCCGAGATCGCCGCGCGCCACCATGAGGGCGTCGGTCGCGCGGATGATTTCATCGAGGTTGCTGATGGCGGATTGGTCTTCGATTTTCGCGATGATTTGCGCGTGCGAGCCGTGCGTGGTAAGAAACTCGCGCAGTTGCTCGACGTCCTTGCCTTCGCGCACGAAGGACAGGGCGACGAAATCGATGCCTTCGCCGATGCCGACCAACGTGTCGACGCGGTCCTTTTCGGTGAAGGACGGCAGATTGACCTTCACGCCGGGCAAATTGATGTGACGGCGCGAACTGAGCGCGCCGGCGGTGAGGACCTTGCAGCGGATATGGCGTTCCTTTTTGGCCAGCACCTCGAAACGCATGAGGCCGTTGTCGACCAGGACGATGTCGCCGACAGCGATGGAGTTGACCAAGTCGGCGTAGTTCACGTCGACCGACCGCACCTCTTCGGAGTTTTCACGATCAGCGCCGGGTTTGACGGTGAAGTCGAAGACCTCGCCTTCCTTCAACTCAATCGGGTGATCGACATCGCCGGTGCGGATCTCGGGGCCCTTGATGTCCATCATGATCGCGATCTCGCGACCGAGTTTGCGGGACACCTCACGGATGCGGCGGATGACGTCGCGGGTCCATTCGTGTTTGGCGTGGGCCATGTTGAGCCGAGCAATGTCGGCCCCGCCGGCGATCAATTTGGTGAGCATTTCCTCACTCTCGGTGGCGGGACCGAGCGTGAAGACGATCTTGGTGCGGCGGAGGGCGGCGGGCGCGGATTCAGTCATGCAACGGGAGTGATGCGGGATTCACGCCAACCGCACAAGCGCGCGGCGCGTGACAATCTGATTACCGTTCGGGGGATACCCGGTTTTCGGGGGATGCCCTGATCAGGCTTTCCGGTGATGGATCGCGAGGCGGTTTTCGTCGGGGTCGAGGATGATGGTCATCCAACAGGCGCCATGCTCCGACGGCTCCCAGAGAAATTTCACGCTGTTTTCCTTCAACTTTGCCACAAAGCCCTCAAAATCATCGACCTCCAAAGCCACCGCCGGGCCGCCGTTCGCCGGAGGCCATTCGTCGCCGCCTTGGATCAGCACCAGGCAACCGGGACCAATATCGTATTCCACCCAACGCGGACTCTCGGCCGGTCCCCAAGTGCGGGAAACGGTGAGCCCGAGGATGTTTTCGTAAAACGAGCGGGATCGGGCCATGTCGGTCACCGGATAACCCGAGAAAGCGATTTCAGTAATTTTCATGGCGATGCGGGACGCCCTTCACCTCAGCCCGGATCTCCCGACTAGGCAAGGTCGAGAAACGGCAGGCCGCCGCCTGGCGCGACGATGGAAAATTGGCAATTCAGCCGCAAACGCAGGGGAGTGATGCTCTGCTCGACGGCGTCGAGGCTGTTGCAATCGCGACTGAGGTGGGTGAGCACAATGTGACGCCAACGCGGGCTGGCGATCGCCTCGAGCACCTCGCGCAAACCGTCGTTGGACAGGTGCCCGTGGCGACCGGAGATGCGTTGTTTGGTGGACCACGGCCGTTTGATATCGGCCTCCAACATGCGCGTGCAGTGGTTGGATTCGACCACGACGGCGTCGACCTCGCGGAGGCGTTCCTGCACGGCGGTGGGCACGTGGCCGAGATCGGTGAGCCAGGCGATGGCGCGGCGCGGCGCGAATAGATCGTCGATCCGCCCGGCCGCAAAGGTGAAACCGACCGGCTCCTGAGCGTCGTGGGGCACGGCAAACGCGTCGATCTCAAGATCGCGAAACTGGAAGCGACTGCCCGTCTGGAAAATCTGCCAAGCGGGCCGGTGCTTGAGCTTCATTTGCACGGCGCGGGCCGTGGCCTCGTTGGCAAACACCGCGATCTTCGGGTGCTTTTTCAGCGCGTCGATACCGGCGGTATGGTCACCGTGTTCGTGGGTGAGGAAAACCGCGTCGAGGGCCTCAAAACGGGTCCCGGCGTCGTGCAGCAATTGGCGCAGTTTCCGTCCCGAAAAACCGGCGTCGATCAACACATTGGCGCCCTCGGTTTGCAGGAGGGCGGCATTGCCCGAGCTGCCACTGCCAAGAACACAAAAACGCATCGCCATAGGCTCACCGTTCAAGAGTCGCCGAGCCGGCCGGACAACGATAATCCGGCGCCTTCATTGACGGGCGACCGTATTCTGGTTCCGTGCGTTGCTATGGCCAAAGCCTCCGCCCCCATCCGTCACCCTCCCGTCGCCCCCTTGCCGCGAGGGATGGTTTATGTGACGCGGCAGGTGCATTTCAACGCCGCCCATCGCCTGCATAACCCGGCGAAAAGCGCGCAGTGGAACCGCGAGACCTTCGGTCCGTGCAACAACCCGCGCTGGCACGGGCACAACTATGTGCTCGAAGTCACCGTCAAAGGCGTGCCCGATCCGTCGACCGGTTACGTGATCGACCTCGGCCTGCTCAAGGGCGTGCTCGAAGAGGCCGTGCTGACACCTTGCGATCATCGCAACCTCAACGAGGAGGTGCCGTTTCTCGCCGGCATTGTCCCGACCACGGAGAATCTCGTCATTGCGTTTTGGCAGCGCATCGCGCCCCGCCTGCCCGCCGGCGAACTCCACCAGGTGCGGCTGTTTGAGACGCCGCGCAATTTTGCCGACTATTTCGGTCCCCAACCCCTCTGACTCTTTCCTGCAACCGGGCAGCTAACCCCGTATCAACGGGGCTACGGTTATCGTTCCAACCGCCTGCCTTTGACCTACGAAAAACGACATGAAGACACCCAAGAAAATGTATCTCCATCGCACCGCCGATGGGGCCGAGCCATCCACCAAGCGGAGTTACGACGCGAACTTCAAAGTCTCGCCAGCCTACCGGGATTCGCTGCCCGACATGATGGAGGCGGCGGAGGCCATTCCAGGCGCGCCCGCGCCGATCCAGCAGGTGGGCGTATCCAATTTTCACTTGCCGCTGAGGTTCAAGTCAAAGGACGGCCGCATCCACACTTTGGAGACCAGTATCACCGGCACGGTTTCGCTCGCAGCCTCGCTGAAGGGCATCAACATGAGCCGCATCGTGCGGTCGTTTTACGAGCATCAGGACGACGTGTTTACGCTTGAGACGCTGAAACGCATTCTTGTGAAATATCAGCGCAAGGTGGAGGCGCTCGACGCCCGGCTGAAACTTACGTTTTCCTATCCGATGCTGCAGCGCTCGCTGCGCAGCGAGTTGGACGGCTGGCAGTATTACCGCGTGAGCTACGAGGGCACGATCGACGCCCAAGGTCGCGGGCGAAAGTTCATCGAGTTCGACTTCGTCTATTCGTCGGCCTGCCCGTGCAGCGCGGAACTCTCGGAACACGCGCGTGACGTGCGCGGCGTCTACGCGGTGCCGCACAATCAGCGCTCGAAGGCGCGGGTGAGGATCGAGGTGGCCGAAGGCAAGAAGGTGCCGATCGAGGCCCTGCAGCAGCATTGCCTGAATGCGCTCAAAACCGAGACGCAGGTGATGGTGAAGCGCGAGGACGAGCAGGCCTTTGCCGAGCTGAACGGGGTTTACATCAAGTTCGTGGAGGACGCGGCGCGTCTGCTCTATGCCGAGCTGGTGAACGATTCACGCATCGCTGATTTCGAGGTGGCATGCTCCCACTTGGAGTCGCTGCATTCGCACGACGCGGTCAGCGTGATCTGCAAAGGGGTGCCGGGCGGCTTCGCCGCCGACTTCATGAATTTTCGCGATCTCGTGTGCTGATCCGGCAGCCTGTTTTTTTAGCCGCGCATGGACCCGAATGATTCGGATTCTTGGAATTCTAACTACGGCTATTCCATGGTCTTAGATTCGTGTTCAGTCGTGATTAAAGGACGGATTGAAGGTTTCAATCGAAGAGGTTGCCGCGGTTGAAGCGCCAGGTGGCGAGGCCCATCACGACGACGGTGATGCCCGCCAGGATGCCCAGGATGGGAAGTAATTCGGCGAAGGGGGCGCCAGCCCAGAGCACGCGGATGAAGCCTTCCATCGACCAGTAGACGAGCGTGAGTTTGCTGAGCTGTTGGATGAAGTCCGGCATGAGGCTGGTGGGGAACCAGGCGCCGCCGATCGCGCTCATCATCAGGATCAAAAACGTCGCCAAACCGCGCGCGGCTTCCGGGGTCGGCGCGAAGGCGGCGAGCAGCATGCCAAACGCGGTGCAGGCGCCGGCGGCGGCGATGCTCACGACGACCAGATTTCCCAGATGGCTGGTCACGTCGATGCCGTAGAGCAGGCGCCCGGCAAAGAAGAGCGTGACGAGCTGTATCAGCCCCAGCACGACGCCGTAGAGGAACTTGCTCCAGAGAATCTGCGCCCGCGAGACGGGCCCAGAGAGCAGGCGCTGGAAAAGGCCCTGCTGTTTCTCGGCAAAGAGCGCGACGGCCGAGGCGCTGAGCGCGAAGAGGAGAAACTGAATCGCCCAACCGCCGACGAGACGGGTGGCCATCGGATTGGACACGTCCTGACCGGCGACTTGTTCGGTCTCGATATTGACGATTTGCGCCATGAATTCGGTGGCGCCGGATGAGGCCGCCCCGGCCGCGGGGTCGGTGGTTGAACCGCCGAGGGCGCCGAGACCGAAGTTGCCGGCCTCGATGTTTTGGAAAATTTCGTCTCGATCGCCGCCAAAGGTGTCGGCTACGGAGTTGGCGATGCGGTGATTGAAGGCGGTGGAGCGGTCGTTGCCGACGACCGCGCGGGCGCGGGCTTGCAGCGATTGGCCGAGCAATTGAGGGACATTTGTGAAGATGGTTTTTTGGAGCAAGCCGTTGACCATCTGCGTCTCGATATCGTTACGCGGATTGCTGAGAAAGCGGAGATGGAGGCCGATGGTTTCGTCGTTTACCAGATCGGTGGGCAGGATGAGCGCGAAGCGGTAGTCGTCGTCCTTCAGGCCGATGCGCGCCTCGGTTTCGCTGAGCGGGTGCTGCGCGCCATCGGCGGCGGTGGCCCGGTCGACGACCTTGAAGGAGGATTCCGCTTTCAAGGCGGCGAGCAGGGCGTCGGCGGCCGGGGACGGTGCTTCGACGATCACGGCCAGCGGGATACCCGAAGGACCGGAGTCGTCGGAGCGGTTGACGCCGAAGATCTGGCCGAAGACGAAAATCAACGCGATGGGCACAATGAACGTGAGGCTCACGGCGGCCTTGTCCTTGAAGAACAGGGCGAAGTCTTTGCGAAGGAGGGTGATGATCGTGCGCATGGCGGGGAGCGGAATCAGTCGCGAAGGGCGCGGCCGGTGAGATGGAGGAAGAGGGCTTCGAGCGATGGCCGTTGAACCGTGAACAGACGCGGCGAAAGGCGGCGCGCTTCGGCGGCCTGGTAAAAGGCCGACAACGGGTAATCCGGGCGGGGGCGGAAACAGGTCTCGTCGCCGCGGGTCGAGACGGCGCCAAAGGCGGGCAGGCTTTGGGCGAGGTCGGCGGTCGCGGCGGAGGTGGTGAACGTGATCTCGTCTTCGAAGGGCAGGTGCGTGAGCAGCTCGTCGAGCGTGCCGGCGGCGAGGAGTTTGCCGTGATCGATGATACCGATGCGCGAGCACAAGCGCGTGGCTTCCTCCATGTAGTGCGTCGAGTAAACGATGGTGAGGCCGGCGGCGTTGAGGTGTTCGAGGTATTCGAAGATGGCGTTGCGCGACTGGGGATCGACGCCGACGGTGGGCTCGTCGCAGAGGAGCAACTCCGGTCGATGGAGCAGGGCAATGGCGAGATTGAGGCGGCGCTGCATGCCGCCGGAGAACGTGTCGACCCGGTCACGACGTCGGTCGCTGAGTTGCACGGCTTCGAGCAGCTCGTCGGTGCGTTTGGCGAGATCGTTGCCGCGGAGGCCGTAGATGCGGCCGAAGAGTTTCAAGTTCTCCTCGGCGGAAAGTTCCAGGTAGAGCGCGACCGTCTGCGGCACGTAGCCGAGCTTCAGCCGGAGGTCGGTGCGGGCGGCGGTGAACGGCTGGCCGTCGAGCGTGATCGAGCCGGCATCAGGCGTGCGCAGGCCGGCGACCAGCGACATGGTGGTGGATTTTCCGGCACCATTGGGGCCGAGAAGTCCGAAGAATTCACCTCGCTGGATTTCGAGCGAAACGCCGTCGAGGGCGGTGAGGGAACCGTAGCGCTTGGTGACCGAGTTGATCGCGAGCATGCGGCGATCCTGGCCAAAATCGGCGCTCGGCGGCGATGGGAAAGCGCCTCGGTGTGACTAACGGTGGGGGGCGGCATGACGTTGGTCATGCCGCCCGCGGAAGGCCGCGCGGACCGGAGCGGCGGCGCTTAGCTGCTGCGCTCGGCGTGCCAAGGGAGCGAGACGGGTTGGTCGTCGCGCCCGGTGGCGTCGATCGTGCCATCGATCGCGGTGTCGGTCAGCTTGCCTTGGTAATGCGTGGTGAACGTGCGCTTTTTGAAGAATCGTCCGAATGTGCGCACCACGGTGAAACGAACGTTTTCCCCGTCGAATGTGGCGTCGCTGATCTTGGCCTCGCCGGCGCGATTTTGGAGGGTGCCGGAGAGTTTTTGGTCGGCCCACTTCAGCTGGAGGGTCGCTTCCACTTTGCGACTGCCCGTGCCGTCGGCGTCGGCGCCGGGGTTTTGGACGGTGAATGTCCAGACTCCGGTCGGGTCGGCCGCCATGGCCGAGAGGCTGGCGCAGGCGAAGAGCGCAACCACCGCGCAGCGGCGGATGAGGACGAGGGAGAGGGAAGACGGGTGAAATCGTGAATGCATGACCCTGCTCTCAACGGATGACGGCGGATCCCGTTTCGTCTTTTTTGGAAAATAATCGGAAACCGATTAAGGGGTCGCGCGTTGAGCAGGGAATCATGGATGCAGCAGTTTCATTTTCGGCGGTGCCTTGGTTTCTCCCGCAGAGCGCTCGACCGATTGCGATGGCCAGCGGTGCCGTTCGTTACGAGCGTGGCGACGTGGGGGATCGCCCGGCAGAGGAATCGGCCGTTCCGGATGAGGAGGCCGCGACAGGGACGGAAAGCCGCGACGACACGACGTTGGCGCATCTCGCCTGCGCGGGTGATGGCACGGCGCTCGAATGTTTGGTGGCCCGTCACCAGCCGGCCGTGACGCGACTGCTGTGGCGATTTGCGCGGAATCACGCCGACCTCGAGGATCTGGTCCAGGATACGTTTCTTCGCTTCGTGCAGAAGCTGGACACATGGGAGGAACGGCAACCGCTCCGGCACTGGTTGCAACGCATCGCGACCAATGTGGGCCGCGACTATTTTCGCCGGCAAGCGGTGCGCCGCCGGTGGATGTCCGAGCCGGCGGCCGATGCCAACGACGGCATCCCCGCGCCCGAAGGCGTGACCCCCGGGGCCGATCCGGCGGCGCGGGCGGCGGCCAATGAAGTGAAAGCCTTTCTCGCGATGCTCGCGCCCGACGACCGCACCGTGCTCACCCTGCGTTATCTCGAAGGCTGGAGCCTGGGACAGATCGCCGAGCGCTGCGGCTGGACCGCGACCGCCACTCGATTGCGAGCCTGGCGCGCTCGTCGTGAGCTCCGCCATCTGATGGAAACCCGCCCTTTGTCATGAAATCAGTCGATCCCGAAATGAATCCGCGTTGGAACCAACTCATCCGTATTGCCCAAGCTGATACGCAGCCGGACGTCGATGTGGCGGCGTTGCTGCGACGTGTGCGGACGGAACACGCCAGCCTCGAACGTGAGCGGGCGGAGGTGTCGCGCGCCGGGCTCACGGTGCTGGCGGAGACGTTTTCGACGTGGCGCGTGGCCTCGTGGATGGTGCCCGCGGTTTGCGCGTTGACCCTCGTGACCGTTTGGCAGGCGTGGGACTGTTGGCAGGCGCTGGCGTGGGTCGAGCTGGCGGGAGGTGCGCTATGAAACCGACCAAGGGCCGGGCGTGGTTGATCGCCGGTTTGATTTTCGTTTTGGGCGTGCTGGTTGGGGTAGCGGGCACGACCTGGGTCGGGACGCGGCTGGTCAAGCGGGCCTTGCGTGCCTTTCCCGAAGGCGCGGGTCTGGCGGAGCGGGCGGCGGATCGGATCGGCCGCAATTTGACCGATGAGCTGGATTTAACCGAGGCGGAGTCGGCGCGGGTTGCGATCGAACTGGATCAAACCGTCGCTCGGCTGCGCGAGATTCGTGTCGATGCGGGGACGCAGCTCCGGGCGGAGCTGAAGCGGGCCATCCGGCGCATCGCCCAGACGCTGCCGCGCGAAAAGCGGGCGGCATTCTACCGGCGCATCGGGGAGCGCTTCGAACGGCTCGGTTTGCCCGCGCCATCGGCCGAGGGGGAGGAGAATCCAGATGCCTCAAGCTGACGCTGCCGCCTTCCGGGGCCGCATCGGCGCGGGAGGGCGCCGTGGGGGGCCGATCAGGCGAACGACTTCACGCGCTCGGCGAGCGACGCGAAGTGTTCGTCGGGGATGATCGGGCCGAGGTGGCGCACGGTTTCGGCACCGACTTCGGAGGCGATGCGGCCGCAGGTGGCCAGATCCTTGCCGCGCACGAAGGCGGAGAGGAACCCGGCCGCCCAAGAATCACCGGCGCCGTTGGTGTCGACGACGGTGTCGACTTTGACCGGCGCGATGCGATGGAGCTCGTCGCCGCGGGCGACCCAGGCGCCATCCTTGCCGATCTTCACGGCGGCAACGACACCGTAACCGGCGAGGCGCTTGGCGAGATCTTCGTAGCTGGAGGTCTTGTCTTCGAACAGCGCGCGAATCTCGTCTTCGTTGGCGAAGATCACGTCGATGCCGCCCTGTTCGAACTGACGGAAGAACCAGTCGCGGGTGACGTTGATCACGTCGAAGGACGCGACGTCGATGCTGATGGTGCACCCGGCGGCCCGGGCGGCGGTGAGCACGGCGTCGGCGAGGGCTTGGTTGAACACCAGATACCCCTCCATGTGGAGGTGGCGGCAACCGGTGAAGTCGGCCACGGAGATCTCGTCGGGCGAGAGCGTCATCGCGGCGCCGAGGCAGGTGCGCATGGTGCGTTCGGCGTCGGGCGTGGTGAGGATGAGCGAGGCGGCGTTGGCGTCGGTGCCGGCCTTGAAGCGGTTGGTGTCGATGCCGAGGGCGGCGAAACGCTCGCGGTAGATTTTGGCGATGTCATCGTTACCGAGCTTGCCGACGAAGGTCGTGCGCAGGCCGAGGCGGGCGGCATTCAGGGAGCAATTGGCGGCCGAGCCCCCCGTCGAGCGGGCGGGCGCAGCCGGCAGGAGTTGCAGGAGCGTCGCCATCTCCGCGGCGTCGACGAGCACCATGCCGCCTTTTTCGCCCGGGACCTGGGCGAGCAGTTCCTCGGGCACGGCCGCGAGGATGTCCATGATGGGCGAACCAACGCCGACGAGATCAAAAGTGGAGGAGTTTTGCATAAAGTGATTTGGGTGGAGCGTGGCTGGAGGGGCGCACGAAGGACCGGCGGAAATCTTAGCCCGAGACGGTGATGTTGGTGGCGAGGAGGAGTTCGTCGTCGACCTCGATGAGGATGGAGTGATCGCCCCGCTGGGTGAACGTGAGGTTGCGGATTTCGTTGATGAGATTGATGCGCTGGAGCGGGCCTTGGGATTGAAAGGGGCGGGCGATGAGCGGCTTCATCTGGCTCGGATCGGTGCCGAGGGAGATGCGGATGTGGTGTTCACCGGCGGGCACGTCGCTCAGCGTCAGAAACCACACCATGAAGGGGTGGGTGACGGGAAACTGACGCGCGTGGATGTTGGAGAACACCCCGAGAATCGTGTGTTTGCCGGAGCTGGGGTCGATGTGGACGCCGTCACAGGTGAGCCAGGCGAGAACTTGTGGTTTGGAATGCACGAAGGGCGAACTTGGGCGGGGGAAGCGGGGCGGGGCAAGCGGGGAATTGGCGCGGGAGCAACGGAAGCTTGGCGCGGGGGCGGGACTCGCTTTGCCTGCAGGTTGATGGAATCACTCGACCCGATTGTGCAGAACCTGGCCGCTTACCCGCGTTGGTTGGTGGCAACCTGCGGGGTGGTGGTGGCGCTCGGACTGATCTGGGTGTTGGTGAAAATCCTGAAATGGACACTTTACCTTGCGGCGATCGTGTTGGCGGGCTGCGCGGTCACGGCGATCGTGCTTTGGTGGCTGGGTCGATAGGAGGGTTCGAACGGTAAGCTCGCCGTTTCCCGAGCTTTGTCTTGTCAGCGGTTCGGCGCGGTCGGTATCGGTTTAAGATGAAATATATCTTCGTGACGGGCGGGGTGGTTTCCTCGTTGGGCAAAGGCCTGACGGCGGCTGCCTTGGGCGCGCTGCTGGAACTGCGCGGCATGAAGGTGCGAATCCAAAAATTCGACCCTTATCTCAATGTCGATCCGGGCACGATGAGCCCGTTTCAACACGGCGAGGTTTACGTGCTCGAAGACGGGGCGGAGACCGATCTCGATCTCGGTCACTACGAACGTTTTACCAGCGGCAAGCTCTCGCGCCTGAATTCACTCTCGTCGGGGCAAGTCTACGAGTCGGTTATCGGCAAGGAGCGCCGCGGCGTATACCTCGGCAAGACGGTGCAGGTGATCCCGCACGTGACCAACGAGATCAAGGACCGCATCTACCAGGGCGGCAAAGACGTGGACGTGCTCATCACCGAGATCGGCGGCACGACGGGCGACATCGAGGGACTGCCGTTCCTCGAAGCCATGCGTCAGTTCGCGCTCGAGGTCGGGCCGCACGACGCGATCTTCATTCATGTTACGCTCGTGCCTTACTTGAAGGCGGCTGGCGAGTTGAAGACCAAGCCGACGCAGCACTCGGTCGCGAAGCTGCGCGAGATCGGGATCCAGCCGCACATGATCGTATGCCGTTGCGAGGAGCCGATGGACCACGGCATGCGCGATAAGATCTCCATGTTCTGCAACGTGCCGGTGAAGGCGGTGGTCGAGTGCCGCGACGTGGACTCAATTTACGAACTGCCGCTCGCGCTTCAGGCCGAGCATATGGACGACCTCGTCGTCGAACTCTTCGGCGTGAAGAAACCGCCGCCGGATAAAAATATCTGGACCGAAATCGTGCGCCGCGTGAAGAACCCGGCCCACCACGTCAGGATCGGCGTCGTCGGCAAATACATCGAGCTGCAGGACGCCTACAAATCGGTTTACGAATCGATCACCCATGCCGGTATCGCCAATAATTGTGGCATCGAGGTCGTGCGGATTGACGCCGAGGATCTGGAGAAAAAGAACGGTCTGAACGTGCTGCGCAACCTCGACGGCATCCTCGTGCCGGGCGGTTTCGGTGATCGCGGCACGGAGGGCAAAATCGCCGCGGCGCGCTACGCCCGTGAAAAGAAGATCCCGTATTACGGCCTGTGCCTCGGCCTCCAAATCGCGGTGATCGAATTCTGCCGGAACGTGCTTAAACTGAAAGGTGCCAACAGCACCGAGTTTGATGCCGAAGCGAGCGAACCCGTCATTAACATGATGGAGGAGCAAAAGAAGATCATCGATAAGGGCGCGACAATGCGGCTCGGCAGCTACGAGTGCGGGCTCACGGCCGGTTCGTTGGCGCGCAAGGCCTACGGTGCGGAGAGCATCCGCGAGCGTCACCGTCACCGCTACGAGGTGAACAACGCCTACGTCGGCGCCTTGCAACGGGGCGGCATGGTGATCAGCGGAATCAACCCCCGTCGCAACCTCGTCGAAATCATCGAGCTGAAGGACCATCCGTGGTTCCTTGCGGTGCAGTTTCACCCGGAGTTTCAATCCAAGCCGAATCAAGCGCATCCGCTCTTCGCTGCCTTCATCGCCGCCGCCATGAAGGTGTCGAAAGGCCGCGCCAAACCGGCCAAAGCCGCCAAAACCAAGGCTAAGGCGAAAGCCAAGCCGAAGGCCAAACCGGCCAAGCAGAAATCGGCCTAAGGCCCGGCGTCGTTCTTCATCATGCCGCTCTTCGATCCCACCAAACTGCTGCTCCTTGCCGGCCCCTGCTCGCTTGAAAACGAGACGGTCTGCCGCGCGGTCGCGCAGACCCTGACCCAGATCGGCGCTCAGCACCCCGACCTGACGATCATCTTCAAAGGCTCCTTCGACAAAGCCAACCGCACCTCCATCGCCGGTGATCGCGGCACGGGGATGGAGGGCGGCCTTGCGCTGCTGGCGATGGTGAAACGCGATTACGGTTTCCCGGTCGTGACCGACATTCACGACCCTCACCAATGCGCGCCCGTCGCGGAAGTGTGTGACGTGTTGCAGATCCCCGCCTTCCTGAGCCGCCAGACCGATCTGCTGCTCGCCGCCGCCGCGACGGGCCGCACGGTTAACGTCAAAAAAGGCCAGTTCCTTTCTCCGGCGGAGATGGTGCACGTCACGGGTAAACTGCGGGACGGCAAGGCGACCGAGATCTGGCAGACCGAGCGCGGCACGACCTTCGGCTACAACAATCTCGTGGTCGACATGCGCAGTTTTCCGATCATGGCGCAGAACGGCCTCCCTACGATCCTCGATGCCACGCACAGCGTGCAGTTGCCCGGTGCGGGCGGCGGCAAGAGCAGCGGTCAGCGTGAATTCGTCGAGCCCCTCGCCAAGGCGGCGTTGGCGGCGGGGGCGAGCGGGCTGTTTTTGGAGACGCATCCTGATCCGGCCCACGCGATCAGCGACGGCCCCAACATGGTGCCGCTCGACGAGTTGTCCGGCTTGATTGACCGCTGTTTGGCGATCTGGCGGGTCGTGCGCAGCCGCTGAGTCGGCCGCGAAATCGTAACGCGGTTGGTGCCGTTGGATTGCGCTCACTGGCGTTGACCACAGCCGGGTCGCGGGCCACGTTGCACTCGAACCTCATGGCCAATTCCCTGATGGAAACTTACCACATCGACGTGCCGATCCCTTCCATGGGTGCGACCGTTAACGAGCTTACCGTGATCGATATCGCGGTCGCTCCCGGTGATTCCCTCACCAAAGGCGCCAAGATCGCCGAGTTGGAGAGCGATAAATCCGTTTTCGAATTCGAGTCGCCCTGCGACGGCATCCTGCGGGAGGTGCTGTGCCGACCCGGCGATATCGTCCCGTCGGGCACGCCGTTTTTGCGCGTGGAGACGGCGGATACTTCCCTGCGCCACCTCACGACCAAGCCATCGTCTGCGGCGGCGCCCGTCGCGAAGAAACCTGCGCTGGCCAAAGCGGCTCCGGCGGCGTCCACCGCTCCTGCGCCGACCGTCGCTCCCGCCGCCAGCGCCTCTCCCGCGACCGGTCCTCAGTGGACTCCACGGGCGATCAAGTTACTCAAAGAAGCCGGCGTGGAACCGGCTGCCGCGACCGGCATCGCCGCGACCGGCCCCGGCGGACGTGTTTCGGGCGACGACGTGGCCCACTTTCTCGCGGCGCGTGGGTCCGAGTCGGCGCCGGCTGCTCGCTCCGCCCCAGCGGTCGCTCCGGCCGCCGCCAGCGACACGGAAACCGTATGCATTGCCGGGGTCGGCTTCGCGGTGCCGAAGGGCATCCGCCCGACGAGCGAGATTTTGAAGGAATTCCCGGGTCGCACCGAAGCGGAGATGCTGAAGCTCACCGGCATCCGGGAGCGGCGGTTCGCGGGCCCGGGCGAGACTGCGACGGGTCTGGCCGCCGAAGCCGTGCGCCACGCGCTGGAACAGGCCGGCATGGCTGTGACCGACATCGACGGCATCGTGCTTGCGACGATCATTCCCGACCAGCCGGTGCCGTCCATGGCGAGCGCGCTGGCGAAACACCTTGGCATCCCGAAGGCGTTGGCATTCGACCTCAACGCCGCTTGCTCGGGCTGGCTTTATGCGCTCGAAGTCGGGCGCGCCTTCATCCGCGGCGGGACCGCGAAGAACCTGATCGTGGTCACGGCCGAGATTCTCTCTCGCATCACCAACCCGAAGGATCACGAGACGGCCTTTCTCTTCGGCGATGGCGCGGGCGCGGCCATCCTCACCGGCAACGCCGGCGGGCACCGTCTGCATCGCATGGGGCTTTCGGGCGACGCGAGTCAGTTCACGGCGATCCAACGTCGGGGCGGGGGCGCCACGCAGCCGGTGCCGAATGCGACGGGCACCGACCGCAACGATTTCTTCCTGCAGATGGATGGTGCCATGGTTTTCAAAAGCGCGGTGATCGGTTTCGCGGCGCAGATCGAAGCGACGCTCGCCCGCCACAATCTCACGCCGGATCAGATCGGCTGGGTCGTGCCGCACCAAGCCAACGAGCGCATCTTGCGCGCCGTCGGCAAACGCATCGGCATCCCGTTCGAGAAATTCGTCATGACCATCTCGAAATACGGCAACACCTCCGGCGCCTCGGTTTCCATGGCGCTCGGTTGGGCGGCCGAAGAGGGCATCTTCACGCCGGGCGACAAGATCATCTTCTGCAGCGTTGGCGCGGGCCTCACGTTTGCGGGCGGATTGCTCGTCTGGTAACCTCGGCTGCGGCTCGCCGTTTGGTGGTGGGCCGCGATGGGGTCGATTGCAGGCTACGTTGAGGACAACTCGTAGCTCAGAATGCTGAGCGCGTAGACTGCGGCGGTCTCGCAGCGCAATACGAGCGGGCCGAGCGTGATCGGTTCGAATCCGGCGCTTTGCGCGATGCTCATTTCCGCAGGCGTGAAATCACCCTCGGGGCCGACGACCCAGACCACGCGCTGAGGTTTGGTGGGCAACGCGGCCAGAACCGTTTTGAGCGATTTGGCGCCAGGATGAAGACTCGCGACGAGTTTCAGATCGTAGGTGTCGGGCGCGTTGAAGAACGTGGCGGCCGAGGTCACCGGGTCGATTTCGGGCAGCCACGGGTTGCCGCACTGTTTGGCGGCTTCGAGCGCGGCGGTGGACCACTTTTCGATTTTTCGGTCAGACCGATTGTCGTCCAGGTGCACCTGTGTGCGTTCGCTTTGGAGGGGGATGATGCGAGCGGCGCCGATCTCCGTGGCTTTGCGCACAATCGCGTCCATCATGCCGCCCTTCGGCAGAGCTTGCGCGAGCGTAATCTCATGACGCAGGGACGGCGCCTTTTGGGCGAAGCGGACCGCGAGGGTGGCGGCGCGTTTGGGGGCGGCGGTGAGTTCGCAAATCCACTCGGTGCCGCGTCCATCAAAGACGACCACCGTGTCTCCCACCCGGGCGCGATTCACGACGACGAGGTGATGCGACTCCTCCGGACTTAGCGCGATGCTTTGCGGCTCTTTCTCGGCGGGGCGGCTGAAGGCGCGGAAATCGGACATCGTGCAGCGGACACAAAAAAAGCCCCGGACAGGTGTCGAGGGCTGAAAACAGTAAGGGCGCTGGTTTAACCCAGCGCCCTTGCCGACTTATCAAACTACAAACTATGAACTACACTAAAAAGAACAGGCACTAAACCCTACACCAAGATAGACGTAGCAGGTCTCAGAACGTTCAAAGCCGTTTGAGATTTTTGCTCAAAAATCTGAATGAATTTTTATCTAATTCGTTTTCAGATGGTTAGGTTGGTTTATTTTCTCACTTTTTTTCGCATCGATTAATTCGGTTCATGATATCGTTCTCCAAACGGCGGGTATGGACCTGCATAAACTCACCCACGTCGAGGGAGGAGTTCTCGACCAGCGGGGTGAGGTCGATGGCCCACGTGATGCCGCGCAACGCGTCAGTGGCATGCGACTGATGGAAGGTGGCGTGGGCCAGGCGGCGACCGAGTGCGGCATGGTCGTAGCGCTTTCCTCCGGCGATCTGAGAATCGAAGGCTTCCAGAAGCTGGGCGGCGAGCGCGGGGCGCCGACCGGCGTCGAGCGCAACCTTGTCGGCGTCGAGCAACCAATCGAGATCCCGCCAGACTTCCGCGCCGAGGACGCGGGGGGGGCGGCGGTCCGCCGGAAGCCGGCGCAGCGCTTCCAGGCATCGGAGGAAACACGCCACATGAGTATCGTGCTTGTCCGCGGGTTGATGGAGGTAAACGACCTCCGGCTGGCACTGCGCAAAGATCGTGGCGAGGTCGGCCGCGACGGCGGGTTCAGCCGGGGTCTTTAGTGCCGAGCTGGGATGGGCGAGTTGGAGCTGGATGGCGTAGCGCCCCAGCGTGGCGGCGTGGCGTTGTTCGTCGCGCCGCACCGCCTGCATCTGCTCGTCGGTATGGTTGGCATAGGCTCCGGTGCGCGGTGAGCCTGCACCGTTGGTCATCACCACGCCGCCGAAGGCATGGTGCGTCGGATCGTCCAGGCAGTCACAAATCCCGCTGTAGGCGAGGATTTCGATGTCATCCTGATGCGCCGCGATACAGAGGTGCGTCACCCGCGAAAGCGCGCTCACAGGATCGCTGCCGTCGGGCGTAAAGATGTCGGCGTCGGGGCGCGTGAAGTTCATGCGGAGCCGAGGGGAGACGGATAAATGCCGTGCGCGACGAGATCGAGTAGCGCGGCTTGCACCCGGGGTTTGTCCTCGCGGTAGGTGACGCCGAACCATTGGTCAGAGGTCGGCAGCACGGTGACGGTCGCGGCGCCGGTTTTGATCAGCGTGTCGACGGCGGCGGGCAGGTAAAATTCGGTTTTTTCCGCTGAGCCGTGTTGGGCGATAAATGTGCGCCAAGCTGTGTCGAGTTGCGGGAGAAAGGCGGGGGTGAAACCCCAGCAGTTCATCGAGACCGGCGTGGCTTCATCATACTTTAGGCCCGGGCCGACGTCCCCGGCGGAGATGCCGGTGTGTTCTTCGATGTTCCGCAGACTGCCGTCAGTATCGACCGTGCAAATACCACGGGAAACCAGGCCGTGGGCGGAAAGGGTGTTGCCCAATGGGAAGCCGACCATCGCATACGCCGGCGGACCGGCGGGGCTGAGCGTGGCCGGATCGCGCAGAAAAGCGGCGAGGTTGGCCAGGCTGGCTGCGCCGTAAAAGTCGTCCGCATTCAGCACGGCAAACGGACCGGGCAGTGCGTTGCGGGCACACCAGAGCGCATGGCCTGTTCCCCAAGGCTTGGTGCGGCCTGCGGGCACCGTGGCGCCTTCGGGTAGCGCGTCGAGCTCCTGGAAGGCGTAGTCGACCGTAATGCGTGGGGCGAAACGCGCGCCGACGGAAGAGCGAAAGGCGTCGTCAAATTCACGGCGAATGACAAAGAGCACCCGATCAAACCCGGCGCGGACCGCGTCGTGCACGGTATAGTCGAGCATGGTTTCACCGGCCGGACCCATCGGGTCGATTTGTTTGAGGCCGCCGTAGCGCGAGCCCATGCCAGCAGCGAGAATAACCAACGTGAGGGACGACATGATGCTGCCAAGAAAAGGCAGTGCATCCTGCGCTGCAAGGAGCGCTTCATGCGCTCCGCGGGCCCGCTATCCGGTGACTTTAGCCAGCCATGGCCAACCGCGGTAGGCGTCGAGTGCGATGAACTGGGGCAGGGCGACGATCACCCAGAAGATGAGTTGAAAAGAAACGTTGGCGGTTTTGTGGCGGAAAATCCGTTACGCGAGAAAGGCGCCCGGCCAACCCCTTGCGAGTTCCAGAAGATGGAGCCCGACTTTGCGAACGCGCCACGCCCCGGTTACGGCCCTTCGCTTATCGACGCGGTGGAACAAAAACGTGACGAGTGACAAGGTCGCGAGGACGCGTGTTGCACCCGGCCAGAGCACGGCGGGCGGCACGCGGCTCAAGGCCAGCCCTGGTGCGACCAAGAGCGCCAGCCAGCGGAAGCCAAGCGGCCGAGACTCGCGGTAGCGGCGTGGCGCGGGGCGGCATGCGGACGGAAGATTGGCCTCACCCCTTGATGGCGCCGGCGGAGAGACCTTTGACGAAGAGGCGCATGGTGAAGAGGAAGATCACGATGAGCGGGATCGAAGCGATGAAGTAGGCGGCCATGATCTGGCCCCATTGCTTCACGTATTCGCCGTCGAGATAGATCAAGCCCACGCCCAAGGTGAACAGCTCCTTGTCCCGCAGCACGATGAGCGGGAGCAGGAAGTCGTTCCACTTCGCGAGGAAAGCGAGGATGCCGAGCGTGCCGAGGATGGGCGCGGACATCGGCACGACGATGTTGAGGATCTGCTGGAAGTGCCCGGCGCCATCCATCTCGGCGGCTTCGAACAAATCCTTGGGCAAATCCTCGATGAAGTTACGCAGGACAAAGATGTTGAACACCTGAGCGCTGGCAACGCCGACGATGATGAGCGCCCACAGCGTGTTCAGGAGCGACAGATCCTTCAGCAAGATGAAGAGCGGCACGATGTTGGCCACGCCGGGCAGCAGCATAAGCAGCAGAAACGCGGACCAGAGCACGCCGCTAAACGGCATCTTGTATCGAGCAAAGAAATACGCGCCGAGCAGCGCAAAGAACATCGAGAAGGCGGTGCCGGTGACGGCGACGAAGACGGTGTTGGCAATGTAGGGCCCGATGAGTTTCAGGCCGAAGCCCCAGTTGCTCATGTGATAGACGCTGAGGTCAAAGCGCTTGGCTACGGCGACGACCTCACGATCCGGCGAGGCTTGGGCGCCGGTGAACACTTCGCCCCAGCGGGCCGCGCGCGACTTCTCCTGCAGTTCGCCGTCGGCGGTGCGGATGGTTTCGGTAACGGTGTAGGGCGGGGTGGGCGCCCACGGGTTTTGGATGAAGCTGGCGTTGTCCTTAAACGAGACCTGCATCATCATGTAGAGCGGGAAGAGCTCGATGAGCAGAAAGAGCCAGACGACGATGTGTTTCGAGGTGTCGCGCTGCTTGTAGGAGCCGACGGCGGAGGTGGTAGCTGAGCTCATTTGTCGGCGCGCACGTATTTGTTGTTGATTAGCGTGAGCCCGAGAATGAACAGGAAAAGGATCATGCCCACGGCACAGGCGTAGCCGAACTCGCCGGCGATGAAGGCGCGGTTATACATCCACAGCCCCGGCACCATGCCGCGTCCGCCGGGACCGCCGGATTCGCCGAGCAGGAGCAGTTGCAACCCGTAGCCCTGGAGCGTGCCGATGATGAGCAGGACGAGCGACAGGCGCACCTGCGTGAGGATGAGCGGCAGCTCGATGTAGAGGAACTTTTTGAAGGGGCCGACACCGTCGAGTTCGGCGGCTTCGTAGACCTCGGTGCCGATGGATTGCAGGCCGGCGAGGTAGATCAACACGCCGACCGTTCCGATCCACGGAAAACCCCAGATAAAGAGCGACGGCAGGATGAGTTCGGGTTGCGAGAGCCAGCCGATGGGCACATCGGCGTAAAAGATGCCCCAGTGGAACAAGCCGTCGAGCCAGACGAGCAGAGCCTTGCCGCCGGTGGCATCGAGCACGTTGTTGAGCACCCCCAGATTGGGATCGAAAAAGAACTTCCAGATGAAGAGCGTGACGAGTCCGGGCACGATCATGGGCACCACGAGCATGACGCGGTAGATGTATTGCCACTGGTCGGACTTCACCCGGTGGATGAGCACGGCCATGAGGATGGACGGGATCATCTTGAAGAGGTTGAAGAGGATCAGGATTGAAACGGTGCCGAAGGAATTCCACAGCACCTGATCGCCGAACGCGCGGCGGAAGTTCTCGAAGCCGATGAGCTGCTTGGTCTCGCCGCCGGACCAGTCGAAGAAACTGTGGTAGATCGCACTCGCCGCCGGGAAATACGCGAAGGTGCCGACCAGCACCAGCGCGGGCACGATGAAGAAATACAGCCGCCACTCGCGCAGCGCTTTTTCAGGAGTGATGGGAAAGGCCATGACGCGAACTGAAGGGTGAAAGGGCAGCAGCGTGGGGAAGACGCGGAGGGGAGGCTAAACTGCTGAAGGGATTCTCACGTCGAGCAATCTCGGATTTGCTCCGGCGTAACGGGCCGCGCTTCCTTACGTAAAAGCGATTTTGGTCGGTGAAAGAGGTGATCGCCCCTAGTGGAGGGGTTCCGTTTCCGGGAGCCCGGCAGGAGGAAATCGGTCCTGCCGGACTCAAGCTGCATGGGGATGTAGCGGAAATTCTGTGACGCACGAAGCGTGCGAAAATCGGCGCCGTTTTTGGCGTGACCATCACTGTATCACGCGGGCGCGGTCGGTTATGAATGCGTTCCTGATGCAAGGTGTGCTTATTGCTGACCGGTGGTGGCGCCATCGTTGGCCGCACGTTTGTCGAGCTCGTGGGTGATCCAGGCACCGCGCAGCTCCTGCATGGTCTGAGCCTCCAGGAGTTCACTGGCTTTGCGTTGATGTTCGGCGGCTTCGGTGGTGGAGGCTTGCAGCATGAGTTGCGCGGCGAGCAGCGTATCCTGGCGAGCGGTATTGCGGATGAAATAACGGTTGGTCTGCCGGAGATCGGCGCGGATGGCGGACGGGAGATTGGCGCGCAACAGGTCGCGAAATGACGCGATGTCGGTGTTGGCGTCGAAGAGCGCGTTGAGGTTGGAATCGATGATGCGCCGCACGTTGGCCCCGCCGCCCACGTCGATGCTGATGCCGTTGACGTAGCCGTCGATCTGCGGTGCAAAGGGTTGAACCAGCGGTGGTAGTTCCACACCCACTACGGAAGGGAGCCAACTGCTGACGTCGGTGAAGGTGCGATTGCCTTCCCGCGAAGTCACGTAATGGAGGAAGTCAATGGCGGCGGCCGGATGACGGGACGCGCGGGTGAGGCCAAAGGTGGTGCCGGTGGGCGTCTGGGCCTCGGAGGTGGGGCCGATCACGCCGGCGCCGAAGCGAGGGTGGTCGGCAGAAGGCATCGGCAATTGGAACGCGCTGATCTCGAAAGGCGCGAGGGTGCGGAAACTGGGCGCATCCCAACTTCCGGTGACGATCATGAGCGCGCGTTCTTGAACGAAGTAAAAGGATGCATCGTCGCGGTTCGCCTGGGTAAAGCCAGGTTGGGTAAAGCGGCCAATTTCTCGCGCGAGCGTGAGGCCGTTGATCAACTCCGGGTCGTCGACACTCCAGCGGCCGGCAAGATATTGGAGCGAGGTTTCGGGCGCGACTGCATGCAGCACATGTTCGTCATCGAGTTGCTGCGTGAGCCGTTGGGTTTGGCTGCCGATCAGCGCCGAGGCGAACCACGGGGTGCCGTAGCTCGAACCCGCGATCGGGAAGATCACCTGGCCGGTGCGTTGAGCGTAGGCCTGCACGCGTTCGCAGATGGATACGAAGGCATCGTAATCCGCGGGCGGCGGGGTGTCGCCGAGGATGCGTTTCCATGCGGTGACGTTGTAATACATCCGCACCGTGATCATCGACAGCGGGATGCCGTAGTATTCCAGCAGGTTGGGGCGGTAGCTGTCGCCGCCGGCGAGGCCGTCGACGAAGGTGTCGCGCCAAGGCACCCCGGCCAACGGGGTGCCGGCATTGTAGGGATTGGGCAACTCGACCTCGTCGGTGAGGGGCGCGAAGTAGCGGGCGAGCGTTTCGTCGTTGGAGCCTTTGCCCACTTGGATCACGTCGGGGGCGGTGCCACCGACCAACTGGGTTTTGAGCCAACTCGGGTAAATACGTTCCGGGATGGGCGTCTGCTCGATGCGCACGTTCGGGTGCAGGCGTTCGTAGTCGCGGGCGAGCGTATCAATGGCTTCGCGGATGCCGGACTCCAGCTGCCAATGCGCGACGCGGATCACGATTTGCTCGGAGTCTCCGCCGACGCGCGTGTCGACAAAGACGCGCTTGATTGAAAACGCGAAGGTGGCGGCGAGCAGGGCCAGCCCGATCACGGGCAGAACTTTGTCGGACTTCATGGGCCGGAGGGGGGGGCGGCGGTGATGGCGGCCAAGCGTTCCGAGATGGTGAGGCGACGAATGTCGCGCGGGAAATCTTCCAAGAATCGGGTGTAGTAGGTCGCGGCGAGTTCGTTGCGGTGCAGCCGGCGAGCGAGTTCGGCGATGCGAATGAAATTGTCGCGACGGGTGCCGGCGCGGACGACGCCGGCCGCATCCGCCGCAAGCAGGTGGTCAAGGGCGAGGTCCTCGCCGAGATCAAAGCGTAAGGCGACGGTGCCCATGACCAGATGGAAATCCCGCCGGGCGGCGGGATCGGTGAGTGAACGGCCGCGGACCTGCAAGGCGTCGTAGCGGGCGCGCAGGTCAACGGGGGGCAAGTCGGGCACGAAGAGATCGATGAGCGCGAGTTGAACGACCGCCCGTTGCGCCAAGGGGTGAGACGAGTCCAGCGTCGAGAGTTCGCGATAGTAAACCAAGGCGGTGGGAATGTCGGGTTCGAAGCGATGCACTTGGGCGATGCGAGCGAGGAAGTAGCGGGCGCTGATCCCGAGGTCGTCGGTGGCATCGGTGGCCGCAACCTCGGTGAGCAGCTCGGCGGCGCCGTCGAGATTACCGTCGGTTTTGGGTTGGAGATTGATGAGCGTGACGGCTTCGCCGAAACGGGCTTCGCGGTCGCTGGCAGGCAGGGCGGCAAAGGCGCGATGGGCGTCCTGAAAAAGACCGAGCGCAGTCTGGTCCCATGGGGCGGCGTCAGGCGTGGGTTCGGCGGCGAGCGCGGGAACCGTGAGCGAGAGTCCGATGAAAAAGCGGAGAGACATGGGCGATTGCTAGAGCACTTCGACGACCTTGCGGAGCCGGAGATCAGCCGGCGGCGTGCCGGACGGGCCGGGTGGAGCATCGCTGAGGAGAAGCGTGATGCGTGTATCGGCGGCCAGCATCTGCATGGAGCTGATCACGGGGGCCCAGGCTTGGTGGTAGAGCGTGGCCACCTGCAGGGCGGTGCGTGAGCCGGTGGGATAGGGAATGCTTTGGGTTTCGAAGGGAGCGAGCTGCACGCCCTGTTCGCCGAGTTTTACGGCCGCGGGGCGTTGCGAGAAGCTGATGATGCGCAGGTGGTCGCGCGGCGCAGCGGTTTCGGAGTCGTCGAGGATGAGGGCGGAAAATTCAGCCGTTTCACCGTTGGAAAGAATGGGCAGCGGGCGACCGGGGAGTCCGCCGGGGATGAGAATGACAACGACGGGCATGGGTGCGTCATGGGGTATCGATATTTCCGCTACGGGGAGGCGCGGTGGGGGCTGGTTGGGCACGGTGCTTTCACCGAGCCGATAGAACTGGAGCTGATGGTTGGCCGGCAGCGGCTGGGGGCGACTGTAGGTGGTGGTGGTGAGATTCACGATCCGAGTGTTCTTTCGGTCGAGATCGTAACGGAGCGGCTCGGCGTTGCCCAAGGAGAGCAGGCGAAAGGAGGGCGGTGGCTCGGTCGGAGCCTGGGCCGCGAGCGGGCGAAGACCACTGCCGCAGAGCGCGAAGAGGGTGAGAATCAGATGTCGTCGGGAGAAAGCCATCGGAAGGAAACGATTTTGTATTGGCGGCCGGAGGATTTGTTCGACGCGGAGAGGGTGGTGAGGGGGTCGGCCGGATCATTCGCCGTCGCCTCGACGTAGTTGGGGAAGCGTTGCACCACGGCTTCGCACCAGGCTTGGCCGGTGATCGCTTGGGTGGCGGGATTCACATTTTCGCCGTAAGCTCGCACGGTGAAAGTATCCGAACGGGCGGATA
>CAXBDS010000062.1:0-24141 GCA_963974355.1 uncultured Opitutaceae bacterium
GCTTGTTGCGTTTCTTGGAGTAGTCCTCCATGAACTTCTTGCACAACTCCTCAACGGTGGGTGCCTGGCGTGCCTCGGCCTTGTCCGCTGCCGGATCGCCGCCCCGGCGCACCTGGGCCAGCCATTCCTGCGCCAGCGAGCGGGCCTGTTCAACGGTCAGCTCGCCGAACAGGCCCAGGGCCGGCTTGCGTCGCTCGCCGGCGTTCGTTCGGTACTGGAGCATGAACACCTTGCGACCGACCGGCGTAATCTTGCACAGGAAGCCGGGAACAAGGGTGTCGCGCAGCTCGATGGCTTGCGCTTGGGGTTGTGCCGCATCTACTGCGGACTTGGTGAGCTTGATCTTAGCCATGATGACTCCTCGGAAAGACCCGATTCCCAGGAGCCTCGTAGGAGCCAGTAGAAGGGAAGCCGGGTCAAGTTTCAGAAAGCACCGGCATATGTTGAACTCGCCTAAGTCATTGATAAACCTGCTGTATATGGCTGTGGCGTAGTCCAGCAAAGTGCGGTACTGGAGTCATCCTGAAATAAAAAAGGCGGCGCCGCCAAACGCGGAGCCGCCCGAGGAAAGCGATGGACCGTGAATCCGTGCAGGCTCAGGCCTCGGCGAGCTCAAACACGATGCGACCTTCGATGATCTCACGGAGCGCCACGTCCTCAAGGGCGAGCTTCTCCAACGATTCAACCAACGGACGGCTGCCACGACGGAGCTGTTTCACCCGGCGGGAAACCACGTTGATAAGCAAATTAGGATCGGAAATCGTTTGGAGCGCTTCCTTGATGTAGTCGTCACGCATATCGTTAAAGGGTCAAAGACGGAAACCGCCCACAGCACATCCCCGCGCGAAGGCCGTCAAGGCGTTTTTTACCCGCTTGCCGTTCGGATCCGCCCCAATGACAATGCATGTCTTATGTTGATCGGGTGGACCACCGTCGCTTCACGCCCTCAAGCCGACTCATTGGCTCGCGGCCTGATCGAAGCGCGTCTTGCCGCCTGCGCGCAGATCGATGGCCCGATCGCCTCGATTTACCGCTGGGAAGGCAAAGTCGAGGAAACCGCCGAATATCGCCTCACCCTCAAATTCCTCGCCGCTCAGCATCGTCCTCTGGAAGCGTGGTTGCATCGCCACCACCCCTACGAAAGTCCCGAATGGGTGGTCGTCGCAGCCGAATATGTCGCGGAAAAATACTTGTCATGGGCTCAGGCGAACGCTAACTCGTTTCCCTTTAGCGAATCAGTCGATCCACTTTAACTCGAAACACCATGTCCCAACATAAGAGCCTCCAAGGTCCCCGCGGCCTCGTCGTAAAGCGTAACGTCCTCAAGCGTTTCGAGCGCATTGAGCTGCTCAAAAAGCGCAGCCAATGGAAAGAAGGCGACCGCGTCGTCGGCCTCCGCAAGACGATGCCGGCGGTCTAAGGATTACCAAGTCCATCCATTTTGGCAGGTCCTCATCCGGGGACCTGCTTTTTTTGTGTCCATCCGCCGCGCTTCCCTCACCTTCCCGTTTTTCTTATGCGACTGCTTTCCTACCTGCGAGTATCCTTGATCGGCTTTCTAATGGGCTGTGCCGATGTCGTGCCCGGTGTTTCTGGCGGAACGATCGCCTTCATCTGCGGCATCTATGATCGTCTCTTGGCCGGAATCAAAACCTTCGACCTCACCACGATCCAGTTGGTCGTGAAAGGTGATATCAAAGGCGCCTGGAAGCGGATTCCTGTGCTGTTTTTTGTCTTTCTGGGCGCGGGCCTCGTTGCGGCGGTGCTCACCTTCGCCCGGGTGCTCTCCCATCTGATGGTGGACCATCCGGTCAAACTCTGGTCTTTCTTCTTTGGCTTGGTTCTCGGTTCGATCGTCCTACTCGCTCGCCAAACGTGGGTCTGGAAACCTCTTGATTGGGTCGTATTCTTGGCCTTCGGCCTCGGCACCTATACCTTGGTCGGCCTTAACGCCATGCAGATCCCCGAAGGACTGCCCTTTACGTTTCTCGCCGGAGCGATCGCCATTTGCGCGATGATTTTGCCCGGCATCTCGGGCTCTTACCTCCTCGTGATCATGGGCAAATACCAAGCGGTGCTCGACGCGGTCAATCATCGTGATTTCGTCACCCTGGCGGTGTTCTGCGCGGGTATCGCCACCGGCATTTTGTCCTTTGTGCGGGTGGTCAGCTGGCTGCTCAGCCGCTTCCGCCATGTAACATTAATCGCCCTCACCGGCGTCATGGCGGGCGCGCTTCGCACTCTTTGGCCATGGAAAGAGACGTTGACCACGCGGATCAACAGCAAGGGTGTCGAGGTGCCCGTGCTGCAGGCCAATGTGCTCCCGGGATCGGATGGGCATGTCGGACTCGCCGTTGCGCTCCTCATCGCCGGTTGCATCGCGGTCGTATTCATCGAACTGATCGCCAAAGCCGAACGACGCGAAAATCCGTCCGCCGAGGCCTGAGCGTGCCGCCGCGAGGCACTGCAGTTCGTCAGCTCGCGAGGAAGGAGCGCGTCGAGTCCATGCGCGTTTTCCCGGTAAAACCGCCGGGAGAACCCACGCTGCCGGGAGGAGCGCCGACGCCAACTCGACCGTAGCAAACACCTCGGCTCGCATTCCGGGGCACTGCCCATCTCAGCCCCCCTCGGAGCAGAGACCATTCGTGGCCATTTCAGCCCGCTAACGGCGCCAAAATGGTGCTCCCGGCGGGAATCGAACCCACATCAACGGCTTCGGAGACCGATACACTATCCATTGTGCTACAGGAGCGCTGCCTTTGCGGCGGAGAGGCAAATCAAGGTAGGCGCGCCACGCTGTCGAGTGCGAAAGTGCCAGCGCGCGCCCCCAAAGAGGTTAAATGTGGATCGCTTCGCCCATCGAGGCGGCGGCCGCTTCCATCACCGCTTCACTCAAGGTCGGGTGAGCGTGGATCGTCTGGTGAACTTCTTCCACCGTCGCCTCCATTTCGATGGCCAAGCCGTATTCGGCGATCAACTCGGTTGCCTCAGACCCGATGATGTGGGCGCCGTAGATTTCGCCGGTCTTTTTGTCGGCGATCACTTTCACGAAGCCGTCGCTCTCGCCGCCCGCGACCGCTTTGCCGGAAGCCACGAACGGAAACTTGCCGACCTTGTAATCGAGCTTCTTTTCCTTCGCCGCCTTCTCGGTGAGTCCGGTGCTGGCCACCTGCGGTTGGCAATAGGTGCAGCCCGGAAACTTCGTTACCCGCTTCGCCTTCCCGTGGCCGAACATGCCATTGACGGCGCTGACGGCTTCGAACGTGGCCACGTGGGCCAACCAAGGCGGGCCGATGATGTCGCCCGCCGCGTAGATGCCCTTGACGTTGGTTTGGTAGGAGTCGTCGACTTTTACGTAATTGCGGTCGAGCTCCACCTTGAGATTCGCCGCCAGCACACCTTCGATATTGGCAACCACCCCGATGGCGGAGAGCACGACTTCGGCTTCGATCTCTTCTTTCTTTTCTCCGGCGATGAGATCGATCTTCACGCTCTTTTTTCCCACCCGGAAGTTCTCACACTTCGTCCCCAAGTGGACTTTGATCCCCTGCTTTTCGAACGAGCGCTGCAGCGTCTTTGCCACCTCTTCGTCCTCGACCGGCAGGATCTGCGGCAGCATCTCCACCAACGTGACCTGTGTGCCAAACGCGTTGTAGAAATAGGCAAACTCCACGCCGATCGCTCCGGCGCCGACGATGACGATCGACTTTGGCAGCTTCGTATTGGCCAACGCCTCGCGGGACGTCATCACCCGCTCGCCATCCACCGGGAGATCCGGAATCCGGCGCATTTTGCAGCCCGTGGCGATGAGGGTATTCTTCGTTTTGAAGAACTTCCCTTTGTGCTCCCCGTCGGTAATCGAAACCATGCCTGGCGCGCTGACCGTCGCCCGGCCCACGAAGTAGTCGACCTTGTTCTTTTTGAACAGAAATTCGACGCCCTTGGCCATCTGCCCGGCCACACCCCGCGAGCGCTCCATGACCTTGCCAAAATCAAACGACACCTCACCGACCGAAATACCGTAGGTCTCGGACTTCTTGATTTTGTTCATCAGCTCGGCGCTCTTCAGCAGCGCCTTGGTGGGGATGCAGCCCCAGTTGAGACAGGTGCCGCCGGCACGCTCCATCTCGATGCAGGCAACTTTTTTGCCGAGCTGGCCGGCGCGGATTGCACCGGCGTAGCCCGCCGGTCCGCCGCCGATAACAATCAGGTCGTAGTCTTGAGATTCAGCCATGGGAAATAGGATGGGAAGCGAAAGTCAGGAGCGCAATCGCCCCGGTCAAATTGAAACGATGCGCGGTCATCGCGCCGACCCGCCGAGGGCACGTAGCTCAGACGTCGATGACGTCACCGCCACCCCCACGCCGAGGGGGTCCGCCCCGGCCGTTGCGGTCGCGCTTCACCTGCGCCTTGGCAGGGCCGAGGAACATATTCGCGACAAAATTGGTGACACTGACAATCAACGCTCCGCCGATCGCCGTCCAAAAGCTGTCCACGTAGAAACCATTGACCAAGCGTCCCACCAGCGAAAAGAGGATCGCATTGATCAGCACAATGCCGAATCCCATGGTGAACACGATGAACGGCAACGTGAACAACACGAGCAGCGGCTTCAAAATCGCGTTGAAGAAACTCAACAGCAACACGACGACCAGCAAGGTGCTCGGTTCGTCGCATGCGATGCCCGGAAGCACCTTCGTTGCGATCGTGACGCCCAGCGCCATGATCGACCAACGTAGCAGCAGTTGCATGAACGGATGATTCATCGTTTCCGATCACCTTTCGACGCCGCTCACGTCGGGCAATGAAAATCCTCATCGTCCAAGATCGCCTCCGGAGCGGAGGCACCGAGCGTCAGTCGCTATTGCTCGCCCACGGGTTCCAAGCCGCCGGCCACCCGACCCGCTTGCTGACGTTTCGACCGGGCGGCACCTTGGCGCCTTCCGCCGCCGATCTGGATCACCATGCCCTGCAGTCGCGCGATTGGGGCCTGGACTGGTGGGCCCCCGGCTTGGTTCGGGCCGCCCGGGCCTTCGCGCCCGACATCGTTTTGACAATGGGACGGATGGCCAACAGTCGCGGTGCCCAATTGCAGGCCGCCCTTTCGTCGACCGCAGTTATTGCAACGATGCGCACGGGGAAACCCTTGCCCGCCGCCTTTCGGCGCTCGCTGGCCCACGTGACGCATATCGTCGCCAACAGTGAAGGTGCCGCCGGGCGTCTTCGTCGGGAAAACGCGGTGCCCCCCGAGCGCATCAGCGTCATTCACAATTCCTTGGTTTTCCCCCCGGATCACACGCCGACCGACTCGGACCGCATCTCCCGCATCGCGACCACGGCCGATTTGCGCGCCCAACAGGGGGCGACGCCCGATACGACCGTATTGCTCTGCGTGGCCATGTTTCGTCCCGAGAAAAATCAGCGCGCGCTCATCCCAATCGTCGCCGCCCTCCCCCGCGATACCCGCTGGCAACTGTGGTTCGGCGGCACGGGCGCCACCGTGGACGACTGCGTCGCCCTCGCCGCCAAAAACGGACTGACCGAGCGCGTTAAGTTTCTCGGCTTTCACACCGACCCGACGCCCCTGTATCGCGCGGCCGACATCGCCGTGCTCACGTCCACCCGCGAGTCTCTGTCGAACTTCCTTATTGAAAGCCAGGCCCACGGGTTGCCCGCCGTCGCCTACGATGCCCAAGGCGTGGGCGAGGCCTTCCTGCCGGGCGAATCTGGTCATCTCATTCCCATGGACGACGAGGCCGCCTTCACCGCCGCGCTAGCACACCTGATCAGCAACCCTGCGGCGCGCCAAAGGCTCGGACAGGCCGCCTCCGACTACGCTCGCACCCACTTTGCGCCCGCAGGTCAGATCCAGGCCTATCTCGACCTCTTCCAACGTTTGCGCCAGCCTCCCCGACCGTGACGAACAAACAACGCGTTGACCTCATCGAGCAGTATATCCGCGAGCACAAATACGCGGACCTCCATACGCTCGCGTCCCGTTTCAGCATCTCGCTTTCCACCGTCCGCCGCGCCCTCGACGAACTCGAAGCCAAAGGCGTGCTGCGTCGGCATCACGGAGGCGCCTCCTTGGTCGAAACCGATGAACTGTCGCGTGAATACGATTTCATCGCCCGTGATGAACGTCAATCGGCCGAGAAATTCGCGATCGCCCAAGCCGTGGCCGGTCTCGTGCAGCCGGGCATGACCGTGATTCTCGACGGGGGCACCTCCACCTATGCCGTCGCCCGCCTGCTCGTCGCCAAACGCCTCCAGGTCGTCACCAACTCGCTCCCCATCGCCGGCCTCTTCAGCGAGATCGGCTCGCTCGAAACCATCGTCACCGGCGGCTCGATCTACAATCGCCTCGGCGTGCTCGTCGGTCCGTTCTGCGAACAGGCTTTCTCCCAGATCCACGCTGATATCGCCATCCTGGGCGGCGCTGGCATCACCGAAGCCGGCGTGTGGAATCACAACGCGCTCATCGTCGCCGCCCAACGCCGCATGATCGCCGCCGCCGAGCGCACGGTTTTCGTCCTTGATCGCTCGAAATTCGGGCGCAAAGCGCTCTCGCTGACGACCGGATTCGACAAGGGTCACACCATCGCGACCGACCTCACTCCGGCGGCAGGCGTGACCAACGCCCTGCGCGGCGCCGGTGCCGCGCTCATGTTGTGCACCCCACTCGCCAAGGGCGACGAACCGGCCAACGTCGCCAGCGGAAAAACGAAACGTCGTCGCGGTTGAGTTTTGTCGCGCGCTGCGCTTCGTGGACGCGTGGTCCGCTCTACCGTTTCTCCCCCCCCCGCTCGTCCCGCCGCGCCTGAAGCGATTCGCCTGCGCGGCGTTCGTCAAAACAATCTCAAGGGCTTTGATTTAGATCTGCCCCTCGGCCGCTACATCGTCGTCACTGGCCTCAGCGGCGCCGGTAAAAGCTCCCTTGTGTTCGACACCCTCCACGCCGAGGGCCAACGCCGCTACGTTGAAACGTTCAGCGCCTACACCCGCCAGTTTCTTGATCTGCTCGACAAACCCAAGGTCGACTCCATCGAAAACATCCGCCCGTCCATCGCCATCGAGCAGACCAACACGGTCAAAACCTCGCGCTCCACAGTCGGCACGATGACCGAGCTGACGGACTTCGCCAAAGTCTGGTTCGCGCAGGTCGCCACCTGCTACGATCCCGCCACCGGGGAACCCGTCGAAGACGATTCACCCGCCACCATCTGGTCCAAGGTCAGCCACACCCACCTCGACGGCACCGCGATCATCGCCTTCAAAGTCAAGCGTCCCGCCAACCTCACCTGGCCCGAAATCCTCACGAACCTGAAGGCCCAGTCCTACGTCCGCCTGCTCCTCCCGGGCGACGAAGCCGCCGCCGTCCACCGACTGCCCGACCTCGAAACCGACCCCGCTCCTCTCGAAAAACTCGATCACCTCTTCGTCGCCCAAGATCGCATCACGCTCCGCGCCGACCAAAAATCCCGTTTCCTCGAAGCCGTGGAAACCGCCCTTCATTTCGGCCAAGGCGAAGTCCACCTCTTTCAGCCGACGTCGAAGGCCGCCGATCAGGTTACGTCCATCGGGCACTTCTCCCGCGGCCTCCACTCCCCGGCCACCGGTCGCACCTTTCGCCCCGCGACGCCGGCACTGTTTTCCTTCAACTCGCCTCTGGGCGCCTGCCCCCACTGCCGCGGGTTTGGCCGCGTGATCGAAATCGACACGCGCCTCGCCATCCCGGATCGCAGCAAGTCGATCAACGACGGCGCCATCAAATGCTGGGAAGGCCAAGTCTACGGCGAATCCAAAAAGGACCTCCTCAAGTTCACCCGCAAACGCGGCATCCCGACCAACGTCCCCTTCGCCGACCTCAGCGCGGAACAGCAGGCCTTCATCATCGACGGCGAACCCGGCTACGGGGAAAACGGCCTCGAATGGCCCAAGGCGTGGTATGGCATCAAGGGCTTCTTCAGCTGGCTCGAGAAGAACACCTACAAGATGCACGTGCGCGTCTTTCTCTCACGCTTTCGGTCCTACAATCCGTGTCCGCATTGCGGCGGCACGCGGCTGCAACCCGACTCGCTCTGCTGGCGCTGGCGCGGACGCTCCCTGCCCGAACTCTATCAGCTTCCCGTCGGCGATTTCCTCGCTGAGCTCGAACAATCGAAGGCCGAACGCGCACCGCAGCCCCGCGACGCCGACCGCTCCGCCGACATCGCCTTCGAGTCCATGCTCACCCGCTTGCGTTACCTGCGCCAAGTCGGGCTCAGCTACCTCACGCTCGACCGCACCTCGAAGACGCTCTCCGGCGGCGAGGTGCAGCGCGTCAACCTCACCTCCTGCCTTGGCACCTCCCTCGTCGACACCCTCTTCGTCCTCGACGAGCCCAGCGTCGGACTGCATCCGCGCGACATCGACCAACTCATCGCCATCATCCGCACGCTCACCGACGCCGGTAACACGGTCGTCGTCGTCGAGCACAATGAGGCGATGATCCGCGCCGCCGATCATCTCATCGAGATCGGCCCCGAGCCCGGCACCCGCGGCGGTCACGTCGTATTCGAAGGCGACCTCCCTCACTTGATCGCCTCCGAATCCAGCATCACCGGACGCTACCTCTCCGGCCTCGAAGGTATTCCGCGGCCGGATACCTACCGTCCGATCAACCGGCAGACACCCCGGCTCACCTTCCGCGGTGCCACCAAACACAACGTGCGCAACATCGACCTGGAGATTCCCCTCCAACGTCTGGTCTGCCTGAGCGGGGTCTCCGGCTCCGGCAAATCTACCCTCGTCGATCACGTCATCCATCAGGGGCTGCTCGGTCTGCAAAACCAGCTCACCGAAGATCCCGCTGAAATCGCTTCGATCACCGGCGCCGAGCTCTGCGGGGAGGTCGTCATGGTGGACCAGTCCCCCCTCTCCCGCACTCCGCGCTCCAACCCTGCCCTCTACTGTGAAGCGTGGGACGCCATCCGCGATCTTTACGCCAAGGAACCCGCCGCCCAAGCGGCCGGTTTCAGTTCCTCATCCTTCTCGTTCAACGGCGGCGACGGACGCTGCGATCACTGCCAAGGACTCGGTTACGAGCGCGTCGAGATGCAGTTTCTGTCCGACGTATTTGTTCCCTGCCCCATCTGCGAAGGCCGGCGTTTCAAACGGTCTCGGCTACCTCACGCTCGGGCAACCGCTCAATACTCTCAGCGGCGGCGAAGCCCAGCGCCTCAAGCTCGTCAAATACCTCGCGAGTTTCACCGGTTCAGCGAAAGCGGCCGACCCAGCTCCGGGCGCTCTTCTGCTTCTGGACGAGCCAACCACCGGCCTGCACCGCCACGACGTGAAACGGCTCCTCGGCGTGTTGCATGCGCTGGTGGAATCGGGGCACAGCGTTGTCGTCATCGAGCACGACATCGACGTCCTCAAATCGGCTGATTGGTTAATCGAGATCGGGCCCGAAGCCGGTGTCGCCGGCGGACGCATCGTCGCGGAAGGTCCCCCCGAGCTCGTCGCCCGCTCCCAAACCGCCACGGCGCCTTACCTCGCTGCCGCGCTCTCCGAAAAGCCCTACCACGAACGCCCGACGCCCGAGCTCCTCGCCGCCGAAGCGCCGGCCCGCTATGCCGCCAAAACCGGCGCGATGCTTGAACTGATCGGCGCCCGCGAGAACAACCTCAAGAACCTCTCCATTTCGCTGCCGCATCGCGAACTCACCGTCGTCACCGGCGTCTCCGGCTCCGGCAAAAGCACCCTGGCGTTCGACATCATCTTTGCCGAAGGCCAACGCCGCTTCATGGAATCGATGTCGCCCTACGCCCGGCAATTCGTCGAACAGCTTCCCCGTCCCGCCATCGACCGCCTCAGCGGCATTCCGCCCACCGTGGCCATCGAGCAACGCGTCACCCGCGGTTCCCGCAAGTCCACCGTCGCAACCATCACCGAGGTCGCCCAATACCTGCGTCTCCTTTACGCCCGCCTCGGCGTGCAACATCACCCGGATACGGATCGCGCCGTGCAGCCGCTGACGTCGGGACAACTCAAACAACTCCTCGCCCGCATCCTCGCCACGCCCAAGGCGAAGCGCGCCAAACACCTCTATCTCTGCGCGCCCCTCATTCGCGGTCGCAAGGGCCACCACCAGCCCATCGCGACCTGGATCGAAAAACACGGCTACACGCTCATGCGCTGCGACGGCCAACTCGTCGCCGTCGATGCCTTCGAGAAACTCGACCGCTACCGTGAGCACGACATCGAAGTCGTCGTCGCCGATCTCGGCGATGGCTCCTCGCCCGATCCTACCGCCGCAATGGAAATCGCCCTCAAGCTCGGCAAAGGCACCTGTTTCCTGCTCACGCCCACCGGCGACGTGTTGTCCTATTTTTCCACTACACGCACCGACATCGAGACCGGCGAATCATTTCCCGAACTCGACCCCAAACACTTTTCGCACAACTCGCCGCGCGGCTGGTGTCCGGCCTGTCGCGGTCACGGACGCATCTTCGATTGGATGTTGCGGACCGATGACGACAACGAGGTCCCGCCCGAGATCGCCGATCTCAACGCCGATCTCAAAGACACGATCGAGCAACAAAACTCCGCCCCGTGTCCGGAGTGCCAGGGCGACCGCCTCAACCGCATTGCCCGCGCGGTGAAGCTGCACCTGCGCGGGCGCGCCGCACCGTTGTCGCTACCGGAGTTACTGCGCCTCCCGCCGTCCGATCTGATTGACCGTTTGCACAAGCTCGCGCTCGATGCGCGCGGCCGCGCCATCACCCAAGACATCCTGCCGCAGATCGAAGAACGTCTAAAGTTCCTCGATCACGTTGGACTTGGCTATCTCTCGCTGGATCGGCCCACCGGAACGCTGTCGGGAGGCGAAGCCCAACGTATCCGCCTCGCCGCCCAACTCGGCACCAACCTCGCCGGCGTCCTCTACGTGCTCGACGAACCGTCCATCGGCCTGCACGCCCGCGATAACGACCGCCTTATCGCCACCCTGGAATCGCTGCGCGACAAGGGAAACTCCGTCCTCGTCGTCGAACACGATGACGAGCTCATGATGCACGCTGATCGCATCGTCGACCTCGGACCCGCCGCCGGCATCCACGGCGGCGAACTCCTCGCCATGGGCACGCCCGCCGAGATCCAGGCGAGTCCGGCTTCCCTAACGGGCATCTTCCTCAAGAAAGGCATCACCCACCCGAAACGCGGCGCCTACCGGCCCTTGCCGAAACCCACTGCCCCCGGCGCTTGGCTGACGCTCTCCGGCATCGCCTTCCGCAATCTGAAGAACATCGATCTGCGCCTGCCGCGCGGACATCTCATCATGGTCGCCGGACCGAGCGGCGCCGGCAAATCGACGCTCTTCCGCGACGTCCTGCATCCAGCGGTTCAATACGCGATCAAAAGCAACAAACCCAAGATCGCCGGTCGCATGTTCCTGAAAGAATCCGGTTTCTCCGCCGAAGATTTCGACGGCAAACAACCTCCGTTTAAAGAGCTCCGTGGCGCCCAAAACTTCAAAGCCGTGATCGAGGTCGACCAATCGCCCATCGGCAAAACGCCCCGCTCCACGCCGGCGACCTATCTCGGTATCTTCGACCTCATCCGCACCTTCTTCGCGTCGCTGCCGGAATCAAAAATGCGCGGCTACAACGCCGGGCGATTCTCGTTCAACACCGCCGGTGGCCGTTGCGAAACGTGCTCTGGCGCCGGTCGCATCAAACTCGAAATGGCTTTCATGCCGGACACCTACCTGCCCTGTGACGAATGCCACGGCTCGCGCTTCGGTCCGGAGCTCAACGACATCACCTGGAAAGGCCATACCATCGGCCAAGTGCTGCAACTCACCTTCGAAGAGGCGGTCACGTTCTTCGACTTCCATTCCCAGTTGAAGGAGGTCTGCCAGCTCATGGTCGATTGCGGACTCGGATACCTGACGCTCGGGCAAAGTTCACCAACGCTGTCGGGCGGTGAAGCGCAGCGCCTCAAACTCGTCACCGAACTCACCCGAGGGCTCTCAACCTACACCGAACGCAAACGCGGCGAGACACCGCAAAACCTCTACCTGCTGGAAGAGCCGACCATCGGGCTGCATTTGAGCGACTGCGAAAAGCTCATCGACGTGCTGCACTCGCTCGTGGAGCAAGGCCATACCGTCGTCGTGATCGAGCATCATCTCGATCTCATCGCCGAAGCCGACTACGTCGTTGAGCTCGGCCCGGTCGGCGGGCCGGAAGGCGGCAAGCTGCTTTACCAAGGCAACCTGACCGGACTCGCCAAACTCAAGAGCAGCCCCACCGGCCCCTACCTGAAAACGAAGCTCAAAGGTTGAGTTGGCCGCGGATCCCGCCGATCGACGGCGAGGCAGAACGCGTTGCGGTTCGATCTGCGCTCATCTGTAAAATCTGCGGTCCCGCCCTCGTTCAGCGTCCCGCGAACACCTCGCGCATCGCAACGGCATACTGCGTCATCTCGCGGTCGGTGCCCATGCTGACCCGACACCATTTCGTGTAAGGCTCCACCGCCTCGTGCGGCCAGCCCGTCAGAAATCCACGCTCCTTCATGGTCGCCTGGTAGTCCTCCATCGGGATGCCCGTGTAGTGGAAAACGAAGTTCCCGTGCGAGGGCGTGTAGGCCAGGCCCAGCTCATCGCAAAGCGCGTAAAAACGTATCTTGGCATCGCGGATTTTGCCAATCGTCCATGCGTGAAAATCCGCGTCGAACATGCTTTCCCGGGCCGCCGCCACCCCGAGGTAGTTGACGCTCGACATCCGCCTCCGCTCCAACTGGCGCGCCAACGTTGCCGTCGTCACCACATAACCAATACGGTGTCCCGCCAACCCGTGCATTTTCGAAAAGGAACGGCCAATCATCACCGGCAGCCCTTCGCGCACCAAGCCCACCTGCGTGAGCGACGGCCAGTCGTCGACCAGTTCGAGATAAACCTCGTCTATAAAAACCGGGGCCCGAGGAGTCACTTCGCGACAAAAGGCCTCGAGCTGTGGCGCCGCCACCATGGTGCCGCTCGGGTTGTCGGGATTGCAGATGTAAACCAGCCCCGTGCCCGCGCCCACCGCCGCCGCCATCGCCGAAAGATCGTGCTGCATCGTGTCCCGCCGATGCGGCACCCAACGCACGCTCGCCCCGAGGATTTCCGCATAGTCGGGCAACTGGAAATACGTCGGATGCGCCGCGACGAGGTCCCGTCGCTCACCGCTCAGGGCAACAATCGCCGCCAGCGACAACAGCTCGTCGCAGCCGTTGCCGAGGGCGATGTTTTCGACCGGCACGCCTTCGCGCCGAGCCAGCAGTTCCTTCAGCACAAATTCCTCGCGAAATGGATAACGGCATGACTGGGGCGCCGCCTTCACGATCTGCCGAATCACCGCCGGCGATGGCCCGAAGGGATTTTCGTTGCCGGCGAGATTGATGTGCTTGCCCTCGGGCGGCGGACGCCACAGCTCCCCCGGCCTCGCCACCGCCGGCTCGGCACAAGCTCGACTCACCGGGCCATGACTCAAGCCCAGCCCCATCGCCGTCAGCCCCGCAGACCTCAGCCAACGCCGGCGCGTAATCGTTTTGCTCATACGCGAGCGCTAGCAGCACCCAAGCCAACCGACAACCTCCCACCGCGTGAACCGCCCCCGAGTTTCGCCCACAAAAAGGCGCCGCGGCCCGGGAGGCCGCAGCGCTTAATGATCAGAACAAAACCCGAAACTCAGGCGAACACCTTGCGCAAGGCGGCGTGCACCATGGCCATCTCCTCGGGCGATCCGATGGAGACCCGGCACCAGTCAAGCATCGGCGGGAAAGGCCGACCGACGAGGACGTTCTCCTCCTTCATCTTGTCCTGGAACATCTTGATCGGCATGCCCGTCTGGAAAAACACAAAGTTGCCCTGCGGTTTGGCATATTTGTGGCCCAGTTCATCGAGGGTCGCGCAGAGTTTGTCGCGCTCCTCCTTGATCTTCATGCGGGTGTCGTCGACGTAGCCCAGATCCTCCAGCGACGCGACCGCGGCCACGACCCCGAGCAGGTTGAGGCTGCCCGTGCCGTTGGGTTTGATCTCCTTGGCGATCGCCTCCGGCATGATGCCGTAGCCGATGCGCTGACCGGCCAGGCCGTAAACTTTGGAGAACGTCCGCGCGATCACGACATTGTGACCTTCGCGGACAAGGCTGCGCATCGTCAGACCCTCAAAATCATCGGAACACTCGAGGTAAGCCTCATCAATGAAGACCGGGCAGGTTTTCGACACTTCGATGGCAAAGGCCTTCAGCTTCTCGGCGGCGACAACGGTGCCGGTCGGGTTGTTCGGGTTGCAGATGTAAACGGCTGTGGTCTGGTCGGTGACAGCTGCCTTCATCGCCTCAAGATCGTGCTCCAGTTCGGCGTTGAGCGGCACGTAAACGACCTTGGATCCCTTGGCTTCCATCGTGCGCGTAAGCTGCAGGTAGCCCGGTTGCGCGGTGACGACTTCGCCGCCTTTCGGCCCGGCCCAGAGACCGAACATTTCCAGAATCTCACCTGAACCGACGCCGAGCACGACCTGCTCCGGCGTAACGCCTTCCTTGGCGCAAATCAGCTCGATGAATTGGCCGACTTCGTCACGCGGATAGCGATAGGCGCGCTCCAGATTCGTCATCATGGCCATGATCGCCATTTGCGACGGGCCATACGGGTTTTCATTGCCACTCACGCGAGCGGGCTCGGTGCGACGCGCCGACCGATCGGCCTCGTGCTGGGCGCGCAATTTCAAGGAGGGCGCGAGGGCAAGACCAGCCACAGCGGCACCGGTCGATTTTAGCCAATCACGACGATTCAGGTTCAGGGATTTCAGCATGGTAGTTGTTTGAGTAGCGTTGGCCGACACCAGCGATGCAGGCGCTCAGAGTTTAGCAGAGGCCATGCCGGGGCCCGCCGATGGAAAATCGCGATCAATGAAACATATTCATTAGGATGATTTTCGGGGATGACACCTGAAAGATTTTCATCCGGTCGAGCCGAGCCGGGTTCCGTGCCCGCCGGCCGTTTGCTTGGCATTCATCTTGCAGATGCGGCGCCGACCTCGAGGCGCTTTCTCTCTCGCGCACAGGCCCTTTGCACTATCATGACGCGACGCGAATTTCTCGAACGCGCCGGCCTTTACGGCGGCGGCATCTTCACTTCGATGACGGCTCTCGGGCTCATCAGCACCGCGACGGGACGCGGCGCGGAACTCGCAGGGCTGCCTTCCGTGAACGGCAAACCCGGTTCCAAGATTCTCATCGTCGGGGCGGGCATCGCGGGCCTGACCGCCGCCTATGAATTGGGCAAACTCGGTTTCGACTGCACCGTGCTGGAAGCATCCTCGCGCCCAGGCGGTCGTAGCCTGACGATTCGCGGCGGCGACAAACTCATCGACACGCTCGGCCACGAACAGACGTGCACCTTCGATCGCGGCCACTACTTCAATGCGGGGCCCGCCCGCTTTCCCCAATGGCAAATCACGATGGACTACTGTCGGGAACTCGGCGTGGCCATCGAGCCCTTCGTCAATGTCAACGAAAACGCCTACTACTATAACACCGATGTTCCCGGTCCGTTGAACGGCCAGCGCATCCGTCAACGCACCGCCAAGGCCGATCTGCGCGGGCACAGCGCCGAACTTTTTGCCAAAGCCGTTTCGCAGGATGCGCTCGACCTGCCGTTCACCGCTGACGACAAGGACCGCCTGCTCGATTACCTCATCCGCGAGGGCGACTTGAATCCCACCACTTTCGCCTACGAAAGCTCCACGCGTCGCGGCTTTCGCGTGTGGCCCGACGTCACGTCGACCGGCGAACTCGATCCGGCTCACGACATGTTGGCGCTGCTCCAAGCGAACTACATCACCCACTTTCACCGCAATAACGAGTTCGAGTATCAGTCCGCCCTTTTCCAACCGGTGGGCGGCATGGACATGATCGCCAAAGGACTTTTCGCCACGGTGAAGGACAAGGTGCGTTTCGATTGCGAGGCGCTCGAGATTCGCAAGGCGGGCGCCTCCGCTTCACGTGTCGTTTACCGAGAAAACGGCGAGACGAAGGAAGCCACCGCCGACTTCACCATCGTCGCGCTGCCCCCGACAATGTTGCGCAAGATTTCCAACGATTTTTCGCCGCTGGTGAAGAACGTCGTCAACATCGTCCCCTTCCAAAACAGCGCCCGCATTGGCATGCAGTTCAAACGCCGCTTCTGGGAAGAGGACGATCGTATCTTCGGAGGCATTACATGGACCAACCAGCCGATCAACGAGATCTATTACCCGTCGCACGGCTACCTCGACAGCAAGGGCGTATTGATCGGCTACTACATGTTTGGTCCACCCTGCGACGAGGTTACGCAGATGACACCCGCCGAACGCGTCGAATACGCCATGGTGCAGGGCGAGAAGATTCACCCGCAATACCGCGCCGAATTCGAAAGCGCGTTCTCCGTCAACTGGAACACCGTGCCGCACATCCAAGGCTGTCTGTCCCACTTCCCTGAGAAACTCGTGAAATCCTTTTATCCGATGATCACAAAACCCGATGGACCGCTCTACCTCGCGGGCGACTGGGCCAGTCATCTCGGGGGCTGGCAGGCCGGAGCGTTTGAATCGGCCCGCTTCGTTACCAAGCAGATTCACGCTCGCGTCTCCGCCGCATGAAATCCGACCGCCCCATCGCGATCGCGACAGCTTTGGCCGCGTTGGCCTCGATGTTGCCCTTCCTGTGGGGGGCGCCAAAATCGACGCCCGCTGTCGCCGCGGCGGAGTTCGCGGACGCCACCATCTCCTCAGCCCCCGCCATCACACCGGCCCCGTTCGTCGATACGCCATCCGCGACGCCGACGGCTTCCACCGCCCCGACGTCCCGGTCCCGCGACGAAGCGCTGCGCAAGGCCGCCACCGACGCGTCTGTCGTCGCGCTCGGCAAGGAGAACTACGCCAGCTTTTGCCAAGCGTGCCACGGCGAGGAAGGCAACAAAGCCGATTCCCCGAGCAATCTCTTCGATACCAAATGGTATCACGGCGGCACCCCTGCCGAAATCGAACACACGATTCTGACCGGCGTGCTCGAAAAAGGAATGCCCGGTTGGGGCGAAATTCTCGCGCCCGAGGACACGACCGCCCTCACCGCCTACCTCCTCGGTTTTCCAAAATAGACTGAGCGAGCTTCACTCGTTTTGCCCGCTGTCCACCCCTTCCTGATTCTCGCATGAAACGCCTCCTCCGCCTGCTGCCACTCCTGATTTTGGTCGCGTCCACGTTGCACGCCGGTCGCCCGCTGGAGGCGCGCAACTACGATCTCTACACCGACCAGATCCTCTTCGATGAAGCCTACTTTCCGGTCACGGCGCTCTGGGGCGTGATCGCGGCGGGGTTGGTGTTCATCATGCATCTGGGTTTCACGACCTTGGAGGCAGGGCTCGTGCGCTCGAAAAATGTGGTCAATGTGCTCTATAAAAACGTGCTCGTGACCTGCCTCGGTTTCGCCGTTTTCGCCATCTTTGGCTTCCACACCATGTTTCCCGGTGAGTTCAATGGTTGGTGGCAACCCGGCGGGTTCATCGGCGTGCCGGTCGCCGAATACTTCGACCTCATGACACCGCGCTACGACCCGTATCCGTGGTGGGTCGACTTTCTCTTTCAGGCGGCGATTGCGGCCAAGGCCATTTCCATCGTTTCCGGGGCGGTCGCCGAGCGCCACAAGCTCCTTTCGTTCGTGATTTTCGCCGTGCTACTCACGGGATTGGCCTACCCGGTGGCCGGCGCGTGGACGTGGGGCAAAGGCTGGCTCTACCGCCAAGGCTTCATCGATTTCGCCGGAGCCTCCGTGGTGCATGTCTTCGGGGGTTTCGCCGCGCTCGCCGCCGTGCTGCTGCTCGGGGCCAGAAAAGGCAAATTTGGCACTGATGGCAAACCGCACGCTCTCCCCGGCCACTCCATGCCGCTGGCGACGATCGGACTTTTTATGCTGTGGTTCGGTTGGTTCGGGTTCAACGGCGGCTCCCTGCGCAACGCCCATCCTGAACTGCTCGGCCTCGTGGTCACCAATACCGCCCTTGGCGGCGCCCTCAGCGGTCTCGCAGCCATGGTGCTGACTCCCGCACTGCTCAAGAAACCCGACCTCTCGATGGCCCTCAACGGCGTCCTCGGCGGACTCGTCGCCGTGACCGGTAGCGCCGACATCATCCTGCCCAACCACGCCATGTGGGCCGGCGCGATTGGCGGTGTGATCGTGGTGCTCGCCGTGCTCCTCCTCGACCGGCTGCGGATCGACGATCCCATCGGCGCGATCCCGGTGCACGCCTGCGCCGGACTTTGGGGCACCTTGGTGCCGGCGGTCTTCGCCAGTGCCAACTGGCAATGGCAGGTCATCGGTGGGGCCGTCTATGCGTTCACGGCGTTTGCCTTCACCATCGTGGTGCTGGGCGCGCTGAAACTCACGCTCGGCATTCGGGTGTCACCCGAAACAGAACGGGCGGGCTGCGACGTCACCGAGCACGGTCAAGAGGCCTACCCGGCCGAAACCCTCTTGGAAGCCTGATTGCCTGCCGCCATGAGTTCCTCCGCCCAAAAGCCTCTCCTCATCTCCGTCGGCGTCTTCGTCGCCAGCACGCTCATCGCTTTCGTCTTTTTCAAGATTAGCGCCAAGGCTCCCGCCGTCATCAATGCGCGTGGCGGGGCGACGACGCCTTTCAGCGACTCCGTTTCAGTCGCTCCCGGCACGCCGCTGTTCTTTACCTGGGGCGTCACGCCCAGCCCGCGCGCGAAAGCCATCGCCCGTGGCGAGATCGCTCCCGATGAACGTTACGGCGACACTTACGATCAGATGCGCGCGCTCATGACGCAGCTCACCGATGATCTGCGCGAGGTCGGGCTCACGCTGCGCGATGTCGTCGCCGTGCGCGCCAACATCGTCGCCGATCCCGAGCTCGACATGGCCGGTTGGAACAAAGCCTTCGGCGAGTTTTTTGGCAACGCCACCAACCCGCACAAACCGGCCCGCACCACGATTGGCATTTCCCGCCTCTTCATCAAAGACTACCTCGCCGAGGTCGAGTTCGTCGCTGCGGTTCCGCCGGGCCGGGGTCCGTTCACCGCCGGCTCCCGTTACGAGCGGATGTATAAGCGCCTTGGCCGCATTGAGACCAATCCCAACGTCTACACCTACGGGCGCCCCACCTGGCCGCTTGCCACCGGCAAGGCAATCGCGCCGGATACGGCGCTCTACTTCCAATCGGCCATGTTCCCCGAACCCATGATGGAGCGCATGCTCTCCATGCCGCTCAACATGCGCATGTTTCGCGGCGATATGACCGCCCAGGCCGAATCGATTTTCAAGCAGAGCATGGCCGCGCTGAAAACTGCCGGCCTCACGCCCGAAGAGTCGATCTTTACCCGCAACATCCTTTACCCCGATCCGAAACAAGGGGACTACCTGGACTTCACCTCGTTCAACGACGTCTATCACGACTACTACGACAACAAGGAGAACCCCAACCGCGTCGCCCGCACCATCATGTCGGCTCCTGGCTACGCCAAACAGGGTCAGCTCATGACGATGGAAACCTATGCGGCCTACGCGGGTGATCAGACGAAACGGTTTGTCACCGCCGAAGGCAGCGCCGTGCCGCTCGTGGCCTACGGTATCGTCGGCGAGCAAGCTTCCGGCGTTGCGACCTCCCCCGCCGCATCCCTCACCTGGGTCAGCGGTATCATCGCACCCGAGCGCGGATCCATGAAACAGGAGGCGGAGGCTGTCTTCACCCTCGCCCGAGCTCGCCTCTCGGCCTACGGCGCCACCTTCGACAACGTCGTGCAGGTGCGCGCCTACGTGGCCATCGGTGGCAACATCGCGCAAGCCGCGGAATTCCAGAAGGTCTACGCCGCCACCTTTTCCGGTGCCCACAAACCCGCGCTCACGGTGCTGCCGGTCAACGCCCTCGCCAATGGGGCCCTGGCCGAGGTCGAGTTTTTGACGGCGCATCTGCCGCAGTAACGATCACGCGGATACAAATGCACGCCCCGTCCATCGCAACTCGGCCCGACGATCCTCCCGACGCTGCGCCGCTCAGCCCAGCCGCGCGATGGCCTCGCTCCAACCTCGACCGCCCGGCTGGGCGATGCGGATCAATCCCGGCGTCTGGATCGATGCAAATGCACCGTCTTCGTGCGCCAGCAAAAAAGACCGATCCACCGCCGCCAGCAGCGGCGCGTCGTTTGCGCTGTCGCCGAGACCGATGGTCTCGATGGGTTCGCCCCATGCGGTGCGGTAGAGCGCGGCGACCTCGCGTGTCGCGCTGCCTTTGTCGCTGCCCAAACCGGTAACGGTGTGGAAGCGACCGCCATGACGACATTGCAACCCCGCCTGGGCCAGGCGACTTTCCACCCGTTTCCAATCGTCGACTGAAATCTCCGCCGCGAGCGTTTCACTAAAATCGCGCGCCACCGCACGCGCCGCCCCTGCGTCATCAAGGCCGGTCAACTCGGCCACACGAGCGGGCCCCAGCGCGCCAAACGCGGCCAGATCCAGGCTGAGCTCCTGTTCGATTTCCGCGACGACGGCGCGAATGTCTGCCGCCGCGCGACCGAGCACGCGCACGCGTTCACCGGCATCCGTTCCCGCTTGCATCGGCCAATCGGATACATCCAGTCCGGCGTCGGAGGGCACCAGAATGGCGGAACCGTTTTCGACGATAAACGGATACCCCGTCAGTCCGAGAGCTTCCCTCAGAGGGCGTTGTTCTCCGGCCGTCTTTGAGGAACAAAAGACCACCGGCACCTCCCTCGCCCGCAACGCCGCCAAGCCAAGCGCCGCCGCCGCCGGGGAATAGGTGCTGAAATCGAGCAGAGTGCCGTCGAGATCAGTGAAAACGACCTGGCGATACGAACCACTCATACGCTGTCGGCCCGCCGAACGCTCATACCGCATCCGCTTGCGCGATACGCGGTGCCCGTCCGGCCGAGACCGGGCGCGGATCAAGCGTGACGACTTCCTGCATCGTTTCGATGAAACGGTCCAAGTTGAGTCCGGCCAGTGAAGGATAAACGCGAATCGGCTTCAGGGTCTCACCTGCCGGCTGATATCCCCGCGCCACGAGATCGGCGTCTATTTCCCGGCGCAACGGTTCGGGGCATAGCTTCGAGTGATAAATCGTGCTCAACGACACGGCGATCATGTCCTCCACGTGATCGTCTCCCTTCGACTCGTGCAAATGGGGATTACGCGACTCGATCTGGCAGATCTTCACCTTGCGGCTCATGTCCCCGAATTCGGCGCCCGGCAGGATGCCGGCGTATTTTTCGAGGATGTGGATAAAGTGGTAGGATTCCACGCCATAGCCGGTGGCATATTCCAAATTCATCGCCAGATCGAGCGTGAGCGCGTGTTCGCCCGCATTGCCTGTTTTGATGATCTCGGTTTCGAAGCCGGTGTAGCTGCTGAGCAACTTATTCAGCATGCGATTCGTGTGCACCGAGCTGCGGCCCCATTTGGCGAAATAGAGTGAGCTCTCGACGATCTTCGGCTTCGAGTGCCACGAAATGCGCACGAAGGAGTAATCGCTGTCGTTGAGGATGAAGCCGGCGGCATACTCCTTGACGTATTCGTTCACCGCGCCCGGGAAGTAGTTGTCGCTGTCAACGAAGCCGACGTATTTCCGTCCCATCATCCGGGCCAACAAGGTGCCCATGATCATGCCCTCGGCTTTGCCGTTCCGGACCAACCCGTTGTCATCGAGGATGTCGTGGTAGCCGGCCTCGGCAAAGGCCTTGGCAATGATCGGATCCTTCTGGTGAACCACCATCACTTGCTTGCGCGTGAACTTGCAGAAGTTGGTGATGGCTTCCTGTTCGAGAAAGAAGCGGTCGACCGGTTCTCGCGGGCTATTCGACACCACAATCACAAGACAGGGATGCGGAATGCCCACCAAGACCCCTTCGATCAACTTCAGGCGTTCGCTGCGCACCGGCACGACGATAGCCATGTCTTGTTCAACGACATGCAACGCTTCCGAAGGCACGCGGCGCACCACCCCGTCCTCCTCAAACCCGTGGGGCGAGAACTCTGGTCCCGCGTCCAATTCATAGACCTTTTGCAGGCCGTAAATCTGCACGGCGCCCAGCCGTTCGAACTCGCGGGGGATCTCGATCCTCATCGTTGCCCGCCTCCCATGCGACGAACGAACTCTCCGACGACTGCTAAACGATTAAACATGAAATTCATTCAGCAAGATAGGTGCCACCCGTCGGACCCATCCGATTGGAAAGCCCCGCGCCGCGATAAGTCACGCGGTCGTGACAGCGCCGTGATGCAAGCCATATGAACTCGCCGCGCACGCTATCGTGACTTACATTGGCACTCACGCATGTCGTCTACCCCTGACTCATCCGACGCTACGGTGATTCGCGTTAGCATAGACGCGAAACTAACCCGTTGGTTATTCAGAAATTCACCCTTCGGCCTGTTCTCCAACGTGTTTCTCGGCGCCATCCTCGTCGCCGGCCTGTGGGGTCATCACTCGGTGCGCTCGCTGCTACTCTGGATCGGCGGCATCGTCATCGTCACCGGCGGCCGGTTGTGGCTGAACAGTTATTACCGCCGACACGATCCGGCCGATGACGAACAAGGCCCATGGCGTGCCACGTTTTTCGCCGGCGTGCTCGCCACCTCGTCGCTCTGGGGATTGGCCGGCTGGATTTTTTGGGCGACCGACGCGCTTCTGCCCCGCACCTTGCTGTTGCTCATCATTGCCGGAATGAATGCCGGCGCGGCCCGATCCTTGGCGCCCGATCGATCGTGCTACCTGATCTATCCGATCATCACCCTCATTCCGCTGGCGGCGCGCTGCTTTGTCTCGGTCGAAGACGGCAGCCGCGCCCTCGCCGGCTGCATCGTGATCTTCGCGGTCTTTCTCATTTCGACCTCACGACTGCAGCACCGTGATTTGCTGAAGCTCCTGCAACTCAGCCTCGAACGCGCCGGACTGGTGCAGCGGCTGGAAGCAGCCAAGGAGGTCGCCGAAGCGGCCAGCCGGGCCAAGACCGAATTTCTCGCGACCATGAGTCACGAAATTCGCACGCCCATGAACGGAATCATCGGCATGCTGCAGCTGTTAAGCACCTCATCGCTCTCTGCCGAACAGGCCGGACAGGTAAAAATAGCCGGCGACTCAGCCGATGCTCTGCTCCGACTCTTAAACGACATCCTGGATCTGTCGCGTATCGAAAGCGGCAAACTGACTTTCGAAATGGTCCCGTTTGATCCCGCGGCGGTGATTCACGAGTCGGTCGCCTTGTTTGAAGCGCAGGGAATGCAGAAATCAGTCCGCCTTACCACCACGCTGGATCCAGACCTGCCCGCCGCCCTCGTCGGGGACAGCCTGCGGCTCCGGCAGATGCTGATGAATCTCGTCGGCAACGCGGTGAAGTTCACTCCGCAGGGTGAGGTCAGGGTCATCGTCACCACGCATCCCGACGCCGAAAAAGACAAAAAACTGCTCCTCCGTATCCTGGTGTCCGATACAGGCATCGGCATGGATGCCGCCACGCAGGACCGTTTGTTCGCGAGTTTCTCGCAGGGTGATAGTTCGACCACCCGCAACTATGGTGGCTCGGGGCTCGGTCTCTCGATCGTGCGCCATCTCGCCCAAAGCCTTCAGGGCTCCATCTCGGTCAAAAGCGAGCTCGGCCAAGGATCCACCTTCACGTTGGAACTGCCCTTCGAAATCGGCTCGGCGCACCCGACACCCGCCCATCCGTCGCCGCCTGCGCTCGGCTCAACGGCATCGCCGCCGCCATCGACCTCCTGTCCCGCCCCCTCCGCGGCAGTCGGCGCCAAGGCCTCACCCCAATGTGCCTTCCCCGCCGCTACGCGCGTGCTCATCGCCGAAGATGACAAGGTCAACCAACGCGTCATCTCGCTGCTGCTCGCACAAGAGGGACTCGCCTTCATGCTCTGCACCGACGGGTTGGAAGCCATCGCCGCCGCCAAAAACGAGCGATGGTCATTGATCCTCATGGACGTGCAAATGCCCGGGCTCGACGGCATCGAGGCCACGCGCCGTATCCGCCGCTTGTCGATCGGCGGTGACGTGCCGATCGTCGCCCTCACCGCCAACGCGAGGAATGAGGATCGG
>CAXBDS010000063.1:0-23929 GCA_963974355.1 uncultured Opitutaceae bacterium
TCGCCGGTCCACGGATCTCGCTCCGACCGGTCGAGGGCCTGCCTCGTCTTCGCCGGGTCCTTCTCGAAAATGCTCCGCGCCGCCTCGAGCTGGACATTGATCACCGTCAGGTAGTGCCCCAGCCCGTCGTGGATCTCCCGCGACAGCCGATTGCGCTCCCGGATCGTGGCGAGCTCGTGCGCCTGGGCGGCTTGATCACGCAGCAGCGCATTCGCCTTCTCCAGCTCTGCGCGCAGCGCCTCGGAACGCTCCCTCGCATCCAGCGCCGTGCGGGTCGCATACGAGAAGGTCGTCGTGAAAAAAAACGCCGGGGAGAAAGACAAAAACGCGTCGAACGCCGACGACCATCCCCATGGGATCCAAAACACGGATACGGTGAGCAGATAAATGCCGGCAACCGCCAGGAGCGCCGTCCAAAACCGAAACAGAAACATGGCCTGACTGACCAGCGGCAGCACGATGATCCCGAACAGCCCGCGCGCCGGACTCAAAAAAAGGATACCCGCCACCAACACCGTTTGCGCCAGATAGTAGGTGTGCCCCCGCACGGGGCCCGACGGTTCGACACAACGTGAGCTCATCACCCCGGCCACCAAATAGAGTGCGCCCAGCGCAAACGTCGGAAACACCTGCCAAGCCTCCCCATAAAACTGCCTGACGAAGAGAAACTGCAAAAACGACGTCAGCACCACGCTGGCAAAGGCCACCGTGCCCCACATGCTCCCCTCGGAGGGTCGGTTACGCGCGGCGTTGGACATCGCAGCCCAGGCTAACTGAAAAGGGGCCAACCGGCAATAGGCCGAACGTCACGGCTGCGCCCGCGAGCGCAACCACGTGACCGCCGCCTCCAGCGCCTCGTCGCGCCCCGCCCGGGCCGCCGCAAAGGTGCGGTCAACCGTGATGTCGGGATCCACCCCGACGCCTTCCAGTCGCCCGTTATCCAAGGTGCGAAAATCAAAGGTGCCCAGCTGCAGCTCGCCCCCGTCCCGCAAACCGAAATATTGGCTGGCGATGACCACGCCGGCCGTAGGTTCGCCGATCAGCACCGCGCGTTTGTAATGCTTTAAGGCATACGCCAAAATCTCCGCCGAACTGGCCGAGCCGGGGCCGATCAACACGACCAGGGGGCCCTCGAAACGCGCTCCGCCGAGCCACGCCGATTTTTCATTTTCCCGCTTTCCCCCGCGGGTCACAAAGGTGCCATAACTGACCCGTTCCGGCATCAGGTCGCGCAATACGCGCTCCAGCGTGGCGACATCGCCGCCGCCATTGTTGCGCAGATCCAGCACGAGCCCCGGCGCCGCGGCATGCGCCTTCAGGCGATCACGCAACCAGTCCCGGTAAACGGGCGCGAACTCGTCGAAGCGCAGGTAAACCCATCCTTCCGTGGTCGTCAGTTCGAGCGGAGGCATCGTATCGGGCAGACGGTCCGCCGTGAGCTCAAGCGTCACGCGTTGATCGGCTTGGTTGAGAAACGTCCAACGGTAGGTTTTGCCGTCCTCGGTCCGCAGGTCGAAAAACTCGTCGGGCAAGGGATTGCCATCACGGCTCAGGACCAACCACCCGGGTTGCACGCCGGCCGCTTCCGCGGCACTGCCCGGCCGGACTTCCGAGACCAGCCAGGACGGTTTCAACCATTCCAAATTCAGGCCGACAAAGGCGCGTTCCGCCCAATATTCTTCCCAGCTTTCCTGCGGCGTAAGCGCGGCGGTGTGCGCATCGTCGAGTTCGACGAGCATGTCGTTGAGCACGGTGTAAAGTTCATCATCGTTGGTCGCGGCGGCGACACGATCGTGATACCGAGCACGGGCCGTGGCCCAATCCGCCCCGTTGAAATCGGCCGCGTAGAAACGGCGATTAACCTGCTCCCACACCTCGTCGAGCAGTTTGAGCTGCGCCTCGACCCGCGCCTCGGGGGTCGGGTAAACCGCAGGCTGCGGTGGCTCGACACTGATGGTGGCGCAACCGCCCGCCAACAACAGCCCCCACAGTCCCAGCCAGCGCCAATTTCGGAGTCGAAAACGTTTCAAGCCCGCTCACGATGCAAACGCCCGGGGCGGGCTCAACGGCAAACGCGCGCGGGGGGCGCGGCTCAGTGGGCTCCCGGGACTTCACCCGGTTTCAGCAGGGCGGCGAAGGCGCCCTTTTCGGCCGCCTTCATGTAGGCTTCCTGCGCAGAAATGCTGCCGTCCTTCAATCGCGCCATCAGGCTCTGGTCCATCGTCGTCATGCCGTCGGCTCCGCCGCTTTCGATGATGGCGCGGATATTGGCGATCTGCCCGCTGCGGATCGTGTTGGGCAAGGCATCGTGCTTCAGCAGGATCTCATGGACGGCGACGCGTCCCTTCGGCTGACGTTTGCAAAGGAGCTGAGAAACGACCCCCGCCAGACATCCGGCCAACATCACCCGCACCTGATTTTGCTCGTCGGCCGGGAAGGCGTTGATGATGCGATCGACGGTTTTCGGGGCGTTATTCGTGTGCAACGTGCCGAAGACCAGCATGCCCATCGAGGCGCAACCGAGCGCGAGCTTGATCGTCTCGAGTTCGCGCATCTCGCCCAGCAGCAAGATGTCGGGATCGTGCCGCATCGCGCCTTTCAGGGCGTCGCCGAACGTGTGCGTATGCTCGCCCACCTCGCGGTGCACGATGACCGATTTTTTGTTGGGGTGCACAAACTCGATCGGATCCTCGATCGTGATGATGTGCCGGGCGTAGTTCGTATTGATGTAGTCAATCATCGCCGCGAGCGTGGTCGACTTGCCGGATCCCGTCGGGCCGGTAACGACGACGAGGCCTTCGTTCAGCTGACACAGTTTACGCAACGGCTCCGGCAGATTCAGCTCCTCGAACGACATGATCTTCGCCGGAATCTGCCGAAAGACCGCCGCCTGCCCCCAATGGTTGTAGAGATAGTTACCGCGGAATCGCGCAAGCCCGGGAATCTCGTGCGCGAGGTCCAGGTCCTTCCGATCCAGAAACTCCGTCCAGCGGGCGGGCGGGCACACCTCTTTCAGGTAGGACTCCATCTGCTCCGCCGAAATCGAGTCGTCTCCGATCGGCTTCAGCCCGCCTGAGATCCGAGCCTTCGGCGGCAAGCCGATGGTCAGGTGCAAGTCGGAACCGCCCTCATCGAGCATCTTGCGGAGCAGGGAATCAATCGCAGCCATAGTTCAGAAACAGCCAAACCCCCAGGAACACGAAGGCTTCACTAACGCTGCGTCCATGCGGAGGCATTTCGAAGGTATCCACGGAACGGTAACGGAGACATTCGGGTTCATTTGTGCTTAAAGAAAATCGGGTCAAAGTTTCGCGTGCATCGAAACCGGCGTGTTTTGCTTGGCCGTGTCGCGGGAGATCTTCCGCTGCCGAAAGAGCTCGGCGACGGAATTTTCCATGATGCACATGCCCTCGCGTTGGCCGGTTTCGAGGACGTTGCGCAGGCCCTGCATCTTGCCCTCACGCACGAGCGCCGCGATGGCGCGATTTGAAACGAGGATCTCGCAGGCGAGCACCAACCCGCCATCGACGGCGGGCAGAAGCCGTTGGCACACGATGCCCCGCAAGCACTCCGCCACGCTCGCGCGGATCTGGGTTTGCTGCGCGGGCGGAAACACATCGAGCACGCGGTTGAGCGTCGTCGATGCATCGCTCGTGTGCATCGTGCCGATCACGAGATGCCCGGTTTCGGACGCGCTGATTGCCATCTCGATGGTTTCGAGATCGCGCAGTTCACCGATCACAATGATGTCGGGGTCTTCGCGCAGGGCGCCTTTCAACGCCGAGGCAAACGAACGCGTGTGCGGCCCGACTTCGCGCTGGGTGATATTGCACCCCTTCGCCATCTGCACGATCTCGATGGGATCCTCGACGGTGATGATGTGGTCTTCGCGCGTCGTATTGAGCTCCGCCACCAAGGCCGCGAGCGTCGTCGTCTTGCCGGCACCGACGGGGCCCGTCACGAGAATCAGGCCGTTGTGGTAGGACAACATTTGCCGAATCGTCTCCACGTTACGCAGCCCCAGATCATCAAGTCGCGGCACCTCGTTGGTGATCATGCGATACGACCCCGCCGCTCCGTTTTTGTGGAGCATGAGGTTCACCCGGTAGCGATTGCTGGCATCAAGCGCCAACGCGTAGTCGTAGTCCTTCTGTTCTTTGAAGAGGGCCAGCTGATGCGGTGCCAACAACGCGATGTTCAAGCGCATGGCCTCCTCGGCGGAGAGCGCGTGGTCCGAAAACGAAGCCAGCGTCCGCTGGCGGCGCGCGAAGGGTCTCGCCCCCGCCGACAGATGGAGATCGCTCACGCCGGCTTCGGCGCAGGCCCTCAATAAATCGCGTAGTCCGGCCGCCAACGAGCGATCGTCCATCAACTCGATCTGATCGAACGGAAACTTGCCGATAAACGGGTGCTCCGCGAGCGGCGTCATATCCTGCGCAAACGAAACCGCACTCGCTTTTGTGTCCTCGCCCCCCGCCGTCACGACCGGTTCACCCTCTTCTTCGTCATCCTCAAAAGGATCGTCGATCGGCGGTCCGCCGCGCCCTTTCGACAACGCCAATCCTGCGACGCGCTCCAATAATGCCAGGTCTTCCACGTGACCTTCGTCGATCAGCATCTGCGCGTAGTCCATCAAGTCGGCCTCCGCCCCCACGCCGTCGCGCACCTGCCGCGCCTGATTCATGGAAAACATGCCCTGTTGTGTGCCCAACTTCACCAACCAAAGGATGCCTGCGTCCATGGACCCAAACCGTGGACGCCGCCCCGCCCCCTGCCAAGCCACTTCCCGGGGCCGCCGCACTTTCCGACTCTGGAACGCGGAAGGCGTCAAACGGCTAGGCGGTCAACCGGGTGAACGCATAGCTGCGCATCGCCTCCTTGAACCCAAAACCCTGATACACGTTGAGCGCGGGATTCCCCTCATCCGCGCCCGTGCTGATGACCAACACTCCCGGCCGAACCGTCTCAAACGCGTGACGCACCACATGATCGAGCAAGGTCGTGCACACGCGTTGTCGGCGGTGGGCGGGCGAAGTGGTGACATATTGAAAGCGTCCGGTCGTGCCGCGCTCGTCGTAGAACAAGCCCATGCCGCCGACCAACGTCTCAGCGAGGTAAGCCCCCCACCAATCGCCCCGCCCGGCCTCGGCCATCCGCCGGGCCGACACGAGTTGCCGCGTCCGAAAACCCGAGTCATCGACGGGGTAACCAAAGTCATCCCGATCAACCTGTTTGTGCTGTTCGACCATCGCCTCCCATTCGGCCGTGGTCCGCAACGCACGCACCGTCAATCGCGGGTTGATTTTCGCCCCCGCGGAATAGCCGGAGATGGAGAACGAAACGCCATGCGAGGCTTTGAATCCGGCTTCCACAAACTGCGCCGTTGCGCCGGGCACCGGTTCATCCCACCCGAGCGTGACATGGTTCAACCTGGTGCCAAACGCGTCGCGATGAACGGCCAACCAATCCGCCAAATCACCCCCTTGTGGCGCCCGCCGGAACAACACATAATTGCCGAACCAGAAACGGGGATTGTGCGGCGTGCGAATCACCCAGTGCGTCGGATGGGTTTCCACCACCCCTTCCCAGCGGTGAAAGATCGCATCCGTCCGGCAGACGAGGTTTTCCATGGCCATCGGAGCTTCAGTGAAAACCTGTCCGTGCCGCCCTCGCCCACCTTCTTCAAGCGACCTCGACCAGGTCTTTCTCCACCTTCAGGTTCTCGATGATAAACTCCTGCCGCTTCGGCGTGTTCTTTCCCATGAAAAAACCGAGCAGATCGTCGATGTCATGCACCCGATCCAAGGTCACTTTTTCGAGACGGATATTCTCGCCGATGAAGTCCTTGAACTCCGCCGGGCTGACCTCCCCGAGTCCCTTGAAGCGCGTGATTTCGGCCGACTGGCCCAGCTTGTGCAGGGCCGATTGTTTCTCCGCCTCGCTGTAGCAATAGATGGTCTGCTTCTTGTTGCGCACCCGAAACAGCGGTGTCTCCAAAATATGGATATGCCCGTTGGTGATGAGCTCGGGGAAGAACTTCAGGAAAAACGAAAGCAACAGCAGCCGGATGTGCATGCCGTCGACGTCGGCATCGGTGGCGATGATGACGCGATTATAACGCAGGTTCTCCAGTCCATCCTCGATGTTGAGCGCGCTCTGAAGCAGGTGAAATTCCTCGTTTTCGTAGATGACCTTCTTCGTGAGTCCGTAGGTATTGAGCGGCTTGCCCTTCAGGGCGAAGACCGCCTGCGTCTGCACGTCGCGGCAGGACGTGAGCGAACCGGAAGCGGAGTCACCTTCCACGATGAACAACGTGCTCGACTCGGCCCGCTTGTCTTTGCCGTCCAGATGCACGCGGCAGTCGCGCAGCTTCTTGTTGTGCAGATTCGCCTTCTTGGCGCGTTCGCGGGCAAGGTTGCGGATGCCGGAGAGTTCCTTTCGCTCGCGCTCGCTGGCCTCGATCTTCTGGCGCAACGCATCGGCGGCTTCCGGATTCCGGTGCAGCCAATTGTCGATCTCCTGGTTCATGAAACTGACCACAAACTGCCGGATCGTCGGCCCCTTCGGCCCCACCTCATTGGACCCCAGCTTGGTCTTGGTCTGAGACTCGAAGATCGGTTCCTGCACCCGCACCGAAACGGCGGCCACGATCGACTGCCGGATATCGGGTGCGTCGTAGTCCTTCTTGAAGAAGTTGCGGATCGTCGAGACCAGTCCCTCGCGGAACGCCGCCAGGTGGGTGCCGCCCATCGTGGTGTGCTGGCCGTTGACGAAGGAGTAATATTCTTCGCCGTAGTGCCCGCCATGAGTCATCGCGATTTCGATATCCTCGCCTTCGACATGGATAATCGGATACAGCGTCTCGCCGGTGAGTTTCTTTTTGAGCAGATCGGCGAGACCGTTCTCGGATTTGTAGGATTTGCCGTTGAAGACGAGCGTTAGCCCGCGGTTCAGGTAGGCGTAGTTCCAGAGCATCTCCTCGATGAACTCGGTGCGGAACTTAAAGTCCTTGCCGAAGAGCGCCTCGTCGGGCGTGAACTCGATTATCGTGCCGTTGCGTTCGTCGGTCTTGGCGACCTTATGATCGGCCGTGAGCTTGCCGGCGGTGAACTCGACAAATTTGCATTGGCCGTCGCGGATGGCTTGGGCGCGGTAGGAAAGGGAAAGCGCATTGACGGCCTTTTGGCCGACGCCGTTGAGGCCGACGGCTTTTTGGAAGGTCTCGCTGTCGTATTTGGCGCCCGTGTTGATGATCGAAACGCAGTCGATGAGCTTACCGAGCGGGATGCCGCGACCGTAGTCGCGCACGGTCATCGTCCGATCTGAAAGGTGCACCTCGATCCGCTTGCCGTGCCCCATCGTGAACTCGTCGATGGAGTTATCGATCGTCTCCTTCAGCAGCACGTAAATACCGTCCTCGGCGTGACCGCCGCTGCCCAAACGGCCAATATACATGCCGGGGCGGAGGCGGATGTGCTCCAGCGGGGAGAGGGTTTTGATCGAAGCTTCGGTATAAGCGGTCGCCATGGAGGAGGTCGGAAACGGGAAAATGAACGGAACGAAAACGCCAAGGCTCCGCTTGCGCCTCCGGGGGGCAAGCGCAAAGGGACCGCACCGGCGGCGATTCTGGTTTAAACGTCGATGGGACCGGAGGTAACGCGTTTGTAGCGCACCGCCACCACCGACGAGCCGCCCCGGGCCACAAAGTCGGTCGGGCGGCGCGAGCTACCGCCCACATCGTAAGCGAGCTGCAGGAGGTCGCCCTTCAACCGGGCCGCCGCCCGAATGCGCCGGCCGGCGTGGGGACCGGCGGTGCCCACCAGATCAACGGCGACCGGATCGACCGTGGAATCCACTTCGAAGTGGCCCTCATCCAGTCCCGCCGGTGTCTGCACCACATAACGGTCTCCGGTCACGATCATTTTTCCGCCCGGGATTTCGATCGACTGATCGCCTAGGCGGGCGCCTTGGACTTCCCACGTGCCGTCAAGCATGGTTGGCCCCCTTGATCGCGGTATCGACCGCGCCGATTTTGATCGTCGCAGTAAAGGCCGACCCACCTCCCTCTGCGGTTGTTAGCGGTGCGTAAGTCACCTCCCCACCCAAAAGCCGGGCGAGCTTGCGGGCGATCCCCAATCCGAGTCCGCAGCCACCCGCGCGTCGATCCACGGTCGGGTTGGACTGAAAAAACGGCTCAAACAAATTCGCCCGCCGATCCGCCGCCACCCCGACGCCCGTGTCGGTCACACGCAGCCGGAGCAGCTCCGGGCTCGGTTGGTCCACCGCTACCTGCACGTGGCCCTGCGGAGTAAACTTCACCGCGTTGGCCGTAAGGTTCAGCACGATCTGCCGCCAACGCACCACGTCCGTGCGCACCCATTCCGCCACGTCCGCGTCGACACTGCAGCGCAACACGAGGCCCTTTTCCTCCGCCGCCGGGCGCATGAGATCGACCGTATCCCCCATGACCAAGCGGACGTCGCAGGGTTGCAGGTCCAACTCGTCGTGCCCCGAATCCACCCGGGCGAGATCCAGCACGCCGTCGACCAAGGCCAACAAGAGCCGCCCACTGCTGTTGAGCGAACGCACCAGCGAACGCTGGTCCTCATCCAACGACGTCTCATCGAGCAGGCGTGAGAATCCCAACACCGCGTTGAGCGGCGTGCGCACCTCATGGCTGATGTAGGCGATAAACTCGTCCTTGGTGCGCATGACCGCGGCGAGTTCGACCGCCTGCTGGTGGGCTTCGGTCGCCTCCGCCGAGGCGGTGCGCAGGCGTTGTTCGACGCGCTGATAACGCGCGCCCAGGGCCGCGAGAAAGATCAACAGTTGCAGCACGATGCCGGCCCAGAAAGGGAACCATGCGTTCAGGCCGGTGCCGCCCGGCTCGATCACCCACTGCACCGCGTGCAACGTGCCGGCGACAGTGAGCGGGGTGTTGGCCGCCACGAACCATGCCGCGCCATCGACTCCCCGCCGCCAGGAACCGCAGGCCAACACAAAACCGCCGACAAGATTGACCAAATTGAGCACCAGCATCACCCACGAGCCGATCATCGCATCGGTGGCGAAACGACTGAACACCACCACCAACCCCGCCAGATAAGCCCACCTCAACCAGCGATAAAAACGATCCCATCCCCCCGGCCCGTCCGCCAAGTGGAAGTAGTGCCGCACGAAATGCAGGTAACACCAAGCATAGGGCCACTGGAGGAAATCCCCCAGCAACCGCCGACCCACCGTCGGCGCCGTGCCTCCTTCGACGCCCAAGATACTTTGCAGCAGGACCGCCGCGACCAATAGCAACATGTAGCCGCCATAGTAAGAAAGCGTGCGATCCCGTTGCCGCCACCCCGCCGCGAGCACAAACCCCGCCGCCGGCACCAAGCCTCCGACCATAAACGCCATCACCTCGCCGCGCGTAAAAAGTTCACTCCACACCAAACTGGCAAACACGGGCGCCCACATCTGGCAAAGTGTGCTCCACGATAAGGTCCCGTGGCAAGCCACCCGAAACGCACTTCCGCGCGTTGACGGTGACGACCCGTGTGCTCATCTATACCCATGCCTCGCGCCGTTCGCCACCCTGCCCAAGCCGTTTCGCCCGCCGTCACGGTTACCTACTACGTGGAGGTGCTGTCGTCGTGGTGCCACTGGGCCGAGCCCGCCTGGACCGCGCTAAAGCAACGCTACCCGGACCGTGTTCATTTTGAGTGGCGCATCGCCCTGATGCGTCCCACGGATTTCCCGCATTCCCGTGAGCAATGCGACTGGTTCTACCAACGCAGCGGCCTGCATGTGCGGTCGCCCATCATGCTCCACTCCGGCTGGCTCGAACCGGAACGTGCCGGCCACTACGAGGCGCCCAACTTCGTGGCCGAAGCCGCCCGCCAACTGGGCAAGACGCCCGACGATGACCATGTCCGCCTCGCCCTGACCCACGCCGCCGTGCGCGAAGGCAGGCGTATCGGCGATCTGGACACGGCCGTGAAAATTGCCGCCACCGCCTCCGGTCTCGCCCCCGCCCGATTGAAACGCGCCGCGGAATCAGCCGCCGTGCGCGACGTGGTGCACAACTCCACCGCCGCGTTTCACGCCATGCAGCTCACCCAGCGTCCGGCCTTCGTCGTCGAGAGCGTGATCGGCGACAAAGCCATGTTTTCGGGCGTCTGGCAGGCGGCACCGTTGATCGCGACGATCGACGGCATGCTCGAAGACGCGGCCAGCTACGCCGCGCACGCGGCGCATCATCCGCCGCTCCCGAGCGCCTAGCTCAGCCGCGCCCCGGTCAAATCGCCACGCCCGCCGCCGTCCTCATGTATTCGCGTTGGCGCCTCTCTCACGCTCAGGGCTACCTCTCGCTGGGGTTGGTCGATGAGGCGGAGGCCGAACTCGCCGCGCTCTCCCCCGCAGAACAGGATCAACCGCTCGCCCTCTCCTTACGCGCGACCGTTTTTCAGGCCCAAGAACGTTGGATCGAAATGCAAAGCGTGACCGCCGACCTCGTGCGCGCCGAGCCGTCCGAAGCCGGCTGGTGGATCATGTGGGCCTACGCCACCCGTCGCGCCGAATCGGTGGGCGAAGCCGAAGCCATTCTGCGCGACGGCGAACGGCGCCATCCGCGGGACGCGACGATCCAGTTTAACCTCGGCTGCTACGCGAGCGTGCGCGGCGACCTCGTCCTGGCGCAGCGCTACGTCGAGCGGGCCATCGCGCTGGATCGGGCGTTCGCCGCCCTGGCCGAAAGTGACGAAGACCTCACGGCCTTACGCGCCACCGGCTTCAGCCCGTAACGCCACACCGTCAACGCGAGTTGCGCCCGCGACGATCCACGAGCGCAACCGGCGACAAAACCGCTTAGGCGTAACCGCCGCCCTGCGTGATTCCGAGCGCCTCACGACGCGCGGTGCGCTCTTTGGCCGCCGCTTTGGTGTAGCCGCTGGCGCGGTGTTCCGCGAGCGGATCGAGCGCGAGCTTGCGACGCTTCCTCCACGCATAAAGCGCCGGTGACACGTCGGTGAAGAACGCTTCTTTCAGGATCAGTTCGGCGTCGACGATGTCGCCCTTGGCTTGGGCTTTGCGCAGCTTGGCCGCATCGACGAGCGATGCCTTCGTCCACAATTCCTGCGCCATGAGCACAGTCTGAATCGTGGCCTCGATCTTCGGTTTCAGATTGTGGCTCTGGTCGATCATGTAGGCGACCTCCGGCAAGCCGCCTTCATCCGCCCCATAGAGGTGGATTTCATTGAAAATGCGGAAAATCTGATACGGGTCGATCGAGCCCAAGGTGAGGTCGTCATCCGCATAGCGGCGGTCGTTGAAGTGGAAACCGCCCAGCATGCCGTCATCAAGCAGGGTCGCGACGATGTGCTCGATGTTCTGGCCCTGCAAATGGTGCCCGGTGTCGACGAGCACCTTGGCCTTCGGTCCGGCCTTGCGCGCGAAGGCGGCCGCCATGCCCCAATCGGCCACATCGGTGTGATAGAACGCCGGCTCGAAGGGTTTGTATTCGACCAGCATCACCTGGTCTTTGCCCAGAGCCGTGTGACACTCCTTCAACGCTGCTTCGAAGCGGTGCTTGCGGGCGCGGATGTCGTCTTGGCCGGGATAGTTCGTGCCATCGGCAAACCAGAAGGACACGTATTTGCTCTTCACCGCCTGCCCGATGGCGATCGAGTCCACCGAGTGTTGCACCGCCTGGGCGCGCACCGCCGCGTCGGGGTTGCCGAACGCGCCAAGCTTGTAGCACTGGTCTTGGAACAGGTTCGGGTTGATCGAGCCGATCTTCACGCCGTGTTTCGCGGCGAGTTTGGCCGTGGCGGCCGGGTTCTCGCCGGGAGCGAAATCCCATAAAACATGCACTGCCACCGTCGGGCAGCAGCCCGTCACACGCTGGACTTCACCGGCGTCGGCCAGCTTGTCATTGAGATCGATGGCCGCCGCGGGCTGAAAGAACTTACCGAAACGGGTGCCCGTGTCGGCAAAGCCCCAGGAAGGCACTTCGATGGAAAATTGATCCAGCGCGGCAATCGCACGGCGCTGCAGTTTGGGCGTAAGAGACATACAGTTATTGGGGGTTTAGGAGTCGGCCATAATAACAGCAAATCCACCTAAAAGGAATCTGCCGATTGACCCAACACCTACAATAATTGACCCTGCTTAAGAAATGAACGCGCCCGTGGATTTCGCCCGTTACCTCCCCCCGACGCCCGGAGCCGAGCCCTGGGGCGTCGCGGTGACCGCCGGCGGAGCAATTCGCAGCCCGAGAGGCGGCCCCTACCCGCCGTCGCGCCATCCGGCCGACCATGCCTTCACGTGGGAGCATGGCCGCGTGCTCGATGCTTGGCAGATCATTTTCATCCGTCGCGGGCGCGGACGCTTTGAAAGTGCGGCGACTGGCCCCATCGCAATCGAAGCCGGCCACGCCTTGGTCATCATCCCCGGAATCTGGCATCGTTACGCGCCGGATCCAGCCACCGGGTGGGACGAACTGTGGGTCGAGGTGCAGGGCGCGACCCTCGCCCGCCTCAGTGCTGCCGGGGTGCTCACGGCCGCCCACGCCTGCGTGAACTTGCGCGATCCGGCCGCCACCGCGCGGACGTTTGCCGCCCTGCACGAGCGCTTGCAGCAAGGCGGCAGCGGGTTCGATGCCGTGGCCGCCGCGCTCGGCCTGCAACTGGTGGGACTCGTGCATGACTCTTCGCGCGCCACCCCCGCCGGCCAAGCCATCGACGAAGCCGTGCATCGCGCCGAGCAACGGCTCCCCGCCGATCTCGGTGCGCCCTGCCGCATCCCCGAGATCGCCGTCGACCTCGGTTTCGCGTATTCGTATTTCCGTCGCGCCTTCAAACTGCGCACCGGCCTCTCACCGCTGGACTACCGCCTCCGCCTGCGTCTGGACCGCGCACGGCGTCTGCTTGGCACGACCACCTTAAAACTTGAGGCCATCGCCGAGGCCTTGGGCTTCAGTTCCCCCTATCACCTCTCCAGTGCCTTTAAACGCGCCTACGGCGTGAGCCCGCGCAGTTGGCGCCAAGGTGCACGCGGCTAAATGGCTGCCTCGGAAGCTGCCAATTACAGACCTCGCCAAGCGCCATCGGTCTCGATCTTACTGCGAACGTGAGTGCAACCATCACCCCTGTTCAACCCGACCCGACCGATCCCTGCCCGTGCGGCAGCGGCGCCACCTTTGCCGAATGCTGCGGCCCGCTGCTCGCCGGCACCAAAGTCGCGGCCGATGCCGAAAAGCTCATGCGTTCGCGCTACACCGCCCACGCGTTGCAGCACGACCGATACCTGCATCGCACCTACCTGCCGACGCTGAACGAACCGTTCGAAGAGAGCGACGACGGCCACCAGATCGCGTGGACGAAACTCGAGATCCACCACCACGAGCCGAACGTGCGCCCCGGTGTTTCCCACGTCGATTTTTCCGCCCACTTCACTGAAGAAGGGCGCAGTGGCGTAATGCACGAGAAGTCCGAATTTCTCCTCCACGACGGCCAATGGATCTTCAGCCGACCGCTCCGTGAAGGCCCCGCGCCCGTGGTCGCCGCCGCCAAAGTCGGCCGCAACGATCCCTGCCCCTGCGGCTCTGGCAAAAAATACAAAAAGTGCTGCGGTAGCTGACCCACTGCGTCGATTCGCGCGCCACCCGCACCGTCGCGCTCGCCAAACCGGGGCACGTGGTTTTCGTAACCCGATGCCCATCGAACTGACCCCCGAGGAAGTCGCCGCCGTGCTCCCCTCCGTCCGACAATACGTGAACGAAGCCTACGACACCGATATCGGTGATCTGCGCGCGCGCGACCTCCTCGACTTCGTCTGCAAAGAAATCGCGCCGCTCGCTTACAACCGCGGAGTGGCCGATGCCGAAGCGTTTTTCCGCGCGCGCCTCGAAGACCTGCCCGCGACGTGCTACGAACCGACGCAGTCCTACTGGGCGAAAACCAAGAAAAAGCGCTGACGTCGAGGCGCGCATGGCCGCCATCTGGTGCGACCATCTAGCTGCGGCGCTGCCCCGCAACGACCTTGGCCAGCGCGAGCAATGCCGTCTCCGCCTCGTTTTTGTCGGGCGCCGTGTCCCTGCTACCGAAGTCGCCTTGGCGGGAATACTGCACCACGAGCCCATCGCGCCGGGGCGTCATCGCAAAGCCTTCCCCCGACAGTCCGTAGTTGATTTCTGGTTGCGGAATCAACACGCCGAGTTGGCCGCGCACAGGCGTCATCGTGGCATCGCGAAACAGCGTCGCAGCCCCAAGCCCCGTCGCGTTGACCACCGTCGGCTCTCCCAGTGGCTGCAGCTCATCCGTCGAGTGAAACTCGCGCCCCACAAAACGCCCGCCGTGGCGCACAAAGTCATCCGCATACATCCTCAGTAAGTGCGTGAGGTTGTAGACCATCGATGAGCTGCGCTTCACAAACGGCTGGGCAAACGGGTGCGTGCCGCGGGCCAAGTCCGTGGCCTCGGGTCCCAAGTCTTTGACGAGATCGGTGTAGTGGGCGAACTCCGGCTCATCGCTCTCCTCGGCTCGTTTCTCAGCCGCCTTCGCCGCCTCGTCCCAAGGAATCTCACTCACCATATAACGGTCCCGCCACGCGATCGGATCGTCGGGCAGGCCGAGCAAAAACTGATAACGTGCAAACGAAACCCGGCACCAGCCTTCCCACGCCCGACGAAACGCCGGGGTATCGTGCGTTTTCAACGCGACCCGCGAATAGGGCGACCACACGCCTGTCGCCAGTTGCGATGTGACCTCGGGCGCCCGCGCCTTCGCGTAAATCGTCACGCGACAGCCAGCCTGCTGCAACAAGGTCGCGGTCGTGAGCCCGATCACTCCCGCCCCCAAAACCGCGACATCCCGAGCTCCGGTCGCGAGCACGTGATCACGGGCCACCATCCCCGTGCCCCATGATAACGACCACCCGCTGCCGCCATGACCGTAGTTATGCACCACCGTTTTCGATCCGACCGTTTCCACCGCGAGGTTCGGCCCGCCGGCCCGAAATGGGCGCAACCCCACCGTGATCCGGGAGAATCGATCCAAGCGAGCGTCCGCCAACGGAAGGGACGGTAACGGATACGGCGGTAGCCCGGCCCATTCGCCCGTGATGCGAGATGGGGGCGCCTCAGCCGCCTCGACGTGTGATCGCATCCCCAGTAATGCAACCCCGGCCATCGCGCTCGCCTTGGTGAAAAAATCCCGTCGTTGCATGCCTCCGCGGCAAGCAAATCCCTTGCCTGCATGCCTGCATCCCCTCTCCCGAGAAATCATTTCATGCCAACGACATTCGCCCCGGGGGCCCGACGAAACGGCTGCCCGCGTGGACGTCACCCGTCCAACCGGTGCATCCGCTGAACGCGGATTTAGCTTTGCCCAGCCCGACTCCGTCACGACACTGCCACACTGTGGACCAGCTTACTCACCTCTTTGCGCAAAACCGGGCATGGGCTGAAAAGATTACAGCCCGGGATCCGGATTTCTTTAAGAAGCTCTCACTGCAGCAGAACCCCGAATTCCTGTGGATCGGCTGCTCCGACAGTCGCGTCCCGGCCAACGAGATCATCGGCCTCCTCCCCGGCGAGGTGTTCGTGCATCGCAACATTGCCAATGTCGTCGTTCACACTGATCTGAACTGTCTGTCGGTCATTCAATTCGCCGTGGATGTCCTGAAAGTCTCCCACATCATGGTTGTCGGCCACTATGGCGGCGGGGTGCGGGCCGCGCTTCGCTGCGAACGCGTTGGGCTCGCCGACAACTGGCTGCGCCACGTCCAGGATGTGCGGCTCAAGCACGATGCCTGCATTTGCCGCCTACCGGAAGACGAGCCCGATCAACCCCAGCGCCTCAACCGTCTGTGCGAGTTAAACGTCATCGAGCAAGTCTCCAACGTATGCCAAACCACTATTGTGCGGGATGCATGGGACCGCGGCCAATCGCTCACCGTTCACGGCTGGATCTACGGTCTGCGCGATGGCCAGCTGCAGGACCTGCACATCAACGCCTCATCGGCCGCTGAAGCCGAAAGCGCTTATCGCACGGCTCTCGCCGAGCAAAACGCCTGACCCCAAAAGAACGCACGCTTCTTCGCGAGGCGTTCCAAGCCCTCCGGGCCACGGCCAAGCTCAAGCGCGAGCGGCCGCGCGACGACGTTTCACCAAGCGATCGGACCAGCCATCCACCCAACGAATCGGCGCAATCGGTTGCGGGCTCGTGAAATCCTCGGGCTCCCAACCGCCGCCATCGACGTAAAGCGTCTTGGGATTGATCCACGTCCGGAAAACCAGATCCGCCACCGGAAACGTGAAGAACCCGGAAATGCCTTCGTTGCAGTCGATCACCGCGTGGTGACGCAGATGAAAACTGTAAACATGGCGCCAAAACCAGCCCAAGCTGCGGCTCTCGACCAATGGCTCCCACTTTTCGAACGGCCAATGCTCGATGGCATGAAACACCTCATACAAAATGAGAGAAGCCGTCACCGCCAGATAGCCGGCCGAAAACCACGGAAATACCGGCACGAGCCAAGTGCCCAGCATGAGAAACGGCGTCGCAAACAGTGCAAATCCCGGCAGGGTAAACCACGGAAAAAACGAAGCCTCGTGCTGCTCCGGCTCCGTAATCGGATAAATGTTTTCAACGTAAGGGAGCTCGCGCCCGCTTCCCGTCCGACGCCGAGAGATCCGCGTCAAGCTATGATGCAGCGTGTGCTGACGATACAGTCGCCCCAACAACGGCACCACCGGCTTATGCAAGACGTAGCGATGGAAGAAATACTCCATGAACGCGTTGAACAATTTCACCACGAGAAAGGCCCCCAAGAAGGCCCACCACGGAGCCGTCCATTGCGCATGCCAAACGGATTCCGGCGCGACTAAACGCAGCACGCCTAGGATCAGCCCCAGCATGCCCACGACCGTCACGACGAACAGCGGTAGTGAAAACTTCTCTTCCACCGGAACGCGGCGGGCGGTGGATTTGGCCATAAGGGGTATTCACTCTCACCCAACGCCCAGCGACAATGACGATTTACTCGAATTTCTCGCCGCCCTTCCCGCAGATTCTTCTCCTTTTAACACCCTCGCCAAAGTCCCGTGAACCCGCTCTGGTTTCGCCCTGCCAATCATGTCCCACCTGCCCGCCTCTACGCTCACTTGGCTTGTTCGCCACACCGGCTTTCCCGCCCATCGCCTCCCGGCGCAGGCGGAGATCGCGGTGCTTTTCGCCGCAGCCGCCGCGGCCGATGAAGCCGAAACCAGCGCCGCCGCTCGCGCCAGTAAACCTCGTGAAGGCACTGCGGAGGCTGTCTCGCAGCGCCAACTCGCCTTCAACCGTAAACACGCCCATTATAAGAGCGACAATCGGGCGAAGGTGTAAGCTTCCCCCGACGGGCGGTGAACTAGACTTTCACGCGCCGCAGATCGCCTCCGCGAATCACGCAGACCCCGTTGCTGCCATCCTGCGTTTCCAACCAACGTAATTTCAGGTCAGGCCACGCCGTCGCCATCGCCTCCTGAAGCTCGCCCACTTCGATCAACAGCAGGCCATTGCGCGTCAGGCGCGACGCAGACTGTCGGAGCAGTTTCCGGATCACATCCAACCCATCCGCTCCACCATCGAGAGCCAACCGGGGCTCGTGCTGGAACTCCCGCGGTAACTGATCGCAAATCGCCGACGGCTCATAGGGCGGGTTGCTCACGATCAGGTCATACTCGCGCTCCCGCACGGTATCAAAAACATCGCTACGATGCAGCGTGACCCGATCCGGCAACCTGTGCTCACGCACGTTGAGTTTGGCCACCTCCAGCACCTCTGCGGATAGATCGATCGCATCCACCTGTGCCTCCGGAAAATGATGCGCCAGTAAAATGGCCAGACATCCGGATCCCGTGCACACGTCGACGGCGTGTTTGACTTGGGTTATGCCGGCACCTGCCAACAACGCGTCCAGGGGCTCGCCGATCAACTCGAGGAAATAGCTCCGGGGAATAATGACCCTCTCATCGACATAAAAGGCATGTCCGGCCAACCAGGCCTCTCGCGTCAAATACGCCGCCGGCATCCGATCCACCAGCCGACGCTCTAGAATCACTTTCAGCAACTTCGTCTCGTCGTCAGTCAGCTTTTTGCGCAACACGACGGGCTTGCTTTCCAACGGCAAATCCAACGTGCGCAGCAACAAATAGAGCGCTTCATCGTGGGCCTCCGTTGCGATCTGCCCCAATGCGATATCCAAACGGGCGTAAGCGGCCACCGTCCATTCCAGCCATTGCCCCAAAGTCCGAAACGAACTCGTGCCGCGAAACAACCGTTCCGTCGCCGAACGCGTTTTCATACCCCGGCGCCTTGGTTTTCCGTCCCGACCTGAGGCAAATGGTCGCCACAATAGCAGACCTCGGCCGTGCCCTCCGACCGATATCGAAAGTCCAACTCCGGATTAGAGTCGCTGCTCCGACCACACACGGAGCAACGATGAATCAAACGAATCTCGGCATCGCGTTTTCGGGGCGCGGACCGGGTTTGGCGGACCATTTGACGTCGCCCATGACGAACCCGCTCCCAGATTTCCTTGCCGAAAAAGATCAAGAAATTGCCCACGGCCGCCACCACCCCGAGCTTGGCGGCCAAGCCTCCCGTAAAGAACGTGTAGGCGTAACCCACCCAAGCAATCAGAGCCATCCACTTGATCTTCACCGGAAGAATGAAGAACACCAACATCGTGAAATCCGGATTCATCCAGGCAAAGGCGAGGAAGATTGCCCCACCAATGAAAATATTGGTGGCCAACGCCCCGGGGGTCACAAATGCGAAGGCCACCGTAAGCAGGTAGCCCGTGAAGAGGAATAGGTTATAACGCAACGCGCCCCATGCCTGCTCCAACGCGCTGCCAAACAAATATAAAAGATAAAGCGCAAACGCGATGAACAGCCAGTGGGCCGGCGGCGGAACAAAAACAAAGCTGAAGATCCTCCACCATTCGCCATGAACGACCAGCGCCGGCACAAACAAAAGGTATCTTACGTCCAGCAATCCCAACATCGATGTCAGATAGACAAACGTCTGACCGATCACTAGATAGAGGGTCAGATTCGGAATGGCAAAAGGAGCCAACCGACGTTCGATAGCGTTAAGACGAGACATTGATCTCACATCAACTCATTGGCCGATTGGGGGAAACCCAAAACAACTGCGGAGAAGCGAAACCGAGGAAACGGGACCCGCAGGCTCGCCTAACTTCCGTTCGGAACTCCCGGAGTTTCCGGAAAAACTTCGTTCAGTTTGAGCAAAAGTTCGTCCCGCTGAGGGCGCAAATCAAGATCGTCTATGCCGACAATTAACTGTCTAGCATCCAGATAATTGCGCTGATTAATCATCACGTTTGCCTCTTGTAGACGCACCGCATTACGCCCCAATTTCGTCTCAGCTTTTTTCTCCAACGCCCGCCAAGCCGACAGCGCCTGGTCCCAGTCAGGTGAAGCTAAGTCGTAAAACGACTGGGCATACCGATATCCATATTCAAAATTGCCAGAGGAAAGCTCATAGGCCCGCCCGAAAGCGCGATGAGCGGTAGCTGTAAGGGTTTCCGAACTCCAATCTCCACTATTCTCGAAATCATCGCGAGCGACCGTGAGCAAAAGCCCAACCTGATAGTGGTAAAGAGGCTCGTCCGGAGCTAGTTCTGTCGCGGACAAATAGTAGTTAATCGCCTCTAACGGCTTACCCTGTTCGGCGAGATAATTTCCAATCTGGTTCTTCACCAGCGGCAAATTCGGCTCCATTTCATTGGCTTTGAGCAAAAGCGCGACCGCACGCTTCGGTTCGCCAACTAACTCTTGGCCCAACAACAGAGCGTAACTCACGTAACCGGGGACATATCGCGGATTTTCGCGCAGAAATCGTTCGTAGTCGAAAACCAATGTCTGAAATTGGGGACGGAGATCGTCCATCCCTGCTTGATCATCAATTTCTTCAGCTCGAGCAACCAAGCTTCTTTGACGTTGAACCAGGGCTTTAAGATCCCGCTCGGATTTCGTTTCCGTTTGGGCAGGTAAAAACTCAGGCACGACCACCGTGAAAAGTAGGACCAACCAGCTTAGTCGAATCAACACCATGAGAAGATTCGACAATCTGCAGGAATGAATGTGCCCAAGCAACCTTCGAACTTACTCAAAGACGAAGGCGCAGTGAGAGTGATCCCTCGAGTTATCAACATCAATGGATTACCGCGAGGGACAGCTTACTCCAAGCCATTCTCCTCTCATCACCAACTCTGAGCGAGAATTCAAAATGCAGTACACAACATCGTCTGAATATGCGCACAAAAAAGGCCCGATCGTTGGATTAACAACAATCGGGCCATAAACCTGGCAACGACCTACTCTCGCGGGACCTAACGTCCAACTACCATTGGCTGCTCGGGGCTTAACGGCCGTGTTCGGGATGGGAACGGGTGGAACCCCCGGCACATAGTCACCAGGAAGTGAAACCTATCATAGATAGGTAATTAATAAAGCGTAGGGTAAATAATAAAAGGGAGAAAAATAAACGCCTGAAGAGAAAGAACGCTTAGATGCATAAACCGGCAAGGTCATTAGTACTAGTAAGCTGAACATGTTACCATGCTTACACTGCTAGCCTATCAACCGGGTGGTCTACCCGGACCTTGCACTGACCGAAGTCAGATTGAGACCTTATCTTGGGACAGGCTTGGCGCTTAGATGCTTTCAGCGCTTATCCGTTCCGAACTTAGCTACCCGGCGCTACTGCGGATGCAATAACCGGAACACCAGAGGTTCGTCATTCTCGGTCCTCTCGTACTAGAGAATGAACCCCTCAAGTCTCAAACGCCCACAGCGGATAGAGGACCGAACTGTCTCACGACGTTCTGAACCCAGCTCGCGTACCACTTTAATTGGCGAACAGCCAAACCCTTGGGACCTTCTCCAGCCCCAGGATGTGATGAGCCGACATCGAGGTGCCAAACCGCGCCGTCGCTGTGAACGCTTGGGCGCGATCAGCCTGTTATCCCTAGCGTACCTTTTGTCCTATGAGCGATGGCGATTCCACATTCAACCACCGGATCACTTGATCCTGCTTTCGCAACTGCTCGACTTGTAGGTCTCACAGTAAAGCTCCCTTATACTCATGCGCTCTGTAGCCCGATTACCGACCGGGCTGAGGGAACCTTCGAAATCCTCCGTTACTTTTTGGGAGGATACCGCCCCAGTAAAACTGACCTGCTATCACTGTCCCATCGCCGGATAACGGCTAATGGTTAGACGCCTAATCAACAAAGAGTGGTATTTCACATTGTGACTCCGCCGCGCCCTGGAGCGCGGCATCAAAGTCTCCCACCTATTCTACGCAATGGAAATCAAGCGACAATAACAGCTTACAGTAAAGGTGCATAGGGTCTTTCCGTCCTGCTGCGGGTAGGCGGCATCTTCACCGCCACTACAATTTCACCGAGCCTCTCTCCGAGACAGTCTTCAACTCGTTACACGATTCGTGCGGGTCGGAACTTACCCGACAAGGAATTTCGCTACCTTAGGACCGTTATAGTTACGGCCGACATTCACGGGGGCTTAGACCCGGAGCTTGCACCCCAAGTTTTCACCTTTCCGCATTGGTCACGTGTCACTCCCTATACGTCGTCTTGCGACTTAGCAGAGAGCTGTGTTTTTGCTAAACAGTCGGTTGAAGCATTTCACTGCGGCCCCTTGCGGGGCGCCCCTTATACCAAAGATACGGGGCTAATTTGCCGAGTTCCTTAGAGAGAATTAACTCGCGCGCCTGAGAATATTCATCCCGGATACCTGTGTCGGTTTGCGGTACGAGCGATCTACATAGTGACCCAAGACCTTTTCTTGGAACCTATTCTACCAACACCCACTCAGCCGTAGCTTTGCAGTGCCTTATCATAACAGGTCTGTTGGTTTGTTCGATCCGTCAGTCTTGGGATAGTTATAGACCGGCGCAGGAATATTAACCTGCTGTGCATCGTCTACGCCTTACGGCCTCGACTTAGCTCCCGGCTAACCCTGGGCGGACGAACCTTCCCCAGGAAACCTTATCCTTACGGCGAGATGGAATTTAACCATCTTTATCGTTACTCATGTCTGCATTCTCACTTCCAAGCGCTCCAGAGTCGGTTGCCCCTTCTCCTTCGCTGCACTTGGAACGCTTTCCTACTACTCCATCTTACGATGGAATCCACGGCTTCGGTATATGGCTTAAGTCCCGATCATTTTCGGCGCAATTTCGCTCGATGGGTCAGCTATTACGCACTGTTTAAATGATGGCTGCCTCTAAGCCAACATCCCCATTGTCTAAGCAAAATCACCTCCTTTTCCACTGAGCCATATTTTGGGACCTTAACCGATGGTCTGGATTATTCTCCTCTCGACAATGGAGGTTAGCCCCCACTGTCTGACTGCCAAGCTTCACCCTGCGGTATTCGGAGTTTAATTAAGTTCAGTACCCCGGTAAGGGCCCTAGCTTATTTAGTGCTCTACCTCCGCAGGTCAGCGCTTGACGCTATACCTCAATATATTTCGGAAAGAACCAGCTATCAGAGGGTTTGATTAGTCTTTCGCTCCTAACCACAGCTCATCCCACAATTTCTCAAGATTGACGGGTTCGGACCTCCACACGGTTTTACCCGGGCTTCATCCTGGCCATGGTTAGATCACCTCCCCTTCGGGTCTATTGCCAGCAACTAAGCGCCCTATTCAGACTCGCTTTCGCTGCGCCTCCGCCGTTTAACGGCTTAGGCTTGCTACGGACAATAACTCGCAGACTCATTATACAAAAGGCAGGCAGTCACAGCACAAGGCTGCTCCTACTGATTTGTTAGCTATTGGTTTCAGTTTCTATTTCACTCCCCTAACAGGGGTGCTTTTCACCTTTCCCTCGCGGTACTAGTTCACTGTCGGTCGACATCGTGTATTTAGCCTTACGCCGTGGTCGGCGCGGATTCACACCGGGTTTCACGTGTCCGGTGCTACTCAGGATACCACTAGCTCCGATTGGATTTTCGACTACGGGACTGTCACCCGCTATGGTCCTCCTTTCCAGAAGGTTCGTCTAATCGTCACTTCACATATTATGGTCCTACAACCCCAAAAGGATAAATCCTTTTGGTTTGGGCTCTTCCGCTTTCGCTCGCCACTACTTACGGAATCGATTCTCTTTCTTTTCCTGCGGTTACTGAGATGTTTCACTTCGCCGCGTGTAACTCTACCTTCCCTATTTTATTCAGGAAGGAGTAATGCAGAATAACCTGCATTGGGTTGCCCCATTCGGAAATCTCCGGATCAAAGCGTGCGTGCCGCTCCCCGAAGCTTATCGCAGCTTGCTGCGTCCTTCGTCGTCAGATGTCGCCAAGGCATTCACCAATAGCTGTAACTGGTTTATGCAAACGTCCTTTCCCTCAGGCGTTTACTTTTCTCACTTACAATTACTTACCCTAAACTTTCAAAGAACAAAAATGTAGTTTTCTCGACGTGGTCATCCCTCCTACCGAGTGTCACCACCTCACATATAGAAGTGGTGGGCCCAGATGGACTTGAACCATCGACCCCACGCTTATCAAGCGTGTGCTCTAACCAACTGAGCTATGAGCCCGAGGTGGAAGATGTTGCGACGAATGGTTATGATCAATAGCTGATCCTGGTGGAGCCGGACGGATTCGAACCGACGACCGCCTGCTTGCAAAGCAGATGCTCTACCAACTGAGCTACGACCCCTTAACCGGTCGAAAAACTGTAAAGAACTTACTTTTTGAAACTTACTTTGTGCGATCAATCGGAACCCATACCGGATAAACCGGTATCTCGACCATCGGCGACAGAAACCGAAGTTTCCTTGCCGTCTCCTTAGAAAGGAGGTGATCCAGCCGCAGGTTCCCCTACGGCTACCTTGTTACG
>CAXBDS010000064.1:0-23536 GCA_963974355.1 uncultured Opitutaceae bacterium
GCCTCCCCAATGTCGATCGCGACCGCTTGTCCGGTGTGCGGTAGATCCAGCGTCTTTGTCTGGGCATCGCGTAGCCGCGCCCAGCTTCCCGGCATATCCCCCGGCCGCTCGTGATTCGCCAACTGCACCCAATAAAAAGGTCGAGCCTCGTCGCCGAAGGCGTGACGCCACGAACGAATCAGCGCGGCAAACAGATCGTCGTAACCGGACGGCTCCCGGGTGTTGTATTCACCCTGATACCACAGCACCCCTCTCGCCTGAAAATCGAGCAGTGGATGGATCATGCCGTTAAAAAGGGCCGATAGCGCCAATTTCGATCCAGAGCCCAAGGGTGGAAACGGGCGCCGCACGGTGAATTCCTTCCCGGCCACCCGCGCCGCCTCGGCGTCCTGTTGCCATTGCGCGTAGTCCTTTTCGTAAGCCGCCATCGCGGTGGGCAAATCTGTCAGATAACGATCCCACTTCGCCCGCACTTCGGCGAAGGAAGCGACGGCGAGCGCATCCGCCGGCATCCAGGCTTCGATACGCGTGCCCCCCACCGCCGAGACCACAACGCCCACCGGCACCTGCAACCGCTCGCTCACTTCGCTCGCAAAGTAATACGCGACGGCCGAGAACCCCGCGATGGTCTCTGGCGTGCAAGCGGTCCACGCGCCCGACACTTGGTCCACGGGGGCTTCGGCCGCCGCGTAGCCCACCATGAACTGCCGCACCAGCGGACGGTCCGGCGACCCGGTCTCCCCGACATCGTAATCGGCCGTAAGCGTGCGCGCCATGTTGGACTGACCGGAACACAACCACACCTCGCCCACCACGACGTCGCGGACCACGAGGGTGTCTTTGCCGATCCGTGCCACCAAATCGCGCCCGACGACAGAGGGCGGCAGCGGTGCCAACTCGACCCGCCAACGGCCATCGGCTCCGACCACGGTTTCCTTGCTTTGATCGCCGAAACTCAGCGTGAGCGCAGCCCCGGGTTCACCCTCTCCCCACACCGCCACCGGTCGGCCGCGTTGCAGCACCGCATGATCGCCAAACAACGGCGAAATAGCCAATGGCAACGCGTGGGCCGAGCACAACATCCCGAACAACATGAGCCCAACGAGCCGAAGACCCTGCCGTCCCAATCTCGGTGAATCACAATGCATTTGAACGGTCTTCAGAGTGAACATGGCAATCAGTGCTGGATGGACGTGTTGGGCTGCGCTTGCTTGCTCAATGCTGCGGCAATTTCGGGGTGCTCGGCGCTCACATCCGCCGACTCCCCTGGATCTCGGGCCAAATCGTAGAGCATCGACTCGCCCCGCGCCTCCGCGTCGGCGGGACTGATTTGCTTCCACGGGCCGTCGATCACGGCTTGCAGGCCACGGAACGCAAAACTTAGCCGCCGCGACGGCGTGGCGACAGCCGGGTCGAGCCACGCCGACAACGCATCGACCCCGTCAAAGTCGCCGTCGTGCACCTCACCAACGCCCGCCGCGCGGAGCAGGGTCGGCGCCAGATCGGCGCAATGCAGGACGGCCTCGGAACGGGTGCCCGCCGGAATGTGCCCCGGCCAGCGCGCCACCATCGGCACGCGAATGCCGCCCTCATAGACGGTCCATTTACCGCCGCGGAAGGTTCCGTTGGAGCCCCCGCTATTCGAGTCGGCCCCATTGTCGGAAGCGAAGATGAGCAAAGTGTTTTCGTCCGCGCCAACTTGGCGGAGCGCCGCGCGCACTTCGCCCACACCGTCGTCCATGCAGGCCACCATCGCCCGATAAGTCTCGCGTGGGGTCGGCTGGGTCGGATCCACCGCAAAGCGCGCAATATACTCCGCCGGAGCTTGCAGCACTCCCGGGCGCGCGTAGTGCGGCGCATTATACGCCAACACCAGGAAAAACGGGCGCTCGTCACTGTCGTTTCGCAGAATGAATTCCACCGCCTCTTTCGTGAAGAGCTCCGTGGCATACTCGCCGTCGTGGTGCACCTCGACTTCGTCACTCCACAGATCGTGCTTCCCGAGCGGACTGCCGCTTTCATCGCGTTGGGCGCTGTCGCGGTGCAGAAAGTAATCAATCTTGCCGCCGCGAAAGCCGAAAAAGCGTTCGAAACCAAGCTGATTGGGTCCGCGGTCCGGCGAATAACCCAGATGCCACTTGCCGATGAGGCCCGTGCGATAGCCAGTCGCACGCAAACGCTGCGCCACCGTCGGAGTATGCGGTTCCAGTCCTCCGTCGCCCATCAACGCGCTGGTGATGCCGAGGTTCTCCGCCAGACGCCCGGTCATGATGGACGCGCGGGAAGGCGTGCAGACCGGATACGCGTAGTTGCGATCAAAGCGCATGCCTTCCGCCGCGATCCGATCAATCTGCGGCGACGCGATATCGGTCGCGCCATAGCACCCCAAGTCTCCCATGCCCAAATCATCGGCCAAGATAAGCACAATGTTGGGTCTCGCCGCTGACTTAACCGACGAAACCGCCGGGCCCAGGACGGACAACAACCCGATAAACAGGCGCCCGCGATATCGGGGTATTTTCACAAGCATGATTGTTCCTCCAAGGTCAGGCGGCGGCCCATCCAGTGATACTTTTTCCGGATGTCGGCATACATGCCCGCGACTTCCTGATCCGAACCTTCGAAGCTGCACTTAATGCAACGATAGTGACCCGGCGACGGCATGAGCATCACGACGTCTATCTCCCGGGAAAAGCAGACCGGACAGCGGCGCTTCAGGCGATTGGCTTCAAATGGATCCATGAGGTAACAGTGTCTCCCGGCCGGAGAGTGTGGGTGAGTTCGAGCGTGAAATAGGGACTAAAAAGATGCCCTTCCGAGACGCGACTACGGGTCGCCAGGCAGGCCTCGTCAGCCCGCAACTCGACCGAAACGCCCAACGGAGGCACGCTGGCCGCCACCCGGCCCCCGTTGGTCGTCGCTAGACACCGACCGCGATAGGCATAGGCCAACGATTCGGCATCGGTGCCGAGGGTGACGTCGTCGAGCGGTTCCGGATACTCCGTGAGCCCCCACGAGGCCTTCACGTATTCGGTCAATTCAATCGCGGTCGCGTCGGCCGATTCCACGGACACCCATTGGCGAACAATCCCGATCCGTCCGTCACCAGGAAACAAATACGTGGTGGCAAGGGTCACGCGTCCGCCATCCGCGAAGCTGAGCTCCAACGGTGCCAGTTGAAAACGGCTGCCCGCCTCCCCGCGAGACACATCGAGGCAACGGGTGCGCGTGCCGGCGAGGTCGAGCACCTCGCCGTTGCGGCAAACAAACGCCGTGGTGCGGGAACCGTCCGAGGAATGGAAGGCGGCGCCGGAGCGATGCTGCGACTGAATCAGGTAGGGATAGCTGCCGATGAATTTGCGCGCGGTGTCCGGCCCCGTGTCCATCGCCACCCGTCCGATGTAAGGCCGCAGGTCGCCGATCGATCCGCCCTGCGCGCAGTCGATCAGCACCCGCATGGTCGCGTCCAGATGCCACAGGTAGTGTTTGCCCGAGCCGTAGAGCATCTCTTTTGCCCAGTAGGTTTCCTGGTCGCCATACGTGCGCTGTTGGCGAAACCAACGCCCATATTCGCCCAGTGTGTTCGCGACCACTTCGCCCGTGTCACGCAACCTCGCCAGATATTCCAACTGCTGGCGATAGACCGCCTGCGCGACCTCCGGCGAATCCTCAAAATTGGGACTCCACGTCAGCCACGGCGGACTCACGAAGGTGTTGAGATAACTCGGCCAGGGATTGAAGCGCTCCTGGAGTCGAAACTGATCCACGAGGTTCAGATCGTAGGGACTGAACGTGCCCTGATTGCCCATGCCCCGGATCACGTTCGGCGGATGCGACGCCCAGAAATCGTTGCGGCCCTCGTAGGACAGACTCATGTCGCGCACCAGATGCGGCACGGCGACCAGGCCGATCGCGTCGTCCTCGTCCGCCGCCGGACGCAGCGCGTGATCCTTCGACGGATACCAAGGTCCCCACGGCATGCCTTCGCTGAAGAGATACCACGAATGGTTGCAACCGTGATAGACGCGCACGCCCTCCTCGAAACACCCGGCCACGACGGTCTCGACGCCCGGCGCGATCTCGCGCAACAACCGCAGCGAGGAGGCGTCCAGCAGATAGGCCGCCACCGACACCGGATCGCACCCGAAGACCTCGTGCCACTTGGCGATGATCGTCTCCAGCACCTGCCGCTTCTGATCAAGCGGCAGCAGCCAGAATTTGTTGCAGGGTCCGACGTCGAGGCCCGGTCCGGCGAAACGATGCAGCGCCAGGCCGATCTCATCGCCATGGCGCGCGGCGTCGTCGCGCGCATCGGCCATCACCTCCGCATCGAAAAGATCGTGGTAGTGCAACAAGATCGTGACGGGCAGCCCCGCCTCGTGGGCCATGTCCTGCTCGAGGCGATAAAAGCGATAGAGCGGTCCGCGCTCGGGTCGATGGAGGATATTGACGTGCATGCGAAGAGAATCGCCTACCGGTGGGAAGCGGAAGCGCTCGTGGTTTGAAGCAATGTCTCGATCAGCGCTTCGATCGCCGGACGAACCGCGGCTGCTCCGGTCGGATACTCGAAGACCCGATCCGATCGATTATCGGCGACGGAGAAGGCCTCCCCTTCCAACCGGCCGCCGAAGCTGTTTTCCTCGGAGGCACTGATCCTGTTTCCCACGATGCGATTGTTGCGGGCGGTCCACCGATACGGGTTTCCCTGGGGATCGTCGCCCAGCCTGGCTTCGGTCGCCTGGATTTCGATCGGTGCGTTGGGATTGACGAGATCGTTGTCACCTATCTCCGAATCCCGGCTGCCGTAGAGTTCGACGTTGATGCCACAGACTCCGCTGAAGCGGTTGCGCATTACTCGGACATGAGAGGCCGTGAGCACCGAGAACGCGGGATCGGTTTCGTGCGGAAGGCGATCGACGAATCTCTTCAAGTCGCCATTGCCACCCACCCGGATCATGGCGCCGCGAAGCGGCAATCGAGTGCCGGTGTTGATCGTGAACTCGTTTTGCGCGATCAGAAAATGGTTGCTGCCATACTTCACCGTGATGGCCGAGTAACCCGAGGTTCCTGCCACGGTGTTGAAAACAAAATGGTTTTGATCGGCGGTCGCGTCGCTCACACCCACGGCTACGTTGTCGCAGGCCTCCTGCCCCCACTCGCCGTCATAGTGGTTGCCCAACCAGGTGATATTGCGCGCATGGTAGGCCTTGCTGCCGTCGTGACCGGTCCCGGAAAAAGTATTTCCGGCGACCCACCAGTTTCTCGCCGGCTCTCCCTCGATGAGATTGGATGCGCCGATCTTGATCGGGCTGTTGTCACCGTCGGTGGTGCTGCCGGCACCAACGAAGTGAAATCCGACGACCGCCCAGTTCTGGATTCGATTTGCATCGAGGTTGGTCACGTCCCGTCCGGGTTTGATCTCAGCCGCTCCGCAACCATCGACTGAAACCAGAAAGATCGGAGATTCGTCCGTGCCGCTGGCGATTTCTGCGGATTGGGCAAGCGTCAAGGACTCAGGGTAAGTTCCAGCCGTCACGAAGATGACCGTCCCCGGTCTGGCTTGCTCGATGGCCGTCTGGATGCTCCCGAGTGCCTTCAGGCGAGACGAGCCATCGCCAACGCCTTGGGGCGAGACCCAAAGCTGATGTTCCATCGTTTCCAAGTTCCAGCTTTGCGGCATGAACCCGTGGAGATCCGCCGGGGAAACGGGGGCTTTGTCCTCGGCCTCGGTCGAGACGGCTGCAAAAATCCCGAAGAGCAAAGCGGCGGGAAGACGGACGTTGATCGCGCCACGGGAAAGGAACTGAGCGAGGGGTCTCATTTTTGCAGCGCCGCATGCTCGCCGTGAGCCTCGAGCGATTGTTTGAAGCGAACGAGGCGAGACTTGGACCGAGCGCCCGCGAACCACAAAAGGCCCCCGAGCAATCCGATCACGCCGGCGACCGCGAGGATCGAAATCAGGTCGCGCGAGGAGGATGCCGTAAACGAGAGGACCAGCACGAACACCGCGATGACGGCGGAGAAACGTCCGACCAGGATAAACTGTGTGACGTCGGCCGGAGCACCAACCTCTCTCTCGAAATCGATCGGCGTTTTCATCTTCGTGAAGAACGCGTCGACCCGCGCCTTGAATACGGGGCTGCTCCGCGTGAAGAACGGAACGCAGAGGAAATACGCCACACTCGGGATCCCAAAGTTCACGAGGAGTTGTTGCTGGAAATTCAGTTTCAGACCCAGCAGGGGCTCGCTCCACAGGGTCAGAACACCGGCAATCAAACCGGAAAGCATACAGGCATAGGGCGTGATCAGAGGAGCGCGCCGAATGAAGAGTCCCCACAGGCTGATAATACCCACGCCCACGAGAAAGTTTTGGAGCTGGAGGAGGAGTTCAAACACGCCTCGGCCTTTCCGGGCAAAGGTAAGGGCGAGAGCGATGATGACGACGCCGAGAATCAACGTGATGATACGGCCGATCAGCAGCTGCGCGCGGTCCGAGCGAGGCGGCTGGATTTTGAAGAGCCCGCAGAAATCCGGAATGAACACATTGAAGTAGTTGGCCGATTGACGCGTGAGCCCGGAGTCCATGCTGCTCAGGGTCGCCGCGAAGATGGAGACGACCAGCAGCCCTTTTAGACCCGCTGGCAGCACGTTCAGCGCTGCTACCGCATAAGCCGACTCGGCCGGATTGGCGATCAGGGCGAGGTTGACCTGTTCGGCATACAGCAGACGCGCTGTCACCGGGGGCACAAACCAGACGAAGGCGCCCACCGCCATGAGCAGGCCGGCGAACAGGGCCGCATACCTCGCGGATTTGCCGTCCTTGACTGAGTTGTATTTCAGGGCGTTGCCCATGTTCACGGACGTGTTGATTTGAATCACGACCATGGCGGCCGCCCACCAAAACGTGTAGCGCCCGTCGCCCGACCCGCCATCGGGCTTGATCATGGCATATTCCGCAGCGAGTCCCTGCTGTTCGATCAGTCCGAGAAGTCCGGATATCCCGCCGACTTCGATCAAACATAGGACGGTGATCAGGAGCGTGATCGGAATCAGGATGACACCTTGCAGGAAATCGGTCGCCAAGCCTCCCCACGTGCCGCCCACCATCGAATACACCAACACCACCACGCCGAGGATCAGGATCAACAGTTCCAAATTCAGTCCAAACATTGCCGACGCAAACGTCGCCAAGCCATAGAGCCAAATCGCGGGCGCGATGGCGGCGAAGACGGCGAAGATATAAAATTGCAGACGAGCGAGCGGCTTGTGCCAGCGCTGCTCGAACACCTGGGGCATGGCATAAACGCGCATCTGGCGAAACCACGGCGCCACCCAGACGGCCACAAAACATCCCGTCGCGACGGCCCAAAAAATAATGAGAATCGACCAACCCGCCGAAAATCCGGCGCCCGCTGCGCCCGTGAACGTCCACGCGCTGAAACTGCCCATGAACGTGCTCATCCCCACCATCCACCACGTTCCTTTGCAGCCCCCGCGAAAATAGTCGTCGGCGTTGGAGTTAAGCCGATTGAAGACAAAACCGACCCCCAGCAGCAGCGCGAAATACGCCAGAATGGTGATGATATCTATGGTGTTGATCATACCCGACCTCCCATCGCGTATTCCGTGAACCGACTCGGATAGGGCCGCTGCCAGCCGGTGGCGGAAAAGTCGTCATCCGCCCAAGAAACCGCGATGCGTTTGTCCTGATGCCCATCCCGGATCGAGACCATGATCCATGTGGACAACGCTTCGTCGAGCCGGCGCGCTTCCGCCGCACATGCCGGGTCACTCGAGCGGTCGTGTTGCTCGTTCGGATCCGTCTGCAGATCGAAAAGCAATGCCCGATCCCCTTCCGGACGCATCCATTTCCAGCGTCCGTCAAAAGCCATCCAGCCATTACCCAGGCAACCAAAGATCAAGTCGCGGGGCTCCTCCCGGAGATTCAAACCCGGCAAACAACGCGTGTGGTTCATGCTGGCCGGTCGCTCGACGCCAGCCGCCGCCAGCATCGTGCCCGTCACGTCGGTCAACTCCACCAGCTCATTCCGTGTCTCCCCTCCCCGACCACCCGGCCGGCGCACGATCATCGGGATGTGAGTGCTGCTCTCGTAGAAGGTCCCCTTGCCATTCAATTCGTGGTCGCCGAGAGAATCGCCGTGATCACTGGCAAAGATGATGATCGTGCGTTCTAGCTCCCCCGTCTCTTCCAACGTGCGCAGGATGGCGCCAACCTCATCGTCGATGCCACGCACCAGTGCCGCATAGTGCGCCCTCACCCGCCGACGCTGGGCGAGCGTCGTATCGGAGAAATCGATACCGTCCCAACTGCCGCGATGAGCCGCCACGTTGCGCGCCTTCCAAACCGCCAGGTCCCCCGGCACGCTCGGGAGAGGATCAGGCAGAATCGTTTCATCGATTTCCGCCAGCAGACCGGCATCCGCATCGTAGGGACAATGCGGGCCAGGGAACCCCACCATCATGGCAAAAGGACGGTCGGTTTGACGCTCGCTGCGGAGATAGCGGCACGCTTCGTCGCCCACGAAACGATCCCAACCCAACTCCCGCGGAACCATGCTGGTGATGGCTCCTTTGGTTTCCAAATAACCGGGATGCTCCCGCCCCGCCCGTTTGCGCAGACCGTGCTGCGCGAGGCGCCTTGCATAGTCGTCCTGAATGCCAATCCACCGTTTGTCCTCGCAGATGGAACGGTAGCGAAATCCCAGGGACGCGTCCCACGGGTAGAAATGCATCTTGCCGATCGACGCCGTATCGTAGCCCGCGGCCGCCAAGACCTGCGGCCACGTCGCGATGCCACACTCATCGAGATCCGGCCGCAGCCACTCGCCGTTGGAAACGACCCCGTTCCCCAAGGCGCTGCGACCGGTGAGCAACCCTGCCCGCGCCGGCACGCACAAGGGAGATTGTGAGTAAGCCCGCGTGTATCGGATCCCTTCGTTGGCAAGACGATCAATGTGCGGCGTGCTGACGAAATCGGCCCCGTAACAGCCGAGAAAGTCATGCCGCAATTGATCGGGCATGATGAACAAGAGATTGGGTCGGAAATTCATGGGAAAAGGGCCGGAGGCCGGCTCGGTGGAAAGCGATTTCAAAGGTGAAACTTAACGTTCGGGGAGCCGCTCAGGGCGACGTCGACGGCGGCCGACATCGCGCTCAACGACCCATGCGCAACACCGTCCTGCGGGGCGGCGCGACCGACCAACCCGATAGATTTCACCCACCGGAACGCCCATCCCTTCCTGAGCGAAAAATACCAAACCGGCCCTTCGCCTTCAATCGCCGCCACTCCGCCTCCCGTCGAAAAATTCCACAAGCGCGAACCATCCCTTAGATCGCTATTAAGCAATACCTTAAGATTGGTGAAAAAAGAAAACGGCTCTTCGACGGGGTGGGGCACGTTCAAATAATATCACACGCCCGTTCCCACATCGTTGTAATTTCGGGCTTATTGATTGTATTTTTCGAACACGCGAACAAACTGCCGTAACGCCGCCGGCGGGGTGCATGATCGCTCAAAAAAACAAAAAAGGATGCTTCACCACGCGGGCCACCGTATCCCTCGCTTCAGTATTTCGTAGTAAATCGACATGCTCCACTCCACCGCCGACGACACGGAACTCGTTATCCCGTCAATCGAGCCCGCGCTGTGTTCCTACCCCCGTCGGCTTCAAGTCTACCCCAAGACCAAGGTCCACACGCACCCGTTTTTCGAACTCGCGTTCGCCCTGGAAGACGGCGCGGAGTGGGAATTTCCTCGCCGGGGAGAACGCATCCGCCTGCCCAAGGATTTTTGGATACTCACTCCGCCTGACGTGCCGCATGCTGAGCGGTTCACCCATCGGCGTAATCCCCTGCTCGGCTGGATCGGATTCACCATCGACGCCGACTCTACGGTAGGTCGCCGTCTCGTGGCCCGCGCGTTCAAAGCGCATCGCTGCTTCCCAGGCATCGACCATCCCAAAACGATTCTGGAGGAGATTCTCGGCGAACAGGAACACGCCTTCGATCACTGGAAATTGAAGCGACGTCTCGCCCTGCAGCGCATGGTGGTCTGCTTGCTCCGAAATCCGAACGCCGAGCACCCGCCCCACCCCGCCGGCCTTGATCGCGTTATTCCCCATCTAACCAATAATCTGCCCACTTATCTGGATAACGCCGCGTATTTTCTGGCGGAGCAATTCAACCGGCCCGTGGCCGTGAGCGAAGTGGCCAACTACTACCGCGTTTCGGTCGCGCACTTCACCCGCCTTTTCAAGAAACGCTTCAAGATGTCCCCCAAAGCTTTTCAAATGGAGGCACGATACGAACAGGTGAAACGCCTCCTCGAGCAAGGGGACCAAGACCAGTTGTCCATCGCGCTGGAATGCGGGTTTCACGACGCCTCCCACCTGTCCCGCTACTTCAAAAAGCGAAGTGGCACCACGCCGGAAAGCTACCGCAAAGGAATCTTAAGTCATGAGAAGAGAAATCAGCAGACCACGATGCGTTAAGAGAGGAGCAAACACACATCGTCGGTCATGTTCTTTATTGGACCCGGGGGCTGTCCTGATGGAGCCAGGCGGAATTTCAGAGGGCGCGACAATATCAACATTTCCGTAGCCTGCGACGAACGGTCTTAGCATACTTGCGAGAGCAACAAAGCGCGCTCCGGTCTTCGAAAGCTTGGGGAACTCAACCCAACGCCATTCCTTATCGACGCCACCGAGGGTAGTGATGCCCTAGCGCCTCGTTCCCCGGACTATGAGGCCCCCCCCTTCGGGCCATTATCCGGCATTCGTAACTATCCATCGAATACGCCCTGACCGTTTACGGGGCCCTTCCCTTCCGCCCCAGTTCCGCGTTCCCCTCGTTTTGCGGAAGTCGGGCGATGGCTGACGGCAGCCTCTCAGCCGCGCCTGCCCCGCCCTGCCCCGCCCGGGGTTTGGTCGACGGCAGATTGGCGCAAAGGGGCAGTTTCCCAAAATTACCGAAAAGGGAAACTCGGGGCACCTTCCGACCTACTCCGCCACGAGGAAAAGGTGCAAAAACACCAGCCAGCCGCCGAACAGATCACCGATCGCGTTCGGCCCGAGGGCTGTCAGCACGCCAACCGCACCATCGCTCAAGTCGATCTCGGATTGGGAAGAGTGCGCAACACCGTCTCAGGTCCACAATAAGGCCCGCGTGGAGCTGCCTGCCAGGCCGGACAGCCCCCCGCGTCGATGACGCAGACACTAATCAGTCTATTAGCTGGCTCAAACAACGCGACCCGACCAAGCCGTTTTTCTTAATGCATCGCTTCAAGTCGCCCCACGGCATAAGCTAAAAAGGGAACCTCTCTTTGAATGAGAGGTGGCTTAGGCACGGGCTTTCGCGGAGAAATATGCGGACGATCAAACGGGTGCAATTGAGGGTTCGTGTTACAAGTTAGCTCTTAGCTTTCCCGGATGGCCCGGGGGTCGCCTCAAAATGTGGTGAATGGAGGCAGCAATCGCCGTCCCTGCGGCGCGTGGCACCGTCCGTCCTCACACCGCCCGCGGACGGCGGGAGCGCAGTCCGTAGACGGCGATGGCCACGAAGCAGATCAGCGGCAGCACGAAGGAGACGCGGGTGGAGCTCAGGAAGTCGATCTGCTGGTCCATGATCCAACCCTGCAACGGAGGCATGAGGCAGCCGCCGCCGATGGCCATGATGAGGCCGGCGGAGCCAAGCTTGGCATCCTCGCCAAGACCTTCGAGGGCAATGCCGTAGATGGTCGGAAACATCAGCGACATGCAGGCCGAGATGCCGACTAGGCAGTAGAGGCCCGTCATGCCGTGGATGAGGATGGCGCCGAGCGTCAACAGCCCGCCGCCAACGGCGAGGCCGAAGAGCAACGCGCCGGGCGAGACGTATTTGAGCAGGTAGGTGCAGATGAAACGCGACGACACGAAGATCACCATCGCCACCATATTGTAGCCTTGGGCGGTCTCGGGCTTCATGCCGAGTTCGTTGACCGCATACTGGATGATGAAGGTCCAGCACATGATCTGCGCGCCGACGTAGAAGGCCTGGGCGATGACGCCCTCAAGGTAGTGCTTGTTGTGATAGAGACGGCGCAGGGTCGGGCCGATGTTGAGGCTGCGGTCCTCCTCGCCGGCGGTCTTGGGCAGGCGGGCGAACGCGAAGACGATCATGACCACGAGCACCACGCCGCCAAGGATGGCGTAGGGACCGACGATGACGCCGAGGTCGCTTTCCTGGAGCTTGGCGAACGCGGCCGGATCGGCGGCGCGCAAAGCCTGGCGTTCGGTCTCGTTGGCGACGTTGAGACTGGAAAGGATGACGGTTTTGGCCACGAACATGCCGGTCAGCGAGCCGAGGGGATTGAAGGCCTGCGCGAAGTTGAGACGGCGCGTCGCGGTGGCCGGTTCGCCCATCGAGAGCACGTAGGGATTGGCGCTGGTCTCGAGGAACGAGAGGCCGCAAGTCATGATGAAATAGGCGGTGAGGAAGGCCCAGAACGCCATCAGGTAACCCGACGGGATAAACAGCAGGCAGCCCGCCGCGTAGAGCGCCAGGCCGGTAAGGATGCCGGCCTTGTAGGAGAAGCGCTTGATGAAGAGCGCGGCCGGGATGGCCATGAAGCAATATCCGCCATAGAACGCGGCCTGCACCAGCGAGCTCTCGAAGTTGGAGATCAGCAGGATATTTTTGAACGCCGCCACCATGGGATTGGTGATGTCGTTCGCGAAGCCCCACAGGGAGAACAGGCTGGTGACGAGGATGAAGGGAACGATGAGGTGAGGCTCAAGCACGCGGGCTTGCGCGGGGGCGGGATGGATTTTGCTCATGGGATTGGGATAACGATGAAACGAACGAAACTCGGGACGGCGGGGCGGCGGCTCAAAGCGAGATCATGGCCTTCAAGACGCCGGTCGCGGGCTTGGTCCACGATTCGAAGACGGAGGGGGTATCGGCCAGGCTCGAACGGTGGGTGATCCACGGTGAGGTGTCGATGGAGCCAGCCCTTACCTTGTTGATCAACGTCGTGAAGTTGGCCGGGAGCGCGTTGCGGCTGGCCAACAGGGTCAGCTCGCGACGATGGAAATTAGGGTCATTGAAGGTGACGTCGCCAGGGAAGAGTCCGACGAAGACGAGGTGACCCCCGTGCGCGGGATACTCGAAGGCAGCGGCCATGGACTTCGGGTTGCCGGTGGCGTCGAAGACGGCGGTGGGCAGGTCCCCGTCGGTCAGCTCCTTGAGCTTGGCGACGACGTCGGCGGAGCGGGCGTCGAAGAGGTCGGTGGCGGCGATGCCGAGGCGGTCGCGGCAAAAGGCAAGGCGGTCTTGATTGAAGTCGATGACGATCACGCGGGCGCCGGCGGCGAGGGCGCACTGGATGGCGGCCAGGCCGATGGGGCCGGCGCCGATGACGGCGACGGTCTCGCCGGCGGCGACTTGCGCACGTTCGACGGCGTGGGCGCCGATGCCGAGTGTCTCGACAAGGGCGAGCTGCTCGTAGGAGAGATCGTTGGCCGGGTGCAGCTTGGCGGCGGGGACGAGGATCTCCTCGCGGTGGCCGCCGTCGGCGTGCACGCCTAGGACCTGCAGGCCGGTGCAGCAGTTGGGCTTGCCGCGGCGGCAAGCGACGCATTTGCCGCAATGCATGTAGGGCTCGACGGCGCAGCGGTCGCCCACGGCCACGTTGGTCACGCCCTCGCCGACCGCGAGGACCTCGACGCCGAGTTCGTGGCCGAGGATGCGCGGGTAGCTGAAGAAGGGCTGGCGGCCGTGGAAGGCGTGGATGTCGGTGCCGCAGACGCCGATGCGGTGGACGCGCACGAGGGCCTGGCCGGCGGCGGGTGCGCCGGGGTGCGGAGTGTCGGCGAACACGAGTTTGCCGGGAGTCTCAAGGACGAGGGTTTTCATGGACGTGGACGACGGCGGACGCGTCAGGCGATGATCGTGTCGCGGTTTTCGGGCAGGCCGCGGGTGAAGTTGTGGTTGTGGATCGGCTTGAGGATCTCGAGCACGCGGGCGATGTAGCCGAACTCGACGGGGGCCTCGGCAAAGCCGATGTTATTGAGCATGTTTTCGGCGCTGGCCGAGCCGACGAGGGTCGAGGCGATGCCGGGGTGGCTGATCGAATATTGGACGGCGAGCTTCACGATGTCGACGCCCTCGGCCTTGCAGTAGTCGACGGCTTGGCGGGCGACCTCGATCATGCGCGCAGGCGCGGGGTGCCAGGAGGGCACGCCACGCTCGGTGAGCAGGCCCATGCCGGTGGGCGAGGCGTTGATGATGCCGACGCCCTTCGAAGCGAAGTAAGGCACGAGGTCGCCAAGGGCGGAGTCGTTGAGCTCGAAGCGGCAGAAGGACAGAATGGTTTCAACTATGCCCGGACCGACGCGGTCGAGGACGGAGATCAGCACCTTGAGCGGCAGGCCGGTGATGCCGATGTGGCCGATGCGGCCGGCCTCGCGGAGCTTCACGAGCGCAGGCAGCGTCTCGTTCACGATCTGATCGACCTGGGCGAACTCGATGTCGTGGCACTGTAGCAGGTCGATGTGGTCCACGCCAAGGCGCGCGCAGCTCTCGTCGAAGGAGCGGACGACACGGGCCGCGGAAAAGTCGAACTCGCCCTCGCCGTATTGGCCGACCTTGGTGGCGAGGATGTAGCGGTCGCGAGCGACCCCCTTGAGGGCCTTGCCGAGGACGGTCTCTGCGCGGGTGGCGCCGTAGTAGGGCGAGACGTCGATGAAGTTAATGCCGTGGTCGAGCGAGACGTGGACGGAGCGGATGCCCTCAGAGTCGTCGGTCTGGCGGAAGACGCCGCCGAGGGAGGAGGCGCCATAGCTAAGGACGGAGACATTGAGGCCGGTGTTGCCGAGCTTGCGGTATTGCATGGTTGGATACGGGACCTGCACGCTCAGGTGCTGGTGAGGATCATGTTGGCGTATTGAGTGGTGTCGCCGGTGCGGATGAGGCCGATAGCGCGGGGAACGCGGGGTTTAAAGGCGCCCTCGTGGTCCTCGTGGACGACGGTCACGCCGGCGAGGGCGCGGGCAAAGGCGTCCTTCGTCTCGGCGGTGTTGTTGTCGAGGAACTGGGAGGCCATACGGACCTCGCCGACGACGAAGTTGGCGCGGATGGCGGCGAGCACCTGCAGCACGGTGGGCACGCCATCCACGAGCGACAGGTCGATGGTCTCGACGCCGGGCCAGAAGGGAAAGCCGCGGTCGGCGATGACCAGGGTGTTGGTGTGGCGGACGCGCGCGAGCAGCGAGTTGAGCTGGGGGTTGAGGATGCCGGTCTTGAGCATGGCGGGGATCAGGTGAGGCGGTAAAAACGGGCGGCGTTGCCGCCGAGGATGGCGGCGCGTTCGCCGGCCGAAAGCGGGGCAACGCAGTCCTCGACGAAGCGATGCCAGTCGAGGTAGCCGGCGGCGACCTGGCAGACGGGCCAGTCGGAGCCGAACATGACGCGCTCCGGCCCGAAGGCCTCGAGGACCACCTCAAAGTAAGGACGCAGCAGCTCGGGCGTCCATTTCCAGCCGGGGACCTCGGTGACGACGCCCGAGAACTTGCAGTGAACGCGTTCGCGTCGGCCAAGTTCGCAGAGATGTTTGACCCACTCGGCGGGCGGCGGCCCCTGCACGACGGGCTTGGCGATGTGGTCGAGGACGACGGAGAGGTCGGGGTGCCGGTCCACGAAGCCCAGTGCGGCGGGTAGTTGACGGGCGAATACCAGCAGGTCGTAGCTCAGACCGCGGGCGGGAAGCTCGGCGACCGCGGCGTTGAACGCGGGGTCCTCCACGTAGGCGTCGGGCTCGCCCTGCAGGACGTGGCGCACGCCCTTGAACGCGGGGCGGCCGGCGAAAGAGCCGAGGGTAGTGCCGATCAGCCGGCCATAAGCGCGGAGAGGCACCCACCCAACAACACCCCGAACCAGCGCGGGGTTGGCCTCGGCGAGATCGAGCAGCCACTCGGTCTCATCCAGGCTCTGCCGGGCCTGCACGGCAACCGTGCCGGCGATGCCGGCGGACGCGGCGAGCGGGGCCAGGTCGGCGGGCAAAAAGTCGCGCCGGATGACGCGCATGGAGTCGTCGATCCAATCGTATTGAACCGGGTCGTAAGACCAGAAGTGCTGGTGGGCGTCAATTTTCACGGGGGTAGGTCGGCCGGCGAGCCGGAGGCGGAGACTGGAAAGACCATTTTAGCCGAATCGCCGCGGATTTCCCATGGCCGCGGATAGTCAAGACATGACGATTCTTGATCTCTAAGCGGAGGCTCGGCTTTATGCCATCGTGCGGCCGACCCGAAGTTCAGAACCGAGCTTTCTCTCGCGACAAGTGACGCGGGCGAAGCGCTTTTACTTCACTCAGGACACGGAAGCTCCGCACGAGGAGCTGGCGATATTGGGCGGCGGCTGGGAACTGGTCGCCCCGGAATACACGATCAATCGCGACACCTTCCCGTGGCTGGCGCTGGAGCTTGTGGCGGGGGGGCGCGGGCGGTTGTCCATCGGCGGGAAGCACCACTCGCTTGGCCGGGGAGCGGTGTTTGCCTACGGTCCCGGTGCGGCTCACCGAATCGCCAGCGATCCCAAGGAGCCGCTTTCGAAATATTATCTGAACTTCACCGGGCGCGAGGGCGCTGACCTACTGGCCGCGATCGGGCTTGGGCCGGGCTGCTGCCGGCGGATCCACAACGGCGACGAAGTGACGGATCTGATCGAAGCGATCATCGACGAAGGAGTCATTGCCCGCCCCCGCGCGCAGGCCGTGGCAACGTTGCAGTTGCGCATTCTGTTTTTAAAACTGGCGGATGTCGGCGACAGCCCGGCGGGCCGCCTCCAATCCCGCAAGACGCTGCGCCGCTGCCTGGAGTTCATCGACCAGAACTTCCTGTCCGTGCGCACGGCGGCGGATGTCGCGCGCGGCTGCCATGTCTCGGTCGAGCATTTGTCCCGCCTGTTCAAGCAGCATGGTTACGGATCGCCCTATCATTATTTGACCCGACGCAAGATGCTGCATGGCGCCGCGCTGCTGGACTCCGGCGAGCTGTTGGTGCGGGAGGTCGCGGAGCGGCTGGAGATGGACGCGTTCCAGTTTTCACGGGTGTTCAAACGCGTGCACGGTGTAAGTCCGGTGAACTTCCTGCACCGGCATGGCGCGCCGGAGAAAACGTCCGCCGAGAACCGGCGATAGAGCGGAGAGCGGGGCGGCGGACCAGTCTCCCAGTGACACCGAATGTCGTAGCCATTAAGCCCTTGCCAAGGCGTCGAGCAAAAGCCGCTTCGGGATGGGCGAAGCGAGGACGCCACTATCGGCCGGTTGGCCAATGTCCGGGCGGCCCGATCCGTCAATTCGTATCGTTAGGATCGATACGTCGATATGATACCGGCCAATCGTCGGTGCGAAATGGCACCGCCGGAAGACCGGCTCCGTTGATTAGATTGGGATGGGCGCTTTCCGACCACGCGAAGCGCACCGCAACCGGCTCGGCCAGATCGTCGGACGAAACCACCACACGGTTGTCCTCAATGCGAGCCGTTGCCGGCCGAAACTCCCGCCGCCGGTCCGCGATGCTGAAATCGGTCAAGGGTTCGCCGTCTCGAGCCCGAAGTCCCGCGGCATGGTCAAGGTTGATTACAATCTCACGTCCCTCGATCGACATTCCCCTGAACGTCGGCCCCCGCGCGGTGATGTCACTGTATCCATACGTCTCAGCCAAGGCCAACCGCGCGAGTCGAAGCCCGACATCACGTTTGTTCGTGGGATGGATATCGTGAAAATCACTGACCAAATCCGTCGTGACAACAAAGCCGGTCCGCGGTGCCGACAGAGCCTTGACCTGCTGCTGCCAAAACAAGGGCAGTGCCTCGGCCGTCACCAGCTTCCTGCTTGCGTTCGAATATTTCATCGGCACGAGCAGGACGCCAAAGAAAGGCGCATCGGGCCGGCGCCAGGCCTGCCGCCAGGCTTCAATCAGGGCCGCCTGCTTTTCGGCGTAGTGTTCCACATCACCATTCCCGAGATTCCGCTCCCCCTGATACCACAGGAATCCACGCACCGCGAACGGCGCATAAGGCGCGACCATGCCTTCGAACAGCTCGGAGGCGTGGGCAAACTTGCCCCCTTTTCCGTCGGCCCCGGCGAAAGAATCCGCATACACGGACCGAGGCATCCAGGCATCGATCGAGGTGCCCCCCAAGCTCGACAGCATCAGTCCCACCGGGACATTGAGCGTTTGATGGATCTGTTGCCCGAAGAAATAAGCAGCGGCAGAAAACTCGGATTCCCGGAGAGCCGCTGGCGAACAGCGCAGCCAGGTCGTTACGCCTGGCCCCGCCTGCGGCTTATCGGTGCGCGGGATCTTGAACAGTCGAAGACTCGGAAAGTGTGCGGCCGCCACCTCGAGTTCGAAATTGTCGACCGGCTTTTGCCCCGGACCACCAAAGAATGACTTCTCCATGTTGGATTGCCCGGAGCAGAACCAGACCTCGCCCACCAAAACGTCATCGAACCTCAGGGTCTGGTCCGCTCCCCGGATGGTCACCGTCCGGGGCTCCGCACTCGCCAAGAGCGGATCCAGGGCAACTTCCCAACGTCCATCCGAGCCGGCGGTGGCCTCTTTGATCTGCCCGGCAAACGCCACCGTCACAACTTGTCCCGCGGTCGCCGTGCCCCAAATCGGAACCGGCACATCGCGCTGGAGAACCATGTGATCGGAAAACTGATCCGGGCAATGAATTGTGGCTCCAGAACGCACGATGAAAAAGAACCCCAGAAACACCCATAGAAACACCCGCACAGGATCCTCGATCAGGCAGCGGATTCGTGCGGCGGGTGACGGGACAAAGATCTTCGGGGAAGTGTCTACCATTTTCAACATGCGTTATTTCCCTTCATACAGGCAGTTACAACCATCCACCTTGACTCGATGATCTTCAACTTCTGCCCCGCGGGGAAAGTCTGCGGATCGCGCGCCGGTTTCGGATCCCAATTGGGTCTGAGCTTATTCCCGGCATTCGAGGCGATGCCTCTACTCCACGTCAAGGACGTGCCTATTGGCCAGTTGGCCGATTGCCCGATCGTGTTCACCGCCCTAGAATGAACTGAGACCCGTATGAAATGGCGCGGCCGATACCCCTCTTCGAACAAGCACCGAACGCCATGACCTGAACATGTGTTAAGGATTAGGAAACGCTCACGTATATCCTTCAAATCGGTCCAAAGCTCCGCAGTAGACAATCCCCTTGCGCGCGACCTGCGACCCAAAGTTTCGTCACTATCACTCACCCCAGTAAACTCCCCCACTCTCTTGTCACTTTCACCCTTCTCTTACCCCAAGCAGGTCTGCCGGACCCTGCTGATCTGCGGCTTTGCCCTCGTTTCAACGGCGCACGCGGCGAACGTCCCCGCGACCGCTTGGATCGACTACAACAAGAACGGCAAGAAGGACGTTTTTGAAGACATCACCCAACCGGTCGCCCAGCGAGTCGAAGATCTGCTCAGCCAGATGACCGTCGAGGAAAAGACCTGCCAGCTAACCACGCTCTACGGTTATGGCCGCGTGCTCCAGGATCCGCTTCCGACCGCCGGGTGGAAAAACGAAGTCTGGAAGGACGGCATCGCGAATATCGATGAAATGCACAACGGGATCGGTCGGTTTCCCGATTCCCCCTACAATCGAACTCCCGCCGCCACCGCCCGCGCACTGAACACCATCCAACGCTGGTTCATCGAGGAAACGCGGCTGGGCATTCCCGTCGAATTTACCAACGAGGGTATTCGCGGATTAAACTATGTCCGTTCGACGAACTTCCCCAGCAATCTGGGGCTGGGCGCGACTTGGAATCGCTCGCTCGCTCGCGCCATCGGCCGCACCATCGCGCAGGAGGCGCGGGCGGTGGGCTACACCAACATCTATGCGCCCATCATGGACCTCGCCCGGGACCCGCGCTGGGGACGCGTGGTCGAGTGCTACGGAGAGGATCCCTATCTCGTAACAGAGATGGGGATACAGATGGCGCAGGCCTTGCAAGAGGGCGGGGTCTCGGCGACCGCGAAACACTTCGCGGTCTACTCCGAACCCGCCGGCGGACGGGATGGGGCCGCCCGCACCGATCCCCACGTCGCCCCCCGTGAGATGGAAATGCTCCATCTCTACCCGTGGGAGCGGTTGGTGCGGGAGACCGGATTGCGTGGCGTGATGAGCTCCTACAACGACTACGACGGCGTCCCGATCTCCGGGAGTCACGAGTTTCTCATCGACCGGCTGCGCACCGAGTGGGGATTCAACGGTTACGTGACCTCGGACAGCGCCGCCGTGATGTTTCTGCAAACGAAGCACAAGGTAGTCGCCACGTTCCCCGAGGCCGCCGCCATGTTCATCAACGAGGGAGGCAACGTCCGCACCAACTTCACTCGCCCGGAGGTTTTTGTTAACGCGCTGCGCACGGCCATCAACGAGGGCCTGGTTCCGCTCACGGCGGTGGACGAGCGGGTGCGCGATGTCCTGCGGGTGAAGTTCGTCGCGGGCATCTTCGATCGCCCCTACGTTGCGGACCCGGACAAGGCGGCCGACGCCATCCACACCGCGGAGGCGCAAAATCTCGCCCTGAAAGCCGCGCGCGAATCCATCGTTCTCCTGAAAAATGATCGGGCCACCCTGCCCTTATTCACCGGTTTGAAGCGGGTGCTCGTATGCGGGCCGACGGCCGACATGATCGATACCTCGCTCGATCGCTACGGATCGAACGGCGGCACCCTGGTCTCTCCGCTGGCCGGCATTCGCCAACGGCTCGCGTCAACCGGAACGGAAGTGATGTATTCGCTCGGCTGCGACGTGACGGATCGACGCTGGCCGGAATCGGAACTCTTTCCGGAACCGCCCGACCAGGACGAAGCCGCGGCCATATCCGACGCCGTCGCCAAAGCCACCACCGCGGACGCCGTGATCGTATTTGTGGGCGACTCCAACGCCACAATCGGCGAATCCAAGAGTCGCACCAGCCTGGATCTCCCGGGCTTCCAAAACACCCTCGTCCGCGAGTTGGTCAAAACCGGCAAGCCGGTGATCGCCGTGCTCATGAGCGGGCGTCCCGCCACGATCAACCTCGTCCAACGCGACGCCGCCGCGATCCTCTCGGCGTGGTTTCCCGGCGAGGCCGGCGGCACGGCCATCGCCGAGGTGCTGTTTGGCGACGTCAACCCGGGCGGCAAGTTGCCGGTCACCTTTCCCCGCACGGTCGGGCAGATTCCCTACAACTTCCCTTTCAAGCCGGGCAGTCAGGCCATTCAAGGCAAGCGGGACGATCCCAACGGCTTCGGCCAGGCCTCGATCGAAGGAGCGCTGTATCCGTTCGGCTTTGGAATGAGCTACACGAGCTTCGCCTATTCGAATCTTGAGGTAACGCCCAAGCGTATCCCCGCCGACGGCCATGTGCGGATTACCTGCGACATCCGCAACAGCGGAAAGCGCGCGGGCGACGAAGTGGTTCAACTCTACATGCGCGACGTCGTGAGCAGCGTCACCACCTACGAGCTGAATTTGGTGGGCTTTGACCGGGTGACGCTACGACCGGGCGAAACCAAACGAGTGAGCTTCGATGTTCCCGCGTCGGCCCTCGCCCTGATCAATCGCGACCACCATCGGGTGGTCGAGCCGGGCGAGTTCAAGATCCACGTCGGCGCCTCCAGCACGGATTTGCGGTTGAAGGACAGCTTTTGGGTTGAGGAAACAGGGTCCCCCCGAGCACATTCCATCGGTAACTAGACTGCCCCTCCACGATGCCCGAAGTCGCGCGCGCTTCAGGCAAAGTCCACCCCACCCCGCGCAGGAACCGAACACCCCATGGACCGCCGCACCTGGCTTATTGCCGCGCTGTTGACCGCAGCGTCCGGATACTGTGCGAACGCGGCGGATACCTTGGTGAAAATCGCCGATGTCCGCACGCTGACCCGCGACGAAGCCGCGGAAGAACGACACGTGCATGTGCGTGGAGTGATCACTTGGCTCGAGTTCCCCAACATGGTCATCCAGGACGATTCCGGCGGTGTCTGGGTGCACATCCTCGAAGCCAGACGGCGAGGCCTGATTTCAATCGACGACGCCATTCACGCAAAACTCAGTTGCGGCTCGGATGTGGAGGTGACCGGCATCAGTATTCCGGGGGGCTACGCGACGATCCTCCTGCCCACGAGCATCGTAATCCACGGTTCGAAACCGGTGCCCGACGGGCACCCCATCGATCCACGACAATTCTTCGCGGGTTCCGAGGCCGGCGAACGCGTCGAGGTCCACGGGATCGTGCAGGCGATCGAGTCCGTGCCCACGGGGTGGCAGCTGGTGGTGAGTTCCGATTTTGGTCAGTTCCCGGTGATGGCGATGAAGTCGGTGCTCCAACAACCGGAACACCTGCTGGACGCAGAAGTGCGGCTGCGCGGGGTGGCGGGATCGCTGTTTAACGGACGCGGAGAGTTGATCGGCCCTCGCCTGTTGTGCGGTTCGCCCGGAGACATCCTCACCGAAAAAGAAGCCCCGCCCCCCGAAGCGGTGCCCTTGGTGCCGCTAAATGAATTGATGGGCTTTTCCCCCCATGCCCGTCCTCCCCACCGCGTGCGCGTGCGCGGAACGGTCACCCTCTCGGTGCCCGGCGAATTCGTGTATTTGCAACATGGTGACAGGGCGGTCCGGGTGGAGACGACCGCGGCGACCGCCTTCGCCGAGGGCGACGAGGTGGAGATGATCGGCTTTGTTCAACAACGTTCGTTCATCGCCATGCTGGTCGGCGCCGAAGGCCGCAAAATCGGCCAGAATCCGGTTCCGGCCGCCGTATCGATTTCCCCTCAAGAGATCATCGAAATCAATTCGGTCTCAAAATCCCGGGGATTGCCCGCCAAGCCCCACGATTTCGACGGACACTTGGTCCGGTTCTCCGCCCGCTTGCTGGCCGTTCAGAAAGAACTCGAGCATCATCCCGACTCGCTGCGACTCGTGCTGGACACCGGCGGCATGATCCTCACCGCCGAGATCGTCGGACCCGAAAGCCTGCAACTCACGAACCTGCTCCCCGAGAGCGTGCTCGAAGTGACTGGCATCGTGCAACTCGACTTTCCCGACAAGCTGTTGCCGACGAATCGCGTGCATGCCCAGCGGCTGGACGTCTATCTGCGAACCGCCGCCGACATCGCCGTGTTGCGCCGCCCCAGCTGGTGGACTCCCTCCCGCCTCATCGGGGTTTTGGCCGTCGCCAGCGTTTTGCTGATCGGCGTCCTGATATGGGTGTGGGAACTACGTCGACAGGTAAGCCGCAAGACCCTCGAACTCGCCGCCGAGATGCGTGCGCGCCGGGATGCGGTGATTGAATTCGACGCGACGATGCGAGAACGCACCCGACTCGCCGCCAATCTTCACGACACCCTGCTCCAGACCATGAGCGGCCTGGCCTATCAGCTCGAGGCGTGCGAGTCGGAGTCGATCCCGGCCGCCACGCGAAAGGCCAATCATCTCGAGACCGCCCGCCGCATGGTGCAACGAGGCCAGGA
>CAXBDS010000065.1:0-23428 GCA_963974355.1 uncultured Opitutaceae bacterium
TGCTCCGCTGACACTGATATGGCTGATCAATCCGATACTATTGTGGCTTTGGCGACGCCCGCCGGCACCTCGGCGGTGGCGCTGGTGCGGCTCAGCGGTGAGGCGTGCGCGCGGGTGGCGGCGGCGATTTTCGGTTCCACTCCCCCACCCCGTGTCGCGAGCTATCGGGACTACCGAGATCGCGCGGGTGAACTGGTTGACGATGTGTTGGTCACCTATTTTCCGGGACCGCGGTCCTACAGCGGAGAAGAATGTTTGGAGATCGCGACGCACGGAAATCCGCTGATTGCAGGTCGCGTGGTCGAAGACCTGATTGCGCGGGGGTGTCGGGCGGCCGAGCCGGGCGAGTTCACGCGACGGGCATTTCTGAATGGACGGTTGGATCTGGCGCAGGCTGAAGCAGTGATGGATGTGATCCACGCGCGTAGCGAACGGGCGCTCGCCGTCGCGGGGCGACAGTTGCGCGGGGCTTTGGGACGCCACCTGGCCTCGATGACGGATGAACTCCTCCTCGCCTTGGCCCGGGTGGAGGCCTACATCGATTTTCCAGAAGAGGACTTGCCGGCGGAGGACCGGGCCGTCGTGCGAACAACATTGGCCAACGTTCTACGTGGAACGCAGCAGTTACTGGCAACGCGTCACTACGGCGAGCTGCTGCGGGATGGAATTAAAACCGTGATTTTGGGGGCGCCTAACGCGGGTAAGAGTAGCCTGCTCAATTGTTTGGTCGGGCGCGACCGGGCGATTGTGAGTGCGGAGCCGGGAACGACGCGGGACTATCTGGAGGAACGTATCCAGTTGGGATCTCACGGGTTGCGCTTGATCGATACCGCGGGACTGAACCCGGATCCCGCAGTGGTCGAGCGCATGGGGATGGCATTGACGGCGGAGCGTGCGGCAGAGGCGGATTTGGTGTTGTGGGTGCGGGACATTACCGCGCCCTGCCCTGCCCTGCCTCCGGAGATTCAGGCGCGTTTGCACGCCGGGAATACGGTGGTGGTTCTGAATAAGGTGGATCTCGCGGACGGTGCTTCTGGTTCGGATGAACGCGCGAGGGCTAATCTACCTCCGGACTGGCCGGTGGTGCGCATTTCAACCGTGACGGGGGCCGGGCTGGCCGACCTCGCGCACGTGGTGGGGAATTTGGCGGATCGATTCCGTCCGGATGGTGATGATCAAGATCTGGCGGTCAATGCGCGCCATGCGGATGCGCTGGGGCGGGCGAGCGACGGTTTGACGAGTGCCCTCGCCCACGCGGAGGCGAATGGCCCCACGGAATTGCTGGCCAGCGACGTGCGCGCGGCCTTGGAGGCTTTGGGGGAGATCGCCGGCAAGTTTGATAACGAGCTGATGCTTGATCGTTTGTTTAAGACCTTCTGTATCGGAAAATAGCGTTTCGCTTTGCTGGCGGATTAAACTCCGGGTCGACACGGGTGCTCGCACCGAGCAAGACAAAGGGCAGCTTCGCGTAAGGTTTGGTTCGGGAGAATCGGCCCCTTTGTTTGTTTAAGTAATTTATTATAAATTAGTTATGTTTTTGTTTCAGCAGTCTTATGATGTGATCGTGTGTGGTGCCGGCCATGCGGGGTGTGAGGCTGCGTTGGCTGCAGCGCGGGCCGGTGCCTCTACCCTGCTCCTTTCGGGCAATATTGATACGATCGCTCAGATGAGCTGTAACCCGGCGATTGGCGGTCAAGCGAAGGGGCAAATGGTGCGCGAAATCGACGCACTGGGGGGCGAAATGGGGGTGAATACCGATGTCACGGCGATTCAGTTTCGGCTCCTAAACGAATCAAAGGGCATGGCGGTGCAGTCGCCGCGGGCGCAGTGTGACAAGAAGGCGTATCAGTTTCGGATGAAGCATACCCTCGAGCTCTCCCCTCGCCTGCAGGTCTTTCAAGCCACGGTGACTGGCTTGACTTATCGCGATGGCAAAGTGGTGGGAGTGCGCACTAATCTGGATATCGAGTTCGCCGGCCGTTCGGTAGTGGTTACCACCGGCACCTTTCTGCGCGGGCTGATGCATATCGGCCAGAATAAGACCGAGGGGGGGCGTTTGGGTGATTTTACGGCGAAAACGTTGTCGGCGAGCTTTGAAGAGGCGGGCATCGAGCTGCGGCGCCTCAAGACTGGCACGCCGCCGCGGCTACTGGGTCGGAGCCTGGATTTCTCCAAGATGCAAGAGCAGCGTGGCGACGCGGTGCCGACGTGCTTTGGATTCTACGACACGCGTGGAGCAACGGATCTGTTCCACGTGGAACAAACCGGTGAGCGTCGGCTCGGTTGGGCGCCGGGGCATGATCAAGTTTCGTGTTGGATGACCTATACCACGCCCGAGACGGCCGAGATCGTGAATGCGAACCTTGGTAAGTCGGCCATGTATTCCGGGGAAATCGTCGGCACGGGGCCTCGTTATTGTCCGAGTATCGAGGATAAGTTTGTCCGTTTCGCTGATAAGCCCCGACATCTGCTGTTCTTGGAGCCGGAAGGACGGAATACGAACGAGTATTATGTCAACGGATTGTCCACGTCATTGCCGTTTGATGTGCAAATCGCCATGGTTCGGACGATCCCGGGCCTGGAGCGGGCTGAGCTTTTGCGGCCGGCTTACGCGGTGGAGTATGATTTTGCGCCGCCAACCCAGCTTTTCCCGTCCTTGGAGTCCAAGAAGGTCGAAAACCTCTTTTTTGCGGGGCAGATCAACGGGACGTCGGGTTACGAAGAGGCGGCGGCCCAGGGACTGTTGGCTGGAGCGAACGCTGCCGCCAAGGTGCAGGGGCGGGAACCATTGATCATCGGCCGTCACGAGGGTTATATGGGCGTATTGGTGGATGATTTGGTCACAAAGGGCACCAATGAGCCTTATCGTATGTTTACGAGCCGCGCGGAGTATCGTTTATTGTTCAACCACGGGAGCGCGGAGTTGCGTCTGGGGAATCACGCGAAGGTCCATGGTTTGATATCGGCCGAGCGGGCGAGCCGTATCGATGCGAAGCGGGCGGAGGTCGATCACTGGATGGCGTGGCTGGAGCGGGAACGACCGGGGGGCGGGCAGGGCACGTGGGCGGATCGGATTCGTCGAGCGACGACGGGGCAGGGGAGTAAAGCGCCGGAAATGCCAGAATCCTTCGCCGCGCTTTCCCGGGAGGTGCGCGAGCAGGTGCTGTATCGGGTGAGCTATCGCGGATATTTGGAGCGCGAGGAGCGCCAAATCGCCAAGCTCGGGGAGATCGAGCGCGTGCGGGTCCCCGTTGATTTGGATTTCGCTGCGATTAAGGGTCTGCGGCGGGAAAGCGCGTTGAAATTGGCTCAAATCCGACCGGTTAATCTGGGTCAGGCTTCACGTATAAGTGGTGTTAACCCGGCTGATATCAGCATTTTACTGATTTATTTGGAGGCGCGCCGGCGAACTCAAGCCAATTAGGCGTCGGCGGAACTCCCCTGTCGTATGGGTTGCCCGTGGGCGGCTTGCGCTACGGCTCGACGGGCCCGCCGAGCTCACTCTTTTGCAGATAAGTGACGTTGTAACATTTGTGAAACGCAGGCCAATTCGACTAGTGTCGGATTCGGTGGGACCGTAGAACGCGGGAGTTTCGCATTCGAATCATCATGGAATCCAAGCCGAAAAAAATTCTCGTCGTCGATGACGAGTCCGATGTCACTGAGTTGGTCGCCTATCATTTGAAGGCGAAGGGCTTTACGGTGGAGACCCTTAACGATCCCAACGGGAGCATCGGTTTGGCGCGTTCCTTTATGCCGGATCTGGTGATCCTTGATGTGATGATGCCCGATTTGAATGGCATTCAGATCTGCCGCATGCTGCGGGCGGACCCGAAATTGAAAGCGGTGCCGGTGGTCTTCCTTACCGCCAAGGCGGAAGAGGGGGACCGGATCCAAGGACTGGAGACCGGGGCGGACGACTATATCTGCAAACCATTTAGCACCAAGGAGTTGATTCTTCGTGTGCAGACGATCTTGCGCCGCCTGGGCGGTCCGGACACCGATTTGCCCAAGAAACTTACGGCGGGCGAGATCGCGTTGGACATCGATCGTCACGAGGCCTTCGTGAGCGGAGCGCAGATCGAGCTCACGGCCACGGAGTTTAAGTTACTCCGCTTGTTGATGGAGCGACGCGGTCGGGTGCAGACGCGCGAGCATTTGCTGATCAACGTGTGGAACTACGAGACGGAGATCGAGACGCGCACGGTCGATACCCACGTGAGGCGTTTGCGCGAGAAGTTGGGCGCCGAGGCTGATTGGATTGAAACGATTCGTGGGGTGGGCTATCGCATGGCGGAGCGAAAGGCTCAGGAAGCGTCGTCGTGAGGTAGGGATAGGCAACGCGGCCCGGGTCGGTCGCTCCAAACGCATGCTAACATTTATCTGCCTCGCTTTGGCGGTCGGTCTGGGGATCGCTTTGGTCAAGTTGGCCAATCATCGCCGGGCCGTCCGCAGTCTGCATGGCGCGATCATCCGCAAGCAGCCGTTCTTGCGGGAGGACGTGCCGGGCGCGACGGGTGGCGTGTGGGAGGCGCTGTGTTCGGCCACCAACGAGCTCATCACCGAAGTGGGGACGCTGCAGCAACAGCGGTCGGGGCAACTCACCCAGCTCGAAGCGACGCTCGGCAGTTTGCAGGAGGCCGTGCTTATCGTCGACGCCAACAACTACATCATGTTGGCAAATAAAGCCTTGAAGGAGATTTTCCCGCGCGCGAAGGACATCCTCGGTCAACGCTTGGAGATCGTGTTGCACAGTGTGGTGTTTCTTAACCACGTCGATGCCGTGCGACGGGGGGTGGCCCAGCCCCAGTATGAAATCGAATTCGTGGATGGAAACGACACGCGCTGGGTTGAGGTGACCGGGACGAGTATTCCGCCGCTCAATGGTCAAAAAGGCCAGTGGGTGATCTTCGTGCTGCACGACATCACGAAACTGAAGCGGCTGGAGTTGGTGCGAAAGGACTTCGTCGCCAACGTTTCCCACGAGCTGCGCACGCCCCTGAGCGTGATCAAGGGCTACATCGAAACGCTGGTGGAGGGGCATGAGGAAATCCCTCTCGTGGATCGCGCCCGCTTTCTGAAGACGATCGAGCGTCACACCGAACGCCTGAATTCGCTGCTCGAAGACCTGTTAACGCTCTCCCGCCTCGAATCGATCAACCCCGGTTTACGCCGCGAAGCCGTATCGTTGGCCGACTTGGTCGACGGTATCATGGGCGAATTTCGCGCGCGGCCCGAGGCGAGCGGGCATCATCTCACTTGTGAAATGGATCCCGGAGTCGGTCGCCTGTTGATCGATCCGCTGAAGATGACGCAAGTCTGCGAGAACCTCATCGCCAATGCGCTCAAATATACGCCGGCCGGCACGACGGTGCATGTCGAAGCGCGCCGCCGGCAGAAGGAAGTGATGCTCACGTTTGCCGATACCGGTCCGGGGATTCCGGCGGATGATCTGCCGCATTTGTTCGAGCGATTCTACCGCGTGGACAAGGGCCGTTCGCGTGACAAGGGCGGCACCGGTCTCGGACTGAGCATCGTGAAACACATCGTGCAACTGCACGGGGGCCGCGTGTGGGTCGACAGCACGGTGGGGAAGGGGACGACCTTTAGCATTTCCCTGCCCTTAAGCCCGAACGGGTGACGCCGTCGAGCGGGACGAGAGGGGCAGGCACGAGCCTGCAACCTGCCCTCATTCCTCCCTTGCGGCGGTATGGGCGGCCGGCGCTCAGACGAACGCTTTCAACAATTCCGGCGAAAGGTGCCACCTCACCCGCCAGCGCGGCAGGCCGGTTTTGCGGTGAAGGCGATCCGTTCGTTCCAAAGCGAGCACTGCGCCTTTACGCATCACGAACGCGGTGGGAGTCGTCTTTCCCCGCACGAGCAGTGTCGCCAAGGCGGAGAGGTGCGGCTCGTGCCCGACCAACCCCAAGTCATGGGTAACTGGATACGCGGCGAGTCGGCCGGCGATGAGGGCCGGGTCGTCCTCCGGGAGCAGGTCGTCGGTTTCCACCTCCATGATTTCAGCGCCGAGCGCCGCGACGAGGCCGCGGGTCGTCTCGCGGGATCTTTCGAGCGGGCTGTGCCAGAGCTGGGTCGGCGCGAAGGTTCCGGTGGTGCGCAGGAAGGCGCCGAGTCGGGCGGTGGCGGCGCGTCCGACCTCGCTCAAAGGGCGGATGGGATTCTCTTCGGGCGTCACGGCGTGAGCGTGACGGACGAGGTAGAGTTGCATGGCGCGCGGCATGAGAGAGCCGGGCGATCAGGGGGCGAGGCGGTCGACCGTCCAACCGCCGTCGGCGGCGCGGCGATAGCGCAGGCGGTCATGGAGACGGCTGCGGCGACCCTGCCAAAATTCCACGGTTTCGGGGGACACGCGATAGCCGCCCCAGTGGGGCGGCAGCGGCACGACCTGGCCGGCGTATTTGGCTTCGATCGTTTTAAGGGCCTGCTCGAGGGCGGCCCGATCGGGAATGATACTGCTCTGTTGCGAGACCCAAGCGCCGAGCTGGCTGGCATGCGGGCGGCTGTGGAAATACGTGTCGCTCTCCTCACGCGAAGTCTGTGTGACGGTGCCTTCGACGATGACCTGACGTTCCAGTGCGAGCCAAGGAAAGAGCAGCGTGGCGCGGGCGTTGGCCGCGAGCTCGCGTCCCTTGCGGCTCTCGTAGTTGGTAAAGAAGACGAAGCCGCGACCGTCGAGGCCCTTGAGGAGAACGGTGCGGGCCGAAGGACGGCCCTCGGGGGTGGCGGTCGTGAGCGTCATGGCGTTTGGTTCGATCACCTTGGCGGCCTCGGCTTCCTGAAACCATTGGTCGAATTGGCGGAAGGGATCGCGGGCGAGATCCTTTTCGTGCAGGCCGGCGAGGGCGTAGTCTTTGCGGAGATCGGCGAGGTGGGCCATGAACGACATCGAGCATGCGGCGCGCCTTCCGGCTGTCAAAATACAAGCGGCTTCCGATCTGATCGCCGGCGAGGACCTTCGGCGCCGCGCGTTTCGGCTTGGGGCCGGCTGGGCATGCGGCAAGCTCCTGCGGCCATCAACCGCCATGACGCCGGACACTTACCTGGATAGCCACACGCCCGACTTGTTGAACCTGCTGCGCGATCTCGTGCGCATCGACACGACGAATCCGCCTGGTCTCAACTACGCGCCGATCACGGACCGGCTGGCGCTGGAGCTGCAGAGGGCCGGCTTGAAGGCGCGCTCTCATCGTGTGCCGGCGTCGCTTGCGCGGCGGACCTTGCCGAAGGACCAGTGGGCGTTTCCTCGTTTCAACGTGCTTGGCCATCGCAAGGTGAAGGGCGCGCGCAAGACGATCCATTTCAACGCCCACTACGATGTCGTCCCGGCTGCCGGGAAATGGAAACATGCGGACGCGTTTTCCGGCGAAGTTGATGGCGGGTGGATCTATGGGCGCGGCACGGCGGACATGAAGGGCTCGATTGCTTCGCTGCTGTTGGCGTTGCGGGCCCTGCAGGCGACCGGCGTCGAGCCGCTCATGAATGTGGAGGTCTCGTTTACGGCGGACGAGGAGACGGATTCGTTGCTCGGCTCCGGTTGGGTGGTCGACCAGCAGTCGGTCAAACCCGACTATGCGGTCGTCATGGAGGGCGGCGAACGAGAGCAGATCTGTTGCGGCCACAACGGCGTCGTTTGGCTCAACGTCGTCGTCCACGGCAAGGCGGCGCACGGTTCGAAGCCGGAGTGGGGCATCAACGCGCTCGAAAAGATGTCGGCACTGGTGCTCGCGCTCGACGAACACAAACGCGACTTGGCCCAGCGCACGTTCAAGACGCCGGAGGGCGTGATCATGGTGCCGACGATGAATTTGGGCGGCGTGTTTGGTGCGGGCCCGGGGGGGAAAATCAACACCGTGCCGGCCGAGGCTCGGTTCACCATCGACCGGCGCGTGCTGGCGATCGAGACGGTGCCGGCCGTCGAGAAGGAGTTGCGGGCGGTCCTCAAGCGAGCCGCCGCGAGCATCCCGCAGTGCCGCATCACGATTGAAAAGATCTCCGACAACCATCCGTGCTTTTCGCCCCCCGATCACCCGATCTTTGGGGCGATGGCCCAGGCCGTGCGCACGGTGCGCCGGGCGCCGGCGGTGTTCAACGTTTCCACCGGATTCAACGACATGCACTTCTTCTCACACCACCGGAAGATCCCGACGATCGGCTACGGCCCGGGCGGCAAGGACTATCACGCGATTAACGAGCGAGCCCTCATCAAGGACCTCGTCGACAGCGCTAAAATCTACGCGCGCCTGCTGACGACGTTCGCGGGCTGAGGCCCCCCCAGGCTCTGGGGGCAGGGAAACGGCGCTCCAAGCGCGCCTTCCCGGTGCGAGGTCCTCTCGCACCAAACCGCTCGCGCCTAGCACGGAGCCGCAGACGCCGGGCTTCGCCCTTGAGCGGGGAGGCGGGCTGGTGCAAGTTCGCGTTTACCTATGAAAATCAACGCGAAGCTTACCCCGGCCAAGTTGCAGAAAAAAGTCGACCGCGTCTTCGAACTCGCGGGCCAGAAAATCACCGCGCTCGACAAGGCGTGGGATCCCGCGAAGGGCACGCCCGTCTTCACGGAAAAGGGCAAATACACGTCCCGCGGCTGGACGGAGTGGACGCAGGGTTTTCAATTCGGCATGGCGTTCCTGCAATACGACGCCACGCGCGAGGAACGGTTTCTCCAGCTCGGTCGCGACAAGACGCTCAAGCTCATGGCTTCGCACGTCTCGCACATCGGCGTGCACGACCACGGGTTCAACAACGTCTCCACTTACGGTAATCTGCGCCGCCTCATTCTCGAGGGTGCGACGACCGGCACGGCGGACGAAGTCAACTACTGCGAACTCGCGCTGAAGGTATCGGGCGCCGTGCAGGCTTCGCGTCACGCCACCACGAACCAGACCGCGCCTTGGTCGCCCAAGAAGGGGTCGCCCGGTCTCGTGCCGTCCGGCTACGTCTATTCGTTCAACGGTCCGCAGTCGTTGTTTGCCGATACGATTCGGTCGATGCGCGCGCTTGTCGTGGCGCACCAGCTCGGTCACTCGCTGATGGGCGAAGGCGACAAGCCGATCAACTTGCTGCACCGTGCGATCGAGCACGCCGCGACGACGGCGCGCTACAACGTGTTCTACGGCCAGAAGCGCGACATTTATGACGTGCGCGGCCGCGTGGCGCATGAATCGGTCTTCAATCGCAATGACGGCCAGTTCCGTTGCCCGTCCTCCCAGCAGGGCTACTCGCCATTCACCACGTGGACGCGCGGTGCGGCGTGGATCATCACGGGATTCGCCGAGCAGCTCGAGTTTTTGGATACAGTCAAAGGCTCGGACCTCGACGCCGTCGGCGGTCGCCGCGCCGTGACCGATCTTTTCCTGGAGACGGCGGTCGCGGCCAGCGACTACTACATCGATGGCTACTCCGCACTCGACGGTGTGCCGTATTGGGACAGCGCTGCGCTCAACTGGGCCGCCCTTGGTGACATCACCAAGAAGAAGGCCGATCCCTTCAACGCCTACGAGCCCGTCGACAGCTCGGCGGCGGCGATCGCCGCCCAGGGCTTCCTGCGCCTCGGTCAGTGGCTCGCCGGCAAGGGCAAGACGGCGGCCGCGAAAAGGTATTTCCAAGCCGGTCTCACCGTCGCGGATACGATTTTCGACGAGCCCTATCTTTCGACCAGCGCAAAGCACCAGGGCCTGCTCCTGCACAGCGTCTATCACCGGCCGAACGGTTGGGACTACGTGCCGAAGGGCCGGAAGGTGCCGTGTGGCGAGTCGTCGATGTGGGGCGACTACCACGCGATGGAGTTAGCGCTGCTGATCAAAAAATTGGCCGACGGCAAATACCTCACGTTCTTCTAGGCGAGGCACGGCCTGCTTTGATTTTAAGGGGCGCTCCGCGAAACGGAGCGCCTTCTTATTGGGAGGCGGCGGGTGTCGGTAGACTCAGGCGCCACCCGCCCTTTTGGGTTTACCGTTTGCCTTCGGAGGGGGAAGGGGAACCACTAGGGGTTTACTCGTCTCTTTTGTCTGATGTCCGTTCCGCTCCTTTACGAATCTCACTGCCACACGCCACTTTGCCACCACGCCTTCGGCACGCCTGAAGAGTATGCCCAAGTGGCCCTCACGCGGGGCTTTAAGGGAATCATTTTCACCTGCCATTGTCCGTTGCCCGATGAGGTTTCGGCCGAAGTGCGCATGGCCCCGGAGGAGTTCGATACCTACTTGCAGCTCATCGACGGGGCGCGCGTGGCCTTTGCCGGTCGGCTGGATGTGCGCGCGGGATTGGAGAGCGATTACTATCCGGGGGTCGAGGCATGGCTGGAGAAACTGCATCAGCGGGCGCCGCTGCACCACGTGCTGGGCTCGGTCCATATGCAGATGTGGCACTATCGTCACAAGTATTTTGATGGTAATTACTTCAATTACCAGCAGACCTATTTCGATCATTTGGCACGCGCGGCCGAGACGGGGCTTTACGACACGCTGGCGCACCCGGATTTGGTCAAAAACGAGTCGCCGGAAGATTGGGAATTCGGCCGCATCCAGCCCTTTATCGCCAAGGCCCTGGATCGGATCGCCGCGACCGGTGTCGCCATGGAGCTCAACACCAGCGGCATGAACAAGGCGCTGCCGGAAATGAATCCGGGCCGTGAGATGCTGCGCATGATGCACGAGCGGGAGATCCCGGTCGTGATCGGGGCGGACGCCCATCGGCCCACGCGGGTCGGGGATCGCTATCGCGAGGCCTTGGAGATGCTCGCCGAGGTCGGCTACCGCGACGTGAGTTTCTTCCTCGCGCGCAAACGCCAGACCGTCGCGATTCCGGACGCGCTCGCCTCGCTGCGCGGCTGATAAAGCGCAACCGAGCTTGCGACCGGCGCGTTCGCGGCGCTTGGGTAGGCGCATGCATTATCGTAAGTTGGGCCGCACCGGCCTTGAGATTTCCGTGGTGGGCGTGGGCACGTGGCAATTTGGCGGCGAGTGGGGACGCAGCTACACGACGACCGACGTCGCCGCCATCTTCGCGGCGGCGCAGGATGTGGGTATCAACTTCATCGATACGGCGGAGTGCTACGGTGACCATCTGGCGGAGAGTCTGATCGGCCAATGCGTGGGCGCGGAACGCGACCGGTGGTTTATCGCGACGAAGTGGGGCCATAAGTTCCATGAGTGCTTCAAGCGTGATCGCTGTTTCGGGGCGGCGGATCTCATGACGCAGTTGGATGCGTCGTTGCGCGCATTGCACACGGACCATGTGGATGTTTTGCAGTTTCATTCGGGCGACGACGATGAGTTTGCCGATGCCGCCATGTGGGAGACCGCCGCGAAGGCCAAGGAGCAGGGCAAGGTGCGTTTCATCGGCAACAGTATCGGCGCCAACGACAACGTCAGCCAGGTCGACCAATCGACTTCACTCGGGGTCGATGTGATTCAGGTCATTTACAACCGGTTGCAGCGCGAACCGGAAACGGCGGTGTTCCCGTCGTGCCAGCGGCAAGACCTGGGCGTGCTCGCGCGCGTGCCGTTGGCGAGTGGATTCTTGTCGGGCAAATACAAGCCCGGCCATGTTTTCCCGGCCGATGATGTGCGCGAGGTGTGGATGAAAGACGGGCGTGATGAGAAGCTGCGCCAAGTCGAACGCATCGCCGCCGAGGAAGTGCCAGACGGCATCGCGCTCGCACCATGGGCCTTGGCGTGGGTGTTGAAAAACCCGGCGGTGACCGCCGTCATTCCTGGTTGCAAAGACGCCGCTCAAGTGCGGGCAAATGCGGCCGCTGCGACCGCGCTCGACATCGGCCAAACGGACCACCCGATGGCGGTCGTGCGCGGGTGAAGCGTTTCTTAACCACGAGGGGATGCGGATAAACAGAGAGACCATTCCGTCGGCTCCGGGGCCGGGAGGATTGAATTTTCGATCCGTGTTCAGCGGTGCCCCTCGTGGTAAAGTTCTGAATTCTATCAATGAGCGCTGAACGCATTTCACTCTACGATTTGTCCCGCCCCGAGCTGGATGAGTTAATGGCGGCGTGGGGCTTCAAGCCGCTCCACGCCACGCGTCTCTGGGCGCATCTGTATCGGCTGGGCAAGGCTTCGTTTGCGGAGATGGAGAACCTGCCGAAGGCGCTCATCGCGAAGCTGGAACGGGATGCCGTCATCGCGACCTTGCCCATTGCGCGGGAGACGCACTCAGGCGATGGTTTTACGCGCAAGTATCTGCTGCGCCTGACGGACGGTCATTGTATCGAGACGGTGTTGATGCGTTTCCGCGGCCGTGTCACGGCCTGCATCAGCTCGCAGGTCGGCTGCGCGATGGGCTGCGTGTTTTGTGCGACCGGGCAAATGGGTTTTACCCGCCACCTGACGGCCGGCGAGATCGTGGCGCAGGCCGTGCATGTGGATCGCGTCCTGCGCGAGACGGTGACGACCGAACCCAGTCTTGCGGAGCCGGAACATGATTCCCCGCATCATCGTCACGAGCGGCTGCGTAACATCGTGCTCATGGGCATGGGCGAACCCTTGCACAACTACGACGCGGTGCTCAAGGCGGTCGAAACGCTGCGGCACAACGCCGGGATCTCGTTGGCGGCATCCCGTATAACGTTGAGCACGGTCGGTGTCGTTCCGGGCATTCGCCGGCTGGCGGATGAGCGCCAGCCCATCAATCTGGCGGTGTCGTTGCATGCCGCCACGCAGCTGGGTCGCGCCGCGCTTGTGCCGGCGGCGAAGGCGTGGAAACTCGACGCCTTGATGGATGCGTGTCGCCACTATATTGATACGACTGGCCAGAAAATATTTTTTGAGTGGACGCTGATCGAGGGCGAAAACGACACCGAGACGCACGCACACGACGTGGGGGCGCTCCTGCAGGGAATGAAGGCCCAGGTGAACCTGATCCCGTTGAATCCGACCAACGGATACGTCGGGGCGCCGAGCCGCAGCGAGGCCGCGCAGCGCTTTCAGGCGATTCTCGGCACGTATGGTTTGCCGAGCACGGTGCGGCAGCGCCGCGGCATCGACATCGGCGCCGGTTGCGGTCAGCTGGCCGTGGCGGAGTCGGCGGATTGACTTACGGGGCGAGTCGGCGCAGTTCGCGGGCGGCGTCACGGCCGATCCAGCGGGCGGATTTTTCTTCGCCCGCGACGAGCTTTTCGGCGAGCGCGAGCGCGGCGGCGTGGCAGGCGGGCGACGGTCGTTTGCCGATTTGGCGGAGGGCCCAGCTGGTCGCTTTTTTGACAAAATTTCGTTCGTCCGAGGCAGCGTGCGCGATGAGCGGCAGGAGGCCGAGAAAGGTTTCGTCGGGTTCCTTTTTGGCGTGCAGGGCGAGCGTGGCGAGCAGAACCAAGGCGGCGCGGCGTTCGAACTCGGGCTGGCGGGTCGACCACGTTTTCACCTGGGCAAAGGCATGGGGCGTGCGGCGGAAGACGTTTAGGCAGACTTGGTCGCAGACGTCCCAGCTGTCGAAGTCCTTGATCCACGCGTCCATGAGTTCGGGCGTGAAGGCCGCCGGGTCGGCGATGAAGGCTGCAAGGAGACGCGCTTCGTGAATCGGCTGGGCCCAGAGAGTCAGGGCGAGCGCTTGGTTGTGCCGGTGGGGTCGCGCCAGGGCGCGGAGCACGGGGATGGAACAGCCGAGCTGCTCATTCGTGGGGCGGATGCCGAATCGCTGCTGGCCGGCGACGTTGCGGGGATCGCTCGCGGCCCGGAGTTGGGCGATGAGCGCGGCGGCGGGCCGCGTGGGATTGGTTTCAGGCATCGCGGCGCGCGCGGACCGCTTCGGCCAAGGTGCTGAGCACCGGCAGGGTCTCTTCCCAGCTGAGGCAACCATCGGTGATGCTGCGGCCGTAGGTCCGGGGGGACGTATCCGGAGACTGGGCACCGCCGAGCAGATGGCTTTCCAACATCACGGCGACGAGGGTGCGGTTGCCACTGGCGATGAGTTGGGCCAGTTCGGTGGCTACGGCGGGTTGGCGGGCGGGGTCTTTGCCGCTGTTGGCGTGGCTGCAGTCGACCATGACGTGCGGCGGCAGGCCTTGGGCGGCGAGGAGCGCGGCGGCTTCGGCGAGATGGGGGGCGGAAAAGTTGGGGCCGGCGGTGCCGCCGCGAAGCACAAGATGGGTGTCGGCGTTGCCCGTTGTGCCCATCACGGCAGGAGCGCCCTCGGCGGTGAGGGACGGAAACCAGTGCGTGTGGGCGGCCGAGCGGATGGCATCGATCGCGACCGGCAGGTTGCCATCGGTGCGGTTCTTGAAGCCAACTGGCATGGAGAGGCCGGAGGCGAGTTCACGGTGGACCTGGCTCTCGACCGTGCGGGCGCCGATGGCGGCCCAGCTCACGGCATCGGCGTAGTATTGGCCGAGCGTGGTGTCCAAAAATTCGGTGCCGGCAGGCAGACCGAGCCGGGTGATATCGATCAGGAGCTGACGCGCGAGGCGGAGCCCGCGGTTAATCTGATAGGAGCCGTCGATGCCCGGGTCGTTGATCAGACCCTTCCAGCCTACGACCGTGCGGGGTTTCTCGAAATAAACCCGCATGACAATGAGCAGGTCGCCGGCAAAGCGGTCGGCCGCGATTTTGAGCTGCGCGGCATAGTCGAGCGCGGCGGCGGGGTCGTGAATGGAGCACGGACCTACGACGACCAGAAGGCGGTCGTCTTCCCCGCGCAGGGTTGCGGCGATCGCGCGTCGGCTTTGCTCAACCAAGACGGCGCCAGCTTCGTCGAGCGGGCATTCTTCGGCCAAGACCGCGGGGGCGATCAGCGGCTTGGTGGCGCGAATGCGGAGGTTGGCGGTGGACGACATGGATTGGCCAACGTGGGGCGGTTGCCGTGGGTTGGCAAGGCGACCGGCTCGGCCGGGGGGGGCGGTCGGGATGGTCGGCCACGTTTACCGTTTTCGCACGCGGCGGGCGGTGCGTGGGCGGTGAAGTCGCGCCCGCGGGTCGTTCCGATTCTCGTCCCGCCAAGACTTAACTAATTTGATCGCTACTCCCAAGCCGATCGCAACTCCCGAGACCGTGATCACCTCAACGAGATTTTCGCTCTGGTTTAAAGCGGAGAGGACGAGCGCGAGATGCATCGGTCGGGTCGTTGCCTGTGTGTCTACCGTCTACCAGATCCGGACGAGTCGGCGGCCTGGCTCGCTTCGTGGGGCGCTGGTCCCGGTGGGCGGACGTTCACCCCAACTCGGGATCTGTTTGCCGCGGCCGACGAAAATCGAAGCGGGGGTGGTGCGGGATCCGGTTGCCATGATGCCATTAGGTAACCTTGCACCTAGTTTTTACCGCAAATGGAAAAAATGCGTAAAAACGAGGGCGGCATTTACGCGTTCCGTTTACGACATTACCCGGTGAGGGAGCGCGATTTAAGACGTTTTACTTTAACTCCGGCTACTTCGCCGGCGCCGCCGGGACTTTTTCGGCCACCGCAGTTCTTTGGGATGCTGGGCGCGATAAATGCGCCACGCCATGAAGCCCATCGCTAGGAGCGAAGTGGCGGCGATGAGGGAAACAATTTCTAGAGCACTGCGGTATTCGGCGGGCATAGCAAAGCCCGGCTGACTAGCGCGTCATCATCCGGTGGGAGTAGATACAATTGGGCATGGCGAGGCTCTGCCATTGCAAAATGCAATGTGAGCCGGGGAAGAATCCCCGCATTGGGCGAGTAACAGTTTTGCTACTGGGACCGGAGGAGGTCCGCCGCCGATGTAACCAAGGCGTGTTCCGGCATGCCGTCGAGGGAGGGCGCCGAAATCCCGAGCCGTTGCGCACGATCAACCAGGGTCAGACGGGCCAGCGCGGCGGCCGGACCGTCGTGCGGGTCGGCCAAGTTGACGGGAATGGCGGCCAAATGTTCGCGGGGGATGACGCCCTTATCGGCGAGGAAAGTCGACAGGGACGCGCCGAGCGTGTCGATCCAGCGGGTTGGCGAGGTCGGCGGGGTGTAGGGCAGGGAGACGCCGGACGGATCGGGCTGCCACTCGAAGAAAGCGCGGAGTTGCTCGTGCAGGCGGGCGAGTTCGGCGTCGGCCGTGGCGGGGGGCCACTGGGCCTCAAAGGTCTTTCGCTCGCGGAATTTTTTCACCTCCCAAAGGCGGAGCACGAGGGAGAAATCACCGCTCGTTTCCTGGATCGCGCCGGTGAGCACGTAGTCGAGTGGCTCGCTGGTGGTTTCGACGAGTTGGCGCAGGTTGTCGTTGGTCCATTCGGCGGAGAACAGCGCGTATTGCAGGCGTTCCTGCGCGCCGATGGCGGTGATGGGCGCGTATTGGGGCGAGAAATACAGGGTCTCGGCCAACCAGAGCGGGAAACCTCGGCAGAAGCGACCGTGAGCGTCCTCGGGTTGGGCGGAGCGCTCGGCGAAGTCGGGCAGGCCGAGGGAAGCGAGTTGGGCAAAGGCGACGCGACGAACGGAACCGTTTTTTGCGGGCAACAGGCCGGGCAGGTCTTCGATGCCATAGGCCCAGATCGGCTTGGAAATGCTGACGAGGCTGATCGAGCGGCTGCCTCCTCCGTCGCCGGGCGCGCCGGCGTGGGCGAGTTGGCCGCGGCGCTGGGCTTCCAGCATCTCGCCGATCGCGTTGGAAAAGCCCCACAACCGTTCCTCCAGTTCGGGTTTTTCGAGGGCGAAAAGCAGGTCCAGCACGTGTTGCGCGGCGCCGGGGTTGCGTGTGGCCAAGTAGGCTTGCAGGAGATTGATGCCGGTGGCGGGACCGTGGCGCTCGGCGTCGTAGCGCGGGGCGATAAGCTGGATAATGGACTCAATGTGTCCGGTGGATCCGAGATCGGCAGAGATCGTGACGAGCACGTCGGGACGGTCGCCCGCGGCCTCGAGCACCTCTTCGTAAATGGCGATGGCGCCGGGCAGATCGCGGATCTCCAGACATTCGCGGGCGGCGGTGAGTTGGGGCACGACACTGCCGGCGGGGGACGACGCGGTGGGGGACGTTTCGGGCGCCGCGGCCGCGGGCTCGGATACACTTTCCGTGGGCGCGGGGGTTGCAGGGGCCGGACGGATGGCCCGAGGCGCGGGGGCGGCTGACGTTTTTTTCCCGATGAGGCGGTCGAAGAGTCCCATAGTGACCTTCAACCTGTGCGCTTCGGAGGGGCGGAGGCGACCGGTTTTTGCGGGCGACGCGAGGAGGGGCGAAGCCGATTGCTCGCAGGCAGGCGGTGAGGGCGTCCGCCCGGATTCGTCGGTCAAGGCTCGCTGGTGAGCAGGTCGCGAATGGTTTCGAGCGCTTTTGCGGCGGCGGTTGCGGTTTCGGGGGTGGCGGCCCGATAAAGTTCTCCGCAGGAGTTTTGGAGGCGTTCATGGCCCACGACCCAAGCACTGTTTTTCAGGTAGTGGGCCCGGGCGGAGAGGGTGGTCCAGTCTTTCCCGGCGAAAGCCTTTTCCAGCGTGGCGAGTTCGATGGGGGCTTCCATCAGGAAGCGTTGGTAGAGTTGAGGGGCGAGTTCCGCGGGGGCCGGACTCCGGATTGATTCGCCGATGGGAGGGAGGCGGCGATGGGCGACGGCTTCGCTGAGGTCGCGCAATTGCACGGGTTTTACGAGGAACGCGTCCATGCCGGCCTGCAGGGCGCGATCTCGGTCGGCGGCATCGGCATGGGCGCTGGCCCCGACGATTCGCAATGCGGTGCGACCCGCCGCGCGTAGTTTTTGGGTCACTTCGGCTCCATCCATTTTGGGCATGGCGAGGTCGATCACGAGGACGTCGATCGAGGGGTTTTGGGCGACGAGATCAAGGGCGGCTTGTCCGTCGGGGGCGCCGAGCGCCTCGGCTCCGGAGGCTCGGAAGTGTGCGAGATAGAGTTCGCGCACGAGGGAATTATCGTCCGCTACGACGATGTGTTGTCCGCGGTGCACCTCGGAGTTGACGGGAGACTCGACGTTGGGGCGGGGGGCGGCTGCGACCGCAAGCGGCAGGCGGGCCCGGAAGGTCGAGCCGTGTTGCCCGTCGCTTTCGATCTCCAGCGTTCCGCCCATGACCTGGACGAGTCCCCGGGACAGCGCGAGGCCGAGACCCAGTCCCTCCGTATCGACGCGGGCATCTGAGAAACGGGTAAACTCTTCGAAAAGGCGTGTCTGCGCCTCTAGGGGGATGCCGGGGCCGGTATCGGCCACGGCCAGTTCAACTTCGGCTTGGTCGTTGGTTTGTTGCAGCAGGGCGAGGCGCACATGGACCCGTCCTTCGAGGGTGTATTTGATGGCGTTGCCGACGAGGTTGAGCAGGATCTGACGGATACGATCGGCGTCGAATTCCAGCCATTCCGGCACGCCCGGATCGACTTCGACCTCGAGCTTCAGACGGCGCACTTGGGCGCGGGGGCGCAGGGATGCGACGACTTCGCTGGTCAAGGCGGCCAGTTGCCCGGGACGGGTCGCCAAGCGGAAGACTTGGTTTTCCAGCGCGCTTAGATCGATGAGGTCGTTGACCAAGCGTTGCATGAGCGCGCTCTGCCGCCGTTGGCTTTCCAGCCACATGGCTTGGTCGGCGGAGAGCGATTCGCGACCGATCAATTCGGCGTAACCCAAGATGCCTTGCAGCGGGGTTCTGAGCTCGTGACTCACGCGGGCGAGGAGATCGGATTTCATGCGGTCGGCGGCTTGGGCGGCGGCGGCGTCATGGCGGGCTTTGACGCCTGCTTGGCCGCGCGCTCGCGAAATGAACAGACTCACCCCGATCAAGGCGCCGAACATCACGGTCACACTCATGAGAAGCCGCGCCGGGAGAACCGCCGCCAAGAGGCGGTGGCTGTCGACCATGAAGGTAAGCCAACCGGCCATCCCACCCTGCGATGATATGATCGGGTGCCCGATGGTGAGGAAGGTGCCGAATGGCGACCAGAGGGGTCCCCTCACGAAAGCCCGGGCATTTTCCCAATTCGCCCGATCGCCTTCCGTGGCGCGGTGGTCGAGCGGGACATAGGTCGGCGGGCGAGGGGACGGTGCAAGGGTCGGGTAGTAGGCGATCGCGATCCATCCCGCTTTCAGAGTGGTGATCAAGAGGTAGTCGAAATCGGGATTCGAGCGGCTCAACTGGTTAAGGCGCGCCTGATGCGTTTGCATCGTGGGGGTCGCTTTGGCCGGTGCATCGGCGGACCATGTTTCCCATGCGCGATTGCGGTGAGCCTGGATGTCATGCAGCTCGAATTCAGCGCCAAGACTCGCGGCCAAGGCATCCTCATCAAAGGTGCCCAGACACGTGCGCAGCCGGTCTTCCCAGCTTTGCACAAAACCCTGGTAGGCCATACTCCCGGCGACTTCGACCAAGCCCGCCCCGAGGATAAACCACATGGCCAAAAGCCGGGCGACGGAACGCAGATTTTCACGACTAAACTCCTGGGCGAGGGATCGTTCGCCGCGGAGCCAGAGTCGGCCGGCGAGCAAGAGGGTGAACAGATGCCACAGCGCCGATAGCAGGCCCCACGGCGAAACTCCCAGCCAGCGGCGAGGGTGACCGGCCCATTCGGCCAAGGGGCCGGTGCTGGCCAGCCATGGACCGATCACGAGTGCAATGACGAAGCATGCCCAGACCTGATCTTTGGCCCAGGCGGGGGTGGTGCGGTGGCGACGGATGAAGATGAGGGGGAGGGTGCCGACCCCGGCAATAATCAACGAGATGGCCAGCGGGGCGGATGATCGGAACCACCCGAGACCGGCCGCGAGGCCCACCCCCCCCAAGCCGACCAACAACGCCCGGCTCGCCGGCTGGCTTTGGGCGAGCAAGACCGTGAGCAGAGTCCAGGACGGAGCGATGGCGAGCACCGCCAAGACGAGTTCGGTGCCGCGAGCGGGAATGCCGCTCGCGTCGTGCACCAGCAGCATTCCCCCTACCTCACCGATGGCCAAGAGGATGGTCGATCCCGCGATCGCGCGAAGGTAGGTCCGCGTTGGTGGCAGGCTGAACAGTGCGAGTTGCAGCCAGCCGACCGCGACAAGAAACCAGAGGTAGTCCTGTCGGCTGGCCGCGGCACTCAACCATGCAGGAAGGCCTAGCATCGCGCCGCAGTCTTCGGGAGCGTGGATCTAGTTCAATTTCAATGTCGTGGCCGGCAGCATGCCCCACGCGGGTATTTCGATTTCTCCGCATAGCTTGTCGGTAACATAGAGTCCGAGTTGGGCTTGCTTCCCTCGGAGCAGGATCGTGTGGGTGCAGGGGGCGTGTTCGATCCGAAGGACGGGTTGTGGAGAGCCATCTTCCAAGCGCAGGACTTCAACCGTCGCGGTGACCTTTTCGGCGCAGCTCGCACCCTGGGGCACCACGGAATCCCAGTAGATGTCTCGATGTTGCGGGGTGGTCCCGGCCGAATCCGTGTAGTCCATTGGGTAAAATCGGCCCAGGGCCACGATGGTGGCGGGAAAACAATCCGGGATCCAACGCGGCTCTGCCACGGAAAACAGGCCGCCCTTCGATTGAAAGGTAATGGAGAGGGGGCCGGTGGTGGCGTCGACCGTCCAGTCGAGGTCATCGCTGATCGGGTTGCCGTCTTGGATCGCGACACCATGGCCGCGGTCGCTGGTTTCAGCATTCTGGCCGTTGTAGTGACGATTGAAGAGAGTGATTACGCCGTTGTTATAGGTAACCAACAGGGAGGTGACGTAGGCGAATGACGGATTGATGGCAGGCGGATTGAGCATGGTTGGACTGGGTTGACGGAGGTTGGGTTTGACGGAGCGGGGAGAAGGGAGGGGTGGGGCGAAGAAGTAGCCGCCGCCGCGCGGTTGAACGAATTGAGGCAGGCCGCTGGGCGGGAGCGTGCCCAAGGGGTCGATGCCCGACACGTCGAGCTGCGGGAAACTGGAGCTTTGCATCCAGGCGCTGAGCATTTTGTTAAACCGCAGGCCGGGATTACTCATGTAGCCGGTAAAAAGCAGGCCGACGTTGCCGTCGAAATCGGGCCGATCAGCCAGCTCCAGCTGATCGTCGGGGGCATAGATCATCCCCCTTCGCACAAACAGGATGTCACGTTCGCTGGGTTCTTTGGACCAACTGGAACCGCGGGGGTTGGTTTTACGAATGTGGGCGTGAAACGGGCAGCGACTGGCGTCTGTGTCGCCATCATAGTTGAAATCATTCATGCGGCCGACGGCGGCCAAGTCGGCCAGCGGACAGCCCTCCCGGGTGCGTCCGATCAGGTGAGCCCCCGGTTCAATCCCTGCGGTGGCCGGACGGTGATTTTGGGACTCCCACGTGCGAAATGCGGCGACGTTTTGTTGGAGCTTCCGGAGGACCACAAAGCTGCCGCCCGCGAGGGGGTTGGGCCGTGGGTCGAACCGGGAAGGCTTCGGCAGATAGAGCAGCTGATCCCAAGATCCGGTCGGGTCCCACGCGGCGTGAGGGTGGGCTCGGCGGTGAGCTTCAAAATCGTTTTTGAGGAACAGGAGATTACTCACGCCATCGCGGAAGCCGAAGGGCTCCCGCATCGGTGTGCCCGGGCCATCCGGTTGCCAAATGAAACCGTTTTCCCGGTGAACGGTCTGAAGGTGGCAGGCGTCGGAGAGTTTCAACGCCGCCGCGACGAAACGGTCGCAACGATGGCGGGTGTTGGCCGCCAGATAGAGCGCAATATCGAACGTTTGGGTGTAGGCTCCGCTCATTGCCCACGCATCGGAAGCGGTGTTCAAGCCGTCGGCCGGCACATCGCCGAGAATGCTTCGGAAATCGAACATGCCATCGAAAAACACTTCGTGGCCGATGGTGTGGCGGAAGCGCTGAGGCGTGGGGAGATAATCGAATGATTTGCCGGTGAGCAATACGGTGCCGAACGGTCGCGCGGCGGCGGAACTGTCGGGGGGCAAATGCTCGTGCGTCTTCTGATAATGCCGGTCTTCTGCCTCCACGAATGCGGCACGGTCCTCGAGTTGCTCATAGAGACTGGTGTGCCACCCTTCAGCCCGGCATCCCTTGATAAAACGGCGAAGCTCCGTGGGCTTATCGGCTTCCGCCATCTCGCTTCCGAAGCGAAAAAACAGCCACGAAGAGAAGCCCCGTCCATGGGACTTGGCTGAGTTTCCGGGGATGGCCATCAACGCCGCGGCGGTTTCTCGGGTGAGGTTGTCCCAATCGATCGGGTTTTCCTTTTGACCACGATAGTGGGGCGTGACCGACGGGGGCAGGGAAAACGGAAGTGGAGGTAAGGAGTCTAGGTTCATGGCTAAGAGTGACCGGCGGTCCGCGCGGAGCTTAAAAGAAACGTTGTCCGAAACATGTGCATCGGGAGAAGGGAGGGAGGCTCAGAGGCTGGGCCGACCGGCGTTTGGGGGGGGCGATTGTGCCGGCTTCGGCGCGGGGGTTCCGCCGCTTTGGGACGGCGTTTTCTCATCGTCCGCCCCGAAGCCGAAGAGGGCCTTGCCGATCTTCGTCAGCGATGTCGTATAGCCGACGTAGAAGGTCCACGGATTGGGGTTGGGACCATTGTAGATGCGGCCTCCGGCGGTGAGGAACGCGTCTTCATTGAGTGGATACACCAGATCGATCTCCGCGGCGAAGGCGGATGCGGGTTGGTAGTCTGGCAGGCCGCCGTTGATCGTCGCGACTTCGCGGGAGGTTTCATCAATGAACTCCAAGGTATCGAGACGGGCATAACCGAGACGGGCTTGAAGCAGTAGCCAGCGGGGTTTGACGGCCGACCCGAGTTGATAGCTCGAACTGAAGCCGAGTCCGGCAAATCCCCGTTGCAGGGAGTCGAAGGACGATTTTTGCGTGACGACGCCGTAGCCGATTTCGACTCCCAGCGATGCGCCGCCGGTCACGACGGCCGGGTTGGTTTCGTCCGTGAAGACTTGGCTGAACCAATCGCTGGGGATGCCGTAATTGACGTAGGTCTCGAACCCGAAGTCACCGGTGCCCACGACGGCGCTCGCGTTGCTGTCGGATTGATCGAAGTTGTAGTTGACGCGAAACTCGTAGTCCAAGCCCTCACGCAGGTCGTAGTTTTCAGGGTTCGCCGCCGCATCGGCTTGGGCGAGCGAGCGCGTCATCCGCGGGGGGGTCCAAGCCCAACGATTGGTGACGACCAGTTCGAGAAAGCTCGCCGGATCGTCGCCGGATTTGTCGAGGAAGCCCTTCTTTTCCCCCTCGTCATAACGAAATGAATACGGGCTCGGCAGTCGGGAACCGATGTGGATGTAGGACGTGATACTGCCGAAGTTGAACGAGGAGGCTTCGACGGTTTTGGCCGGGAGGGTTTCGGTGGCCGGATCGCTTGCCGGGGCGACGGCTCGGTTGCCTGGTGGCTGATCGGTCGGGGAGGGGGCGGGGCGGGGGGAGGCCGAAGGCGGCGGCGGCGCTGCTGCGGCCGACTGGTAGCTCTGCACAAAGGCAACCATGGACGTGACCCGGGCAGCAAGTTTCGAGCCCGTAAGTTCATGTTGTTCTATGAATTCAGCCAGATCTTGTTGGGGGTGAGCCAGATATTCGGCGGTCAGAT
>CAXBDS010000066.1:0-22593 GCA_963974355.1 uncultured Opitutaceae bacterium
ACGTTCCTTGAAGGGGGGTTGCGCAACGCCCCGCGCCGCATCGAAACGAAAATCCCGGGTGGCTTGAATTTTGAATACACGTATTACGCTCTCGCCACCGAAACGACCGCGGAAGGTCTTTCGGATGGTCTGGCGGCCTCCATGCGTTTTTCGTGCAGCGAAATCTTCACGGCCTCGCAAGCGCTCGGCACCTTTGAAGTCGTGGGCCTCACCCAAAAGCTCGCGTTCGGATCGCTCGCCCATGGCGCGGCCCTTTTCAACGCCGCCGGCGACATCACCGGCCTCACCGGTTTCGCCGAACGCCCTCCCGCGATCACGGTGAACACCACCTACGCCGCTGAGGTCGGGCCGATCTCCATTCATTGGCAACAAACCGAATCCAACCGGGAGCCGGTGACCGGTAACCTCAGCTTGGTGGAAACGAACTTTCCCATTGTCCCGCAGTCCATCCTGTTTGCCGAAATCACGACCCAACCTCGGCCCGCCGCTCTGGAGCCCGGCAGCCCGCTGTCCCTCACGTCGGAAGTCGTCGGTATTAAGCCTAACTCCAACCTGTTTTCCAATCCGTCCACCGACCCAATTATCGATGCGGCGTCCACTGAATATCGCTGGACGACCCCGCTGGGCGACCGCTGGACACCTGGCCCCGGCTTTTATCTGAACCAAGTCGGACTCACCGATGCCGGCACCTACCGCCTCTCCGTGATCAGCCCCAGCGGCACCGCCCAGAGCGATGCCGTCCGCGTCAGCGTTATACCTCCCGCCCCGGCCTCCCGCCTCGTCAACGTCGCTAGTCGGGCCCTTACCGGCGCCGGGGCCGATACTATCATTGCCGGCGTCGTCCTCCGATCTTCCGGCTCCGGCGGCGGTGATCCCCGCCCCATTCTCATCCGCGCCATCGGCCCTGCCCTCCGTGATTTCGGCCTCACTTCCGTAGAACCCGATCCCGTGCTCGTCGTCTATGATGCCGATCAACGGGAAATCGCTCGCTCCGACGATTGGAACACGTCCCCCGAAACCGCCCAACGCATCATCACCGCAACCCAACGCGTCGGCACCTTCCCCTTGCCCGTCGGTAGCCGCGACGCTGCGCTTGTGCTCGACCTCCCCCCCGGCGCCTACACCGCCCACCTCCTTAGCCGAAGTCCAGCCGCCACTCGCACCATCGGCTTAATCGAAGTCTACGACGCCAATCCCGCCGAAGCCGCCGGACCCCAGATCATCAATCTCTCCACCCGTTCACGCATCGGCGCCGGGGATGAAATCCTCATTCCAGGCATCGTCGTGACGAAGGACAATGCCCGCCTCTTCGTCCGCGCCCTCGGCCCAGCCCTAAGCGCCTCCGGGATTACCGACTATCTGCCAGACCCAGAAATCACGCTCTATCGAGGCGACACCCCTGTCGCCTACAACGACAACTGGATTTTGACCGCTGCCGATCTCGAGCCAACCTCCGTGGACGCGCCAACACTCGGGCAACCTAGCGCTACTCAAGCGGCAAAATTAGTCGGAGCACAGAACATCCGGTTCAGCAGCAAAGACGCCGCTCTCGTCGCCACTTTACCACCGGGCAACTACACCCTTCACGTCCGCTCGCGCGATCCCCGGCAAACCGGCATCGCCGTGGCAGAAGTCTATCTGATGAACCCCTGAAACCGCACCGCTAAGCCCGCCGATTCCACGGCAGGCGGGCAAGCATCAACCCCATGCCGCACGTATCCGTCACCCCGGCAAACCCCAAGCCCGCGCCCACGAATGCCGCCAATGCATAGCCGGCCGGGTGCACCCACCATCCCAACGCCACGCCGGTGACGACCAAGGCTCCCGCCGCGATACGCACCTGCCGTTCCAACGAAATCACCCCGCTCGCCCCGCGCACGAGATCATAGCCCGCTTCCGCCCACGCCCCCGTGCCGCCCCGCACCGACACGACGTTGCCATGACCCGCGGCGATGAGGCTCCTCCCACACTTTTCGGAACGCCCGCCCGACTGGCAGATCACGTAGAGCGGCTCACCGGCATCAGCTTCCCCGTAGCGCTCGGCTAACACCGGGGTCGAGACGGATCCCAAGGGGACATTGATCGCGCCTGGCACATGAGCGGCGGCAAACTCTGCTGGACTGCGCACATCGAGCAAACGCGGCGACCGCCCCGCGTTGCGTTGCTCAGCCAAGGCCGCCACTGAGATCGTTTTCAGGTCCCTTGTTGCGGTAGTCATCAGGTAACAGGATGGCGCACAATCAACCCACCGCAATGCTGCGGCCGCGATCACCTCAGCCGCCGATGAAGCTCATCTCGACTTTGGCCCGCTTTTCGCCACTCGCCAGAATCTCCGCCCGCTCGTCGCTGTAACGATCCACGCGACCGCCCCATACCCGCGCCACGTAAGCCTGCAATTCCGCCGCATCCGCGCCCGCCCGCAGGCAGCCCAGCACGTCCCAACCGAGCGCCGTGAACAGACAGGTGTAGAGTTTGCCGTTGGCCGACAAACGCGCTCGGTGACAGTCTTTGCAAAACGGTTCGGTGACCGACGAGATCAAGCCGATCTCCCCCGCCCCATCGACGTAGCGATAACGCGCCGCCACTTCGCCGCGATAGGCCGGCCCTACCGCTTCGATCGGCCAATGCGCCGCGAGCCGATCCCGGATCTCCCCCGCTGGCACGACGCCTTCGGTCGACCAGTGGTTCGTCTCACCCACATCCATAAACTCAATGAAACGCAACGGAAGCGTCACCGCGCGCGCATACGCCGCCATCGCCTCGATCTCGTGGTCGTTGACGCCGCGTTGCACGACCATGTTGAGCTTCACCGCCAACCCCGCCGCCCGCGCCGCCGCGATGCCGCGCAACACTCGCTCCGGCCCGAAACCACGCCCGTTCATCTTCGCCGCCACGGCCGCATCCAGCGAATCGAGCGACACGTTCACCCGGTCGAGTCCCGCCTCCGCCAAACCGGCCGCCGCGCGTTCGAGCAACCAGCCGTTGGTCGTCAGCGCCACATCCCGCACGCCCAGATCGCCCTTAAACCGCCGCACCAATTCCGGAATGTCCGCGCGCAACAACGGTTCCCCGCCCGTCAGCCGAATCTTCTCCACGCCAAGTGCCACAAACGCCGTCGCGATGCGGATAATCTCGTCGGCCGACATCAGCTGCGGGTCCTTCAAAAATTGATAGCCCGGCCCAAACACCTCCGCCGGCATGCAATACGGGCAGCGGAAATTACACCGGTCCGTCACCGAAATGCGCAGGTCCCGCAGCGGACGTTGAAACGTGTCTCTTACATCACTCAAGTCAGGCACGTTCAACGCTCCCCCGGCGGCGCGCAACGTCACACTGCAAATCGTGGGTCGAGCCTTTACGCCCTCCGCTTTCGGGTTTCAGGTCTCACCCTTAGGTCTCCTCCGCCATGCCCGTTCCGCTCCTTTCCCCCGCCGAAGCCGAAGCCCAGATCCTTGCCGCCCTGCCGAGGTTGCCCGCCGAGGATTGTCCGCTCGCCCACGCGCACGGCCGCATCCTCCGCGACGCGCTCGTGGCGGATCGACCGTTTCCGCCATTCGATCGCGTCACGATGGACGGCTTTGCCGTCCGCACCAGCCACCTCACCGCCGGCGCCCGCACCCTGCAAATCGTCGCCATGCAAGGCGCCGGCATGGTGGCCAAGTCTCTCACCGCCCCCGCCACCTGCATTGAAATCGCCACCGGCGCCACCTTGCCGGACGGCGCCGATGCGATCATCCCCTACGAACTCGTCGAGCGGGACGGCGACACGGTCACGCTCCCGGCCGACCTCCTCGTCACAGCCGGACAAAACATCCACCGCCAGGGCTCCGATTTCGCCCCCGGCGCCGAAATCGTGCCGGCGGGCGCCCGGCTCGATGCCGCCGCCATCGGTGCCGCAGCGGCCTGCGGCTACGCCCACGTCAGCGTCTGCCTGCGCCCGAAAGTCGCCGTCATCGCCACCGGCGACGAACTCGTCGAAGTCGACGCCGCCAGCATCGCCCCGCACCAGATTCGCAAGTCCAACGACTATGCCCTGCGTGCCGCGCTCCTGGAGCACGGACTCGCGGGCGAGGTCGACCGCTTCCACTTCCGCGATCATCGCCCCGATATTGAATCCGGTCTGAAGCGCATTCTCCCCGCTTACGACATCGTCCTCCTTTCCGGCGGCGTATCCAAAGGCAAATACGACTACGTGCCCGCCGTGCTCGCCGAGCTGCAAGTCCGACAAGTCCTGCGCGGCATCGCCCAACGTCCCGGCAAACCGCTGTGGTTCGGCCTCAGTCCGCGCCAAACCCCCGTTTTCGCGCTACCCGGCAACCCTGTTTCGGCCCTCACCTGCCTGCATCGCTACGTGCTCCCGCTACTCGTCCACCTGACCGGTGCCACACCACCGCCGCAGACCAACGTGACGCTCGCCGCACCGGTTTCCTTTCCCGCCCCCCTCGCCTTTTTCCTGCCGGTTAAACTCAACACTTCCGCGACCGCCCAACTCGTCGCCACCCCGGCGCCCTTCAATACGTCGGGCGATCTCGGAGGCCTCGTGGGCACCGACGGATTCGTGGAACTTCCCGCCGGGCCAACGGATTTTCCAACCGGCACCATCGCCAGCTTCCGGCGTTGGCACTAAGGATCGGCCGACCAAAATCTCGTTTCCAAACTCCATCATCAAATGCCGCTAAGCCACCTCGATGCTCAAAACCGCCCGGCCATGGTTGACGTGGGCGGGAAGCTCGTGACGCAACGTAGCGCCACCGCCATCGCCATCGTCACGCTGCCCCCCGCATTGGCCGTGCTACTCGAGGGCGACGACATCCAGTCGAAAAAAGGCCCCGTCCTCCAGACTGCCCGTCTCGCCGGGATCATGGGCGCGAAACGCACCAGCGATCTGATTCCCCTGTGTCATCCGCTGGCCTTGGAAAACATCGCGATCACCTTCGATCTCGCTCCGCCCTCGGCCGATGGTTCCGTCGACGTCGCGATCCAATGCACCGCGTCGCTGCACGGCAAAACCGGGGTGGAAATGGAAGCGCTCACCGGGGCCAGCATCGCCGCCCTCACGCTTTACGACATGGGCAAAGCCGTGAGCCACGACATCGTCATCCGCGAGACGCGCCTCCTCGCCAAAAGCGGCGGCAAATCCGACTACGCCGCGCCGCCAGATCTATAGGCCGAGCTTTACGTTCCGCCCGATCGTCCCACCTTCTCCGCTCATGCCGATCACCGTCCACGTGCACTACTTTGCCCTCCTGCGCGAGCAGCGTGGTCTCGCCGCCGAAACGCTCATGACCGAAGCGCCGGACGCCGCCACACTTTACGAGACGCTACGGGGCGAGCACCGCTTCACCCTCCCGGTCGACCGCCTTCGGGTCGCCCTCAACGGTGACTTCGTCCCTTGGCCCGCGCCCCTCACCGACGGCGCTCAGATCGTTTTTATTCCCCCCGTCGCCGGAGGTTGATTTCAAGGCCCAAAGATTGGCGCGAAGGCTACATTCAGATTGCCGAATGGCTCGTCTCTACGCACCCAAATAGGCCTATATTTCCGTGCGCTCCTCGAAACTATCTTTCACTGCATCCGCGTCACCTGACGGCTCGAGTCTCTCCCCGAGATTCGGCGTCAAGGGATGTCGCTTTTTTTTAACCTCGTTGATCGCTGGGTTCTTCTTGGCGTCCTCCGCGCCGGGCCAGACGAATAGCGCCCCGGTTATCGCGTATCAACCCGGCAACTTCGCCACCGTCGAGGGTGGAAACTACCAATTAGCCGTCGGCGCGAAATTCTACTACCCCATCTCCTTCCAATGGTATCGTAATGACGCTCCGATCTTAGGCGCGACCGCCAGTTACTACAATATCACCGTCAATTCCGATACTGCAGCGAACTACTATTGCGTGATCAGCAATGATGCCGGCACAGATCGGTCGGATACGGTAACGGTAGAAATCCTCGGCACTGTGGCCGACTACTTCACCAAACATCCCCGGGACCAAAATCTCTACGTGGGTGAAGCCATGGCCTTGAGTGCTCAAACCTCCAACTCTGCACTAAATTCATCGGTCCAATGGTTCAAAGACGGCGTGCTCGTCGGCAACGGCTATACCTACGAAAAGAAAAACACCACGCTCGCGGATGCGGGAACCTACGTCGCCCGATTCACCCAAAACGGCCGCACCCTTGAGTCAGATCCCGCCTTGGTCGACATTCGGACCAGCGGGGGCTTCACCTTTCCCGGCGCACGCATCCTGTGGCAACCGGGCAACGTCAGTGACGTGGGCGGTAAGCCCCACAACTTCCAAATCGTCGTCAACGGCACCACCCCCATTTCCTACCAGTGGTATGTCAATGGGGTGGCGGCGGTAAATACCATCGGTGTAGGAGGCGCCCAAGACGGATCCTTTTCCTTCACCCCGCCCGCCACACCGATCGGCGCAGTTTACAACGTCCATGTCGTCGTCACCAACCCGCCCGGTAACTCCATCAGCAAAACCGCCACTTCCACGATCACGTCCGCCATCGCGCCGTTGATTACCCGACACCCCTCCGGTCTCAATCTTGAGCCCGGCAAAAGCGGTAACCTGTCCGTCGCCAGCAGTCCGGCCGCCGCCAGCTACCGCTGGAAACGAAACGGCGTGGTCGTGCAGCAATCGGCCTCGAACATCTACTACATCTATAGCGCCAGTGCAGTCCAGGCCGGCACCTACACCGTCGATGTGATCGACGCCAACGGCGGCTTTAACACCAGCAAAGCTGCCGATGTCAAAGTCAGCTCGATCTACCGTGATAAACCTCACTCACCTCCTTTTTTCATCGTCCAACCCACCACCAGCGCCTTCCAACTCGGCTCAAACGCAGTGCTGCGCGCGTCGGCCTTGAGTTCGATTTCTGCCCCCACCTATCAATGGATACGCAATGGGGTGCCCCTCGCCGGGGCCACCGCCCCGACCCTGACGCTCAGTAACATTCAGGCGGCCGATGCCGACGCCTACTGGGTCGTCGCCTCTTCTTCCTCCGGCACAACCCAAAGCGCGACCGCCAATGTCGTGGTCACCACCGAGCCGCCGACTCCACTCGTCATCACGAGGCAGCCGGCCGGAAGCACCCTCAACGTGGGCGACACCCTGTCCGTTTCCGTCGGCGTGACCGGCTCTCCGCCACCCACCTACCGGTGGATCAAAGACGGCCTCTTCATCGCCGGTGCCAATGGCCCGAGCTATACCATCGAAAACGCGCAACGCGGAGCCTCCGGCCGCTACGCCGTGCTCATCAACAACGGCCTCGCCGAAATCGGTTCGGAGACCGCCACCATCAACGTGGTCGCCCCCATCACCGTGTCCGCGGGTCCGGTTGCGACCGTCGGCTACATCGGCGGCGACGCCACGCTCTCCGTGGACGCCACCAGCCCGGAGGCATTGACGTATCAATGGTTCAAGGACGGCACCGCGATCCCCGGCGCGCAATCAGCCTCGCTCCTCCTCACCACATTGCGCAGTGAACAGACCGGCGACTACTCCGTGCGCGTGAGTAACGTCGACGGCAGCGTCGATACCGCCGCCGCCCGCCTGTCGGTTGAATTTTTCCCCTATTCCGGCACCTATCGCGGCACGTTCTCCACCGGCGATGCCTGGGTGCTCGAAGTGCCCGTCAATGGCCGAGCCATCTTCCTCGGCTCCCTCAACACTTCGCAACAGGCCCTGCTTGCCCGCGAGGTTCTGATCAACCTCGACGGCTCGTTCAGTTTCGGCACCAGCGGCACGGTCGCCGCCGCCGAGTCCGGTCCGCTGGCGTCCCGTTACAGCACCACCGCCGTGACCGGTCAGATCAACAACGGCAATGTCACCGGCTCCCTGCCTGGCTTGGGCGGCACGCTCACCGGCACGCGCCAAAACGGCGCCACCTCCACCGGTCCGTCCGGCCTCTTCACCGCCCGCCAAGTCAACGGCGAACTCGGTGACGTGCTCGTGCTCTCCAGTGGCGATGGCCACGCGCTGATCGTCCAGATCGATCTGACCGGCATGGTCACGTCGCTCGCCACCACCCGGCCCGACGGATCGTTTTTGGCGGAAACCCCCTCGACCAGTTTCGCCGGCCGGCTCGACGCCAGTCACGCCACCCTCACGGGCAGCTACCGCGACCTCGTCACCGGTCAAGTGACCGTCTTGCGCAGCCCCTCTCCTTCGTCCACCGAACCGTCGCGCCTGGCCAATCTGGCAAGCCGGGGCCTCGCCGGCGACAGCGACCGGACAATGATCGCCGGCTTCGTCATCGGCGGCGTCAACCCACGCCGTGTTCTGATCCGGGCGGTCGGGCCTACCCTCGCCCCATTCGGCGTAAGCGGCACCTTGACCGATCCCAGCCTACGCCTCTTTCGCGGCTCCACGCTCGCCGCCGCCAATGAAGACTGGTCCACCGGAGGCTTCGGCGAGGAGATCCGCCTGGGCGCCGAGGCCGTCGCCACCTTCCCGCTTGGGACCAATAGCCGCGACGCCGCCATCGTAGCCAACCTCGCGCCCGGCAACTATTCCGCGACCGTCAACGCCCCCGGAGGCGCCACCACCTCGGGCGTCGTGTTGCTTGAGGTTTACGACCTTGAAGTCGATACCGACCGGATCCCCGTCCTCCAAAACCTCTCGGCCCGCGGCGAGGTCGGCGGCGGGGACCGCGCCCTGATCGGCGGCATCGTTGTCCGCGGTGACCAACCGAAGCTCATGCTCGTCCGCGCCGTCGGCCCCACCTTGGCTTCGTTCGGGGTGTCCGGCGCACTGGCCAACCCGCGACTCCGTATCTTCGAAGGCTCTAGCGTGATCGCGGAAAACAACGACTGGAACGATGGCGGCCAAGGCAGCTTCGTGGCTGCGAGCACCGAGGCCTCCGGAGCCTTCGCGCTCCAAACCAATTCCGCCGATGCCGCACTCCTGATTTACCTCAACCCCGGCAGTTACACCGCCCAGGTCGAAAGCACCGACAACACCACCGGCGTGGCCTTGCTTGAGGTCTACCAAGTGACGCCGTAACCGTCACGGTCATGCATTTCGGTTTCTCCGCCACGTCCATCGATCCCGCCGCGCTCCATGCCCAGCTCGCCGACGCGCGGGCCGGAGCCTGCGTCACATTTGAGGGTTGGGTGCGCAATCACAACGAAGGCCAGCCCGTGCAGGCGCTCGACTATGAGGCCTACGCCGAACTCGGCGAAAAAGAGGGCCAACGCATTCTCACCGAGGCACGCGCAAAATTTGACCTGTGGGCGGTTGTCGCCGTGCATCGCACCGGCTCGCTCGCGATCGGCGATCTCGCGGTGTGGGTCGGCGTCGCGTCGGCCCATCGCGGTCCCGCCTTCGAGGCCTGCCGCTACGTGATCGACGAGGTGAAAGCCCGCGTGCCGATCTGGAAAAAGGAGCACTACGTCAGTGGCACTTCCGCCTGGATCAACTGCGCGACCCGCGGCGATTTCGCGTAAGGCCCCAGCCAACGCGGGCCGCACCTCAACGGTTCCCGGTCGAGACGTTCAGTCGAATCGACTCCAGGTTCTCCCGCACCAGCGCCCCCATCGACTCACATTTAAGATAGGCGTTGCGCTGGTAGTGCTCCGCCAGCGCCACCCGCAATTCGAGCACATGCTCCCGCGGGGCCAGGCGATCATCCGACATGGCGCTGAGCAGTTGGCCCAGCCGCTCCTCGATGATCGCCGCGCGCTGCAACATCAGCACCTGCTCCTCACGCTCATACTGCCGGGCCGTCTCCACCCGGAGGTGCTTCATGCAAAAAAGCGCCAGCGCCCGATTGTCCGGAAAGAACTGCGGCCGGTAAAAATTCATGCGCCCTTCGTAAGTCTGCTGGTCGAAATCCATCGCGCGGATACGAATTTGCATGCCCTCGAAATCAGGCGTGAGCACCACCACGAAGTTGTAACTGCGCATGTCACCAAGCAGCCGCACGAAGCAACGCTCGTTAAACTTCACCAGTTCCTTCGCCACGCGGATCGGCCGGAACTCCGGGTTGTCCAGCCAGCGGGAGACAAACACGTCCCCGGGCAACCCGGCGATGTGATCCTCCACCAGCGTATTGCCGCAGGTCAGATAGTTCAGGCGGTTCGGCGACAAAAGGTGCTCCAACTCCAAACCGTAGATGCGGGAGGCATCGCCGCGCTTGATATAGTAATAGTCGGCATTGTCGTTATACGCATTCACAATGCGGATACGGAACGGCGCCGAGTTGCCGAATGCACAGTAGTCGATCCGGTCGACATAGAGGTGCTGCATCACCGAAAGGTCACCGTCGACGCGGATCAGGGCATACACCTCCTTCAAATCCTCATGCAGCGGCCCCATCTCCAACTGGTCATACATCACGCTCTCCCACAGCGTGGGTTTGCCTTCGCGGTCGCTCAACGGGAAGGATTCGCGGAAAGCCCGCAACCGATCATAGGTCACCGGCAGCGCACGCTCCCGCCGATAGCGGCACAAATAGTCCCGCAACTCCGGCGTCACCGGGAAACTCGGTTTCTTTTGCTGAGGGCGGATCTCGGGGACCATGCCGTCACCTTGGGTGACTTGCGCGCCGCGCGCAATGGCACACCCTTTCGCCAAAAGGTTGTCAAAGATCCGAGCGCACCGGCATTCCGCTGGTCCGCGCCCTCGTCCCCCCTAAACTGAACCGACATGCTCTGGCTGGCCGTCACTACTCTCGAAAAATTGCAAGGCGTTCCGCCCCGCTTTTGGGTCAACGTCTTGCTGGCGGCCGGGGCCGTCATCGTAGGCTACATCCTGCTGCGTCATGCCGCGCAGATGAACAGACTGATCCTCACGCTGATCATCGGTCTGTTCCTTTTGGTGACGGGATTTCAGTGGATCTTCGAACGAAACGAGCCCCGCTTCATGACACCGTTTGTCGAGGTGATCGCGCCGTTCTTTCCCCAGCGCTCGAAAACCCATTTCTAAAGCGGCGCCACCGAGCGGTGCGTCCGCCCCGGCCTCCGCGCGAAGCTCCGCTTAACAATCACAATCCGGGGGAAATTCGGATTCGTCATTCGGCCCCGAGACCCCTAAACCCCTAGTTTCCTATGCCCAAGACTCACTCCGACATTGGACTCATCGGCCTCGCCGTGATGGGTCAGAACCTCGCCCTGAACATCGCCGATCACGGCTTCCAGATCTCGGTCTATAACCGCACCACCGAGAAGACCGACAAGTTCGTCGCCGAGAATCCGTCCACCCCCGGTGGCCTCCTCGGCACCAAAACCCTCGAGGAATTCGTCGGCTCTTTGGCTAAGCCCCGCAAGATGATCATCCTCGTCCAAGCCGGACGCGCGACCGACGCGGTGATCGACGGTCTCGTGCCCTTGCTCGAAAAAGACGACATCATCATCGACGGCGGCAACGCGCTCTGGACCGATACCATCCGTCGCGAAAAGGACCTCAAGGCCAAGGGCCTCCGCTTCATCGGCTCCGGTGTGTCCGGCGGTGAAGAAGGCGCGCGCTTCGGCCCGTCCCTCATGCCCGGTGGCGACAAGGCCGCCTTCAAGGAGCTCGCGCCGATTTGGAAAGCCGTTGCCGCCAAGGTCGACAAGACGACCGGCAAACCGATCGAAGGCGCCGCGCCCGGCCAACCCGTCAAGGGCGGCGTGGCCTGCACCGCCTACATCGGCGAAAACGGTGCCGGCCACTACGTCAAGATGGTCCACAATGGCATCGAATACGGCGACATGCAGATGATCTGTGAGGCCTACGACCTCATGCAGGGTATCCTCGGCCTCAAGCCCGCCGAGATGGGCGAGATTTTCAGCGAATGGAACGCCGGCGCGCTCGACTCCTTCCTCGTCGAAATCACGGCCGATATCCTCAAGCAAAAGGACCCGACCAACAAACGGAAGGCCTTCGTCGACGTCGTCCTCGACACCGCCGGCCAAAAAGGCACCGGCAAATGGACCGCGACCAACTCGCTCGACATGGGCATCGCCGCGCCGACCATCGCCGAATCCGTCTTCTCGCGCTGCCTCTCCGCCATCAAGGACGAGCGCGTCGCCGCCTCGAAGATCCTGAAGGGCCCGAAGAAAAAGAAATACACCGGCAGCAAAAAGGCCCTCATCGAGGCCATCCGCGACGCCCTGTATTGCTCCAAGATCTGCTCTTACGCCCAAGGGTTCCAACTCATGCGCGAAGCCCAAAAGGAGTATAATTGGAAGCTCAACTTCGGCCAGATCGCGCAAATCTGGCGCGGCGGTTGCATCATTCGTGCGGCCTTCCTCCAAAAGATCACCGAGGCCTTCGCCCGCGACAAGAAGTTGGCGAATCTCCTCCTCGATCCCTATTTCAACAAGACCATCCAAGCCGCCCAGGACAACTGGCGCAAAGTCGTTGCCCTCTCCGCCGAGCACGGCATCCCGGCTCCGACCTTCGCCTCGTCCCTCGCCTACTACGACGGCTACCGCAGCGCCCGCCTCCCGGCCAACCTGCTCCAGGCTCAACGCGACTTCTTCGGCGCCCATACCTACGAGCGCGTCGACCAAAAGCGCGGCCAGTTCTACCACGTTGACTGGCCCAAGGCTGATCGCCCCCAACTCGACGCCTAAAGCGGCGACACGCCGGGTTAACCTGCACAAAATTCAACGCGCGACCCTCCCGGTCGCGCGTTTTTTGTTCCCCCCCAAAAAAAACGCCTCTCATGCCCCTGATCGCCCGCCCCTTCACCGCCTCCGAATACGCCACGTGGATGGAACATAGCATCGCCGCCTACGCGGCCGACAAAGTCGCCGCGGGCACATGGCTGGCCGCCGATGCACCCCAACGCGCGGCCGCCTCCCTCGCGGCAGAATTGCCCGCCGGCCCGGCGACCGCCGGACATCTCTTGCGCATGATCGTCACGGACGATGTTGAAGCTCAGACGATCGGCTGGTTTTGGGTCGGACCGGCCATCAACGCCGCGCCCGACCTCGCTTGGCTTTACGACATCGAAATCGTTTCGGCCCATCGGGGGCAGGGCCACGGCCGCGCGGTCATGGCGCTCGCCGAAATCGCCGCCCGCGAACTCGGCTATGCTCGGCTCGGCTTACACGTCTTCGCGCACAATTCCGCCGCCCGCTCACTGTATGAAAAATGTGGCTACACGCTGACCGATCTCAGCTACGCAAAACAACTGTAGGCCTGGTTTCAACTGTGCGGGGCAATGCGGCCTTTTCTTCGCGGCGCGCCGCCGCCATCGTTCCGCTGAGTCCTTCCCGTTCCCCGCATGCGTTTACCCCATCGTTTTCTTTTCGCCGGCATTACCGCCGTTTTGCTTTCGGCCGCCTTGCCCGCCCAAGACGTCCTTTTCGTCGGCAATAGTTTCACCAACCGCCCCCGCACTGGCATCGGCACCGTCAACCAACTCAACGGCAAACCCGCTGGCGCCGTTCCCGGGCTCTTCCAATTGCTCGCTACCAGCAGTGGCAAAAATCCTCAGGTCTACGAAGAGACGATGGATGGGAAAGGACTGGCGTTCCACTATGACAAAAAACGCCCTTTGGTCGATCGCTCCTGGGACATCGTTGTGCTCCAAGACTCCAGCACCGGGCCTCTGATTGAAAATAACGACCGCACGAGCTACGAGTCCTTCCGCGCGCAGGTCGGAAAATTCCAAGCCCTGTTCACCTCGCACAACCCCGAGGTCGTCATCTGGCTCTATGAAACCTGGGCTCGACCTGACCGGGTTGACAAAGGGCTGACCCCATCCCTTGAGGCGATGCAAGCAGGCCTCCATCGCGCCTACAGCGAAGCCGCGCGCGACTTTGCCCTCGCCGGGTATGCGCCCGTCGGCGATGCCTTTCTCACCGCCGTGCAGCAAGGGCTCGCCGACAATCCGGCCACTCCGGAAAAAGAGGCGTCCCTCGACCTGTGGGGCAAGGATCGCTATCACCAGAGTGCGCACGGCGCCTATCTGGCCGCCCTTATTTTTTACGGTCGGATCTATGACGCCGACCCGCGAAAACTCTCCCCGGAAAACCCCGCCGCCCACGCCGTGCAGGCCTCCGTCGAAACCAGTCAGATCCTTCAAAAACTGGCGTGGGAACAGCTCCAAACCGCCCGCGCCGTCCCCTAGCCGCGCCGCATCACCGGATTCGATTCTCACCATGACCTCCGACCCCCGCATCGATGCCTACATCGCCGAAGCCGAACCCTTCGCCCGACCGATTCTGACCTATCTTCGCCAACTGGTTCACTTCGCCTGCCCCGAAGCGGTGGAAACGCTCAAGTGGAGCGCGCCCACGTTTACCGTCGACGGAAAGATCCTCTGCCTGATCGCGAGTTTTAAGTCCCATTGCGCCCTGAATTTCTGGGGGAAACCCATGCAGGAAATCCTCGCCGCAGACGGCAACAAAGCCGAAGGCGGCATGGGCAACTTCGGCCGGATCACCGCCGTTTCCGAATTACCCGCGCGAGCGAAACTCATCGCCTATCTCAAACAAGCGGCCGCCCTGCACAAAGCGGGCGTCCCGGCGCGGCCTGCCGCCAAAACGCGCAAGCCAGCCCTGCCTGAACCGGTCGAACTCTCGACCGCCCTGCAGCAGAAATCCCATGCGGCCGCCGCCCGGACTTGGGCGGCCTTTCCTCCCGGCAAACGGCGCGACTACATTGAGTGGATTACCGAAGCGAAACGGGAGGAGACTCGCGCCAAACGTCTCACCACCGCGCTCGAATGGTTGGCCGAAGGCAAAGCGCGGAATTGGAAATACAAGTCGTGTTAGGCACCGGAGAGGCGGGGCCCGACACGCCTCTCCCCCGCCTTCATGTCTCCGCCAACATTCAGCTGTCCGACACCGTAAACACCAACGGCACGCGCAAGCGCGTATTCACGGGTCGACCGCCCTTGATGCCCGGCTTGAACCGCCACCGCGAGACTCCGTCCACTGCCGCAGCCTCGAATCCGCGATAGGTCGTATCAATCACCCGAGCCTGCTCGACGGTGCCCCGGTCGTTGACGATGAACTCGACCATGACGGTTGCCTGCGTCACTTGGCGGCGCATTTCCGCCGGGAACCGCGGCGCGGGCTGAAACGTCGCTCGCGGCATTTGGTCCAGCATATCCGGATTAAAAATCCTCGCGGCTCCATCCGTCCCCCCGGCCAAGCCGGTGCCGGGCCGCACCGGAATCGTCGTCATCGGCGCGACATCCGGCCTCGGTGTCGCCGTGACCGGACTAAACGTCTGCGTCATGTCGTTATCGATCGGCACCGCCAATAAATCGGGCTGAGCCGGCACGAAGTCACCCGCACGAAGTTCCTCCACGGGTTGGTCCGTCACATCGATTACGATCACATCATCGTTGATCGCCTTGGGCGGCGCGGGCCAATCAACGACATCCGCCGGGGTTGCCGCGACGGTTGCGGTCCGAGGCGCCGAATCGAGAAAGCCAAAGAGCAAGGCTCCATGGGCCACCGCAGTGAATACGATCGGCATGATCCGGGAACGAGCCGGCATCGCCTCGCGGTCATACTGCCAGGAACCCGCCGGACCCGAGCGACTCGGGGAGGAGAAAGAAGGACCATCGGTCGGGCAGGCGGCGCGGGCCACCGTCAAGGAGAGCAAGGGGAAGCGCTTTAACATGACTGGAGGGAAGGTTATGCAGGCCGTGATTGACGCTGCACCTCCTTGGACGCGCTTCACCTCCCGTCCGTTGAATACTCGCTAGTATTTTTCCTGATGGCGCGTTCACCGGCCGATTTCGGGCTGTGGTCCAGCGGACTTTTAGCGCGGCAATTCGCCCCATTACGCCACCCGCGCCCCATGCATTTTGCCCCATCACTTTGCTACGCGTCCAAAACGCGATCGCGGGAAAAACCCCAATCAGCCGGGGCCAAGCACCTTAGCGATCAGGCCAAAATCTTGGCATCGGCGAGGCTCAAACAGAACCCGAGTCGAGCGCTTCGGCGTGCAGGATCATCTCTCAGATGCCTCCGTTCCACGTCCTCCATCAAGCGCTCAATTCACCAAAAATAAAATCAAAACCCACCATGATTATGAAAGCCATTCGACCCTCCTCTATCAGCGCGGCGATGTCGGCAATCGCCCTGAGTTTTATCACCGTTCCCTTCGTCTCCGCCCAGTCCTACCCCGACCAGGACAAGGATTCCTCAAAGACGAATCGTAACCACACGGCCATGACACCGACGGATGCCGTTCACCCTTCCGATGACATGGCGGCCGCCAAAAACTTTCGCCTGGAGCAACGCTCCGACGCGATCATCGGCCGCGAGATTTACAGCGCCGAACGTAAGGAAATCGGCGAGGTGAACGACCTCGTGGTTGATGCGCACTCCGGCCGCATCGTGTTCGCCATCGTTGAATCCGGCGGCGTTCTCGGCATCGGTGACAAAGAACGTGCCGTGCCCTTCTCCGCGTTGAGCCGCACCCGCATGGAAGACAAGGATGCGTTCTCCATCGGCTTGAACGAAGCAGGTTGGAAGGCCGCGCCGACCCTTGACCGCGACGAGATCGCAACCCTGGACAACTCACGCCGTGACTCGCTCTTCGCCTATTACGGCGCATCCTCGGATTATCTGCGCGAAGGCGCCGTGACCCTCAATCGCCAGCCGGTGGCCAGCGCGCGCCAGACCGGGCAGATCAACCAGATCGCGAGCAACACCGCGCCCGAAAAATCCCAAGGTCAACTCCTGCGCGTGAGTGAACTCACCGGCAAGGATCTGCGCAGCGGCGACGCCGAAGTGGGCGAGATCGAAGACGTGTTGGTCAATATCGACCGCCGCAAAGCATCCCTGCTCCTTGATCCGGAGGACGCCTTCGCGGGCACCAACGACAAGCTCGTGGTCGCCTTCTCCCGCCTGACGCTCACGCCTTCTGATCGCGGTATTGATCATATCAATACCGACCTTCAGCCGAACGATCTGAAAAATGCCCGTCATCGGGAGGTCACGGCGAGCGACTGGCTCGAGAACGACACCGGCACGCCCTACGTTTGGACCGACGGCACGCTCGGCACCGTGCCCTACACCGCCTTCGCCCCCGAACGCGACCAGATGACCGAGCACGACAAGCAAGTGAGCGCCGATACCGTTCGCGATGCCCTGGAAGACGATCCGGCGATCGGCGATGCCATGGATAAGATCCAAGTCGAACGCTCCGGCAACAGCTTGGTGCTGAGTGGCGAAGTGGCCACGATGGACATGAAAAACCGCATCACCCGCGCTGCGAAGATCCATGCCGGCAACTGGCCCGTGCAGGATCGCATCGTCGTCAAACGCACCGACTAATCGTATCCCGAAAACCTAACCGCCCCTCCGGCGGCGAAGTGGTCACGGCCCGGCTAATCAGCCGGGCCGTTTTGCGTTTATGACCTTCCCCAAAACGCGACCATTCGTATCGAATCGGCGGCCTCGGGCCCATTAGACGCCCCGACACTGGAACAGGAATACACGGGTCGCGCTTTTCAAGGGAACCGCGACAGTTAAGCTAGACCCCCCGCATCAAATTACCTGAGAGATCTACCATCCGGTCCTTCCCAACAAGCCGCCTTCGCAGGCCAGGCCCGCTTAACCTCCCCCATACTGCGCAGCGTTTCTTATCAGCACGTCCTTCATCGCTACCGAGAACAATGGACTGGATGAGATCCAACACGAACACGATTCTTGATTAGCGAAAGGCGACAAACTCAGGCACGAAAAAGCCCGGGGCCGCGCGGGCTCCGGGCTAGATAAACGCGCTCAACGCGTCTTGGTTTTAACGAGCGGTGGAACCCACCATTTGACCGGCCGGAATCGGGGTGTCGGAGATCGTAAACTGCAGCATGCCGCTGCTGTTGGCCCGCGCCGCCGAGAACTCAAAGCGCGCCTGAGTCGTGCTCGGCGTGAACGATGTGTTAAACGTCGTGCCTTCCATCTTCGTCACCAATCGCGCCGAGGAGCCGTTGGTTTCGAAGATCTGGAAGTTCACCACGACCGGTGAATCGACTTTGACGTATAGCGGACGACCCGGAGCGACCTCGACTTGCTGGTTGGCGGTGACGTTCAGGTTTTGCGCGTCCCCTGACGCGCTCACCTGGCTGTTGCCGACTTGGATTTGGTAAGTGATCGGATACGAAACCCGGGGACGTGACGGGTTGGACGCACAACCAGCGCCCCAAAGGAGCGCGACGGCGGCCAAGGCCGCGAAGGATGAGGAAGTTTTCATGACAAACGGGGGTGGAGATGGGAACGGATTGACCGACGAAAAAGCGGCGAACTACTTCGCCGCGTCCTGGATGCCTTCACCGGCGTCTTCGATATCTTTACCGGCTCCCTCCATCGTGTGGCAGCCCGCTACCGCGAGCGCCCCCAAGGTGAGAGCGAAAACAAACAAGCGACGAAACAGTGGTGATGGGTTCATGCCAGCGACCATCGCACCGCCCGTGCCAGCCAATCACTAGACGTCGCAAGTCCATACCATAAAGTAAGTAACACCAGAGACGAAACTCCGCATCCGCGATTCCCGGCCGTGCCGTCGGGCACTTCGCCCGGCCAACTTCCCCGAAGCGGGGTAAAATGCGTGCCGAAAAACGAAAAGCGTCGGGCCCGCGGAAATCCGGGAGCCCGACGCCACTCGACTCTCACAATCCAAGGACGATCGCCGGCCTCACAGGCCGTAGGCCGTGAGTTGCTTGCCGCCCTTGAAATAGAACAACCGGTTCAACGACTCATCGACCGAGTATTCCGGCTTTTTGTCGTTCAACAGGATCTGTTTGTCCCCCTCACCCGACTCCAGATTGATGCCGATCAGGCCGATGCCCTTTTTGCGGCCTTCTTCCACTTGGGTCAGGACAAAGGCATGCTCGTCCCCGGCCTCGGTCGCCGCGCGACGCTGGCCGGCCCGGGCATTGTAGCGGTCGAGGGCCCCGTGGATATTGCTCACGCCCGATCTGTATTGACTGGAAGAATACGAAGAGGCCGACGCCACCTGCGCGTTGCCCGCGACCCCGGCAAACGCCGTCACCGCAAACAACATCGAGTCACCGAGCACATCGCCTGGCGCCGCATAATAGGTCGACCATTTGAAATCCTGCGCCTGCGGATCATAACCCATCAAGTGCTGCTTGCCCATGACGACGATGTGGCCGTCGCGGCGCATGATCGCCACCGGCACATCGAGGCGGCCTTTGCTCGAAGCCATCGACGCCTTCACGATGCCGGAGACGCCGCCGAATACGCCGAGCCCGATCTTCGCGACATCACCACCACCCATCTTGCGCTTAAACTCGATCGGCACCTCGAATTTTTCGGTCGGAGTGGCGGTCGACAGATCGAGGCCGTAAAGGTTTTTCGCATCCGCAAAAATCGCGAGTTGCTGCTCGGGCAGCAGCAGGAGGTTTGTGATGCCTTCCTCCGCTTTCGTAAATTTGTAGACATCGGCACCCGTGGCGGCATCAAAGGCCGCGACGCCCAACGGTTCCTTCAAGACCACGGTCTGCCCGTTCGAGAAGTTACCCCCGAAACGAATAAACACCTTGTCGCCCACCGGCTCGACTTGGGAAACGATGGCGTTGTCGCGCGATTTGAAGAGCCCGGCGTAACTGGAGATGCGGTCGCTCTGCCAGATCACCGCACCGGTCTGCTTGCTGATCGCATAGACGCTGCCGCCGCCCGCCGCGTAGACCCGATCACCATCGATGCGGATCGGCGCATAGGTGCGCTTGAAATCCTTCGCGCCCGGTTTGAACTCCACGCCCCACTTGATCTCACCCGTGGCAAGATCGAGCGCATGGACCCCCGTAAAACCGAGATAGGCGATCCCGTCCTCGACGACCGGATCGTGATAGCCCGACAGGTCGAAACGGGGCTTAAACTTACCCGAGCCGTCCGCCATGTGCAGGGGCACCGCATTGGCCTTGGCGAAACGCGTCTGCCACTTTGTCTCGCCCGTCAGAAGATCGTGCGCCCGGAGGATTACACCGCTCTCGTCTCCGCCGCCCCAGCCGTTGAAAACAAAGACAGCGATACCGTGCTCAGGCAACGGATACGTGGCAAGGTATTGACCGAGGATCTCGTCCGCCTGCCACACCGTTTCCCCGCTCAGGTAATCGACCGCCTGCAGCGTCACCTTCGACCCCATCATGCCCGACGAGAGGTTGCACAACAGGTAGGGCGTGCCGGGCACCTCCCGCGCGTTGAACTCGCTGGTCTTGTCCAAATCCGTGCGCTCCCACAACACCGCGCCCGTGTCCGGATCGTAGGATTGCAGCGCGCCCTTCGTCCCGACCAGCACCGTGCCGAGTCCCGTCAATGCATGCCATTCGACCTTCTCGTTGAGTTTGAGTGACCAGAGTTCTTCCACGGCCTGGGCCGGGATCGACCAAAGGGCCAGACTGGCGGCGAGGAGACGACGTATGGGGAAATGAAAAGAGGGCATGGTTTGAGTCGGTTGGCGGTGGAACGAGCCGCCACCATAACGCACCAAGCTCCTCTTGGGCATACGCATACCTGCGAAGAGGCCTTTCCCACCCCTCGCCGCTGCGGTCCCTGCAAACAGAGTCGCCGTCGGGCATGACGCGCGACGGCGACTGGGTTCCTCTGGGGCTACCCACCCAGCGAAAGCGGGCGGATCAATCTTCGACCACGCGGAACATCAAGGGCACCCGCATCCGGGTATTCACCGGCCGGCCCCCCTTGAGACCGGGGCGGAACTGCCAACGGGAGACACCGGCGATCGCCGCATCCTCGAAGCCCCGATAGGAAGCCTCGACCACGTAGGCTTCGACGACTTTCCCCTTCGTATTGACGATGAATTCGACCAATACGGTGGCTTCGCGCACCTCACGTTTCAGCATCGCCGGAAAGACCGGCACGGGCTGAAAAACCGGCGTAGGCGCACTGTCGAGATCCTTCAAATCGAAGAGATTCTTCATGGTGCCGCGCACGGTTTGCGATCCGGTGCGGAGCCCAGCGGGGATCGTCACGATCGCCGCCGACTGCAAATCGGTGCGCGGCTTCAACGACGAGAAGTCCATCTTCTGCACAAACACCGAATCAAAGTTCACCGAAGGCGCATCGGCCAGCATCGGCACGTAGTCGGCCGACTCCAGCGGCGGGGCTTCCGTGCCCTCGTCCACGATGATCTCTTCGTCGTCCAGCTTCTCCAACTCCGGCATGACCATAATCATTTGGTTGAGGTCTTCCACCACGGCGACCGGTTTGGGCGCCGCTTTGTAGTTGAAACCAAACAATCCCAACCCGTGGAGGGCGGCGGCAAACAGTAACGGCACCACGGGAATTTTCCCGCGCACCCGACCTCGATCATAATGCCACGAACCGAGCAGGTCGGCATCATGGGCACGAGGGAGCGGATGAGGAACACCGGCGGCGGGGAGATAGAGCCCTTCCGCCGGGTAACAGACGGATCTTAGGGTAATCATAACAGCGAAAAGATAGCACCAACCGCCCTTCGCCGCTGCGCACGTGTTGAGTAAGAATAGGCGCTTATTGCTCCATTCTGGTCGCCCTTCTCAGCCCCATAATGCGCCTAAAGCGGGCGGATGCCCCGCATCCTTGAATGCATCGCCGAACGTCTACCGGAGCGCGGGACCGGGCAACCGCACGACGTGCTCGGCGTGACCGAGCGTCAGCTTCATCACGCGTCCCGCGGCCGCCGCCGCCGCCCGTGCCGCCGCGCCCTCCAACGCGATGCGGAAATCCAGACTGCGCCCGTAGACGACGCCTTCTGCCCCCGCGTTCGTGATCGTCAAATGCGCGCCCGGCAGCCGCGCCTCGCCGTGCGCATCCGGGCGGAACACGAAGGTCTCGCCACCGACATCGAGGGTCACCCCCTGGTTAAACACCGCAAATGCTTCGTATACTGTCGCGCTGCCTTCGATCTCCCATTTCGCATCCGCGCCCGCGCTTTCGGCCGGCGACCGCGCCACACGCTTGAGGTGAAGCGACTGGCGCCCCTCCGGCAACCCGAGGAACGACCCTGCCGGACGGCGATCCGCCCCACGCACCTCGCGCGGATAGACGACCATGCGCGTGAACATGCCTTCACTCATGTGCTCGGCAACATGACAATGAAACAACCACGTGCCCGGATTATCGGCGACGAGATCCGCCACCTTCATCGTCGCGGGCAACAGGTCCACGACATCCGTGCGACGCCGCCCCTCCTCGATCACCCGCGCCCCGTGCCAGTGCGCCGTATGAAAGTCCTGCTCCGAACCGAGCCCAAACAAATACCACCGTACGCGTTCACCTTCGTTCATCTCGATACCGGGCAGGTTGCCAAAGACGCGACCGTTGATCGCAAACCGTGAGCCCTGCTCCACCTGTTCCTGCATCTGAGTCCACGTCAGCGCGGCCGGCGCCGCTCCCGGCAAGCTCGCATACTCGGCCGCCTCCTTGGCCTCGGCGCCGAGGCCGCTCTCGTCAAAAATCATGAAGAGCGCGCCAAACTCCCGATCCACATCGTTCGGCGTGCCATCGGCTCGCGCGCGGTTCGGATCGGTCACAATGATGAAGCCGACCAACCCCAGGTTCGTCTCTTCCTGCGGCGCGACGTGACTGTGATACAACCACGCCTTTGAACTCGGTTCATCCGGCATCGGCCCGGAATCTTCATCGAGATACCATACGTAAGTGAACGTCGCCCCGG